>NZ_JARJBD010000220.1:0-3470 GCF_029269925.1 Rhodococcus sp. T2V
TGGTTGGTTGTGTGTTGTTTGAGAACTGCACAGTGGACGCGAGCATCTTTGTTGTAAGTAATGAAGAGCGTACGGTGGATGCCTTGGCACCAGGAGCCGATGAAGGACGTAGGAGGCTGCGATAAGCCTCGGGGAGCTGTCAACCGAGCTGAGATCCGAGGATGTCCGAATGGGGAAACCCAGCACGAGTGATGTCGTGTTACCCGCGCCTGAATATATAGGGTGTGTGGAGGGAACGTGGGGAAGTGAAACATCTCAGTACCCACAGGAAGAGAAAACAATAGTGATTCCGTGAGTAGTGGCGAGCGAAAGCGGAAGAGGCTAAACCATGGATGTGTGATAGCCGGCAGGTGTTGCATTCGTGGGGTTGTGGGGTTCATCTTGTCAATGCTGCCGTGTTGGCCGACAGTAAGAAATCGTTGTGTTAGTGGAAGTGGTCTGGAACGGCCTGTCGTAGAGGGTGAGAATCCCGTACACGAAAACATGACGACTGTCGTGATGGAAACCCAAGTAGCACCGGGCCCGTGAAATCTGGTGTGAATCTGTCGGGACCACCCGATAAGCCTGAATACTCCCTGGTGACCGATAGCGGACTAGTACCGTGAGGGAAAGGTGAAAAGTACCCCGGGAGGGGAGTGAAATAGTACCTGAAACCGTGCGCTTACAATCCGTCAGAGCCTTTGCACACTTCGGTGTGGGGGGTGATGGCGTGCCTTTTGAAGAATGAGCCTGCGAGTTAGTGGCATGTCGCGAGGTTAACCCGTGTGGGGTAGCCGTAGCGAAAGCGAGTCCGAATAGGGCGACCCAGTGGCATGTTCTAGACCCGAAGCGGAGTGATCTACCCATGGCCAGGTTGAAGCGACGGTAAGACGTCGTGGAGGACCGAACCCACTTAGGTTGAAAACTGAGGGGATGAGCTGTGGGTAGGGGTGAAAGGCCAATCAAACTCCGTGATAGCTGGTTCTCCCCGAAATGCATTTAGGTGCAGCGTCGCGTGTTTCTCACCGGAGGTAGAGCTACTGGATGGTCTAGGGGGCCCACAAGCTTACCGAAATCAGCCAAACTCCGAATGCCGGTGAGTGAGAGCGCGGCAGTGAGACTGCGGGCGATAAGGTTCGTAGTCGAGAGGGAAACAGCCCAGATCGCCAGCTAAGGTCCCTAAGCGTGTACTAAGTGGAAAAGGATGTGGGGTCGCGAAGACAACCAGGAGGTTGGCTTAGAAGCAGCCACCCTTGAAAGAGTGCGTAATAGCTCACTGGTCAAGTGATCCTGCGCCGACAATGTAGCGGGGCTCAAGTACACCACCGAAGCTGCGGCACTCACACAATAGTCTCCGGTTCTCCTGCGGGGGGTCCGGCAGGTGTGTGGGTGGGTAGGGGAGCGTCGTGTGGCCGTGGAAGCGGCGGGGTGACCCAGCCGTGGAGGCCACACGAGTGAGAATGCAGGCATGAGTAGCGAAAGACGAGTGAGAAACTCGTCCGCCGAATGACCAAGGGTTCCTGGGCCAGGTTAATCCGCCCAGGGTGAGTCGGGACCTAAGACGAGGCCGACAGGCGTAGCCGATGGACAACGGGTTGATATTCCCGTACCCGTGTGAACGCGCCCCTGGTGAATCAGTGATACTAACCATCCTGAAGCGTCCGGATGTCCCTTCGGGGGCGCCGGGTGTGGATGCATGGGACCTGATCTGGTAGTAGCCAAGCGATGGGGTGACGCAGGAAGGTAGCTGAGCCAGTCAGTGGTAATACTGGTGTAAGCCTGTAGGGCGAATGGTAGGCAAATCCGCCATTCACACAGCCTGAGAGGTGACGCATAGCCGAATGAGGCGAATTCAGTGATCCTATGCTGCCGAGAAAAGCCTCTAGCGAGCTTTCACACGGCCCGTACCCCAAACCGACACAGGTGGTCAGGTAGAGAATACTAAGGCGATCGAGATAACTATGGTTAAGGAACTCGGCAAAATGCCCCCGTAACTTCGGGAGAAGGGGGGCCTCGCCTGGTGATCACTCTTGCAGTGTGAGCTGGGTGGGGCCGCAGAGACCAGTGAGAAGCGACTGTTTACTAAAAACACAGGTCCGTGCGAAGTCGTAAGACGATGTATACGGACTGACGCCTGCCCGGTGCTGGAAGGTTAAGAGGACCGGTTAGCCACTTGTGGCGAAGCTGAGAATTTAAGCCCCAGTAAACGGCGGTGGTAACTATAACCATCCTAAGGTAGCGAAATTCCTTGTCGGGTAAGTTCCGACCTGCACGAATGGCGTAACGACTTCTCAGCTGTCTCAACCATAGACTCGGCGAAATTGCATTACGAGTAAAGATGCTCGTTACGCGCGGCAGGACGAAAAGACCCCGGGACCTTCACTACAGCTTGGTATTGGTGTTCGGTTCGGTTTGTGTAGGATAGGTGGGAGACTGTGAAGCGCTCACGCCAGTGAGTGTGGAGTCGTTGTTGAAATACCACTCTGATCGTATTGGACCTCTAACCTCGGACCATGATCTGGTTCAGGGACAGTGCCTGGTGGGTAGTTTAACTGGGGCGGTTGCCTCCCAAAATGTAACGGAGGCGCCCAAAGGTTCCCTCAGCCTGGTTGGCAATCAGGTGTCGAGTGCAAGTGCACAAGGGAGCTTGACTGTGAGACTGACAGGTCGAGCAGGGACGAAAGTCGGGACTAGTGATCCGGCACCGGCAAGTGGAAGCGGTGTCGCTCAACGGATAAAAGGTACCCCGGGGATAACAGGCTGATCTTCCCCAAGAGTCCATATCGACGGGATGGTTTGGCACCTCGATGTCGGCTCGTCGCATCCTGGGGCTGGAGTAGGTCCCAAGGGTTGGGCTGTTCGCCCATTAAAGCGGCACGCGAGCTGGGTTTAGAACGTCGTGAGACAGTTCGGTCTCTATCCGCCGCGCGCGTTAGAAACTTGAGGAAGGCTGTCCCTAGTACGAGAGGACCGGGACGGACGAACCTCTGGTGTGCCAGTTGTTCCGCCAGGAGCACCGCTGGTTAGCTACGTTCGGAAGGGATAACCGCTGAAAGCATCTAAGCGGGAAGCCTGTTCCAAGATGAGGTTTCTCACCCCCTCGAGGGGGTAAGGCCCCCGGCAGACCACCGGGTTGATAGGCCAGAACTGGAAGCCAGGTAACTGGTGCAGGTGACTGGTACTAATAGGCCGAGGACTTACCACAAAGAAGCTACGCGTCCACTGTGCAGTATCTGAAACAACACACACGATTCACACGTTGTTGGTGGATCGTGTGTGGGCGAAGCCCCCCGACAAAAGGGGTTTCAGCGTTCACTCGATTCATTTCACGCGAAGCGTGTGTGACAGTTTCATAGAGTTACGGCGGCCATAGCGGAGGGGAAACGCCCGGTCCCATTCCGAACCCGGAAGCTAAGCCCTCCAGCGCCGATGGTACTGCACCCGACAGGGTGTGGGAGAGTAGGACACCGCCGAACATCCGTTACCGAAAG
>NZ_JARJBD010000221.1:0-3448 GCF_029269925.1 Rhodococcus sp. T2V
GCAGGAAATCCAGGCACTCCCGTGTGGTGAGAGGCCCGTCCGTGGCGGTGCTCGCAGCCGTCGGACCTGGGCGAGGGTCCATCACGTCCCAGTTCGGTTGCCGCAAAGTGCTTTGTCGACACCTTCAGCATCTCCTGACAGCAACCACCCTCAATAGGGGACAACGTCACCCGCCCCACTCCCGTGGGCGGATACCGGTACCTCTAGCGACTGGTCGTACTTCCTCGGCGCCCGGTCGGGTCGGAAACGGCGGGTCCGGCGATGACCGCCATCGAAGGTCCTCGTCGGCGCCTTCGCCACGGGTGCGATCGCGCTGGCCACCAACACGATCTGGTTGTTCGCCGACACGATGGGTCCGTGGCGGATGGGTGCGGCGACGGTGCTGTCGATCGTGGCGATGATTCTCTGGCTGATCCTCGATCACGAACTGTGGGAGCGGCCGAAGTCGCCGGACGAGCGCGATCGTTCGGTGTTGTACAACACCGCGACCGTGGTCACCCTGGTCATCGGCATGATCGTCCTGCACGTGGCTCTGTTCGGCCTGCTGCTGTTCACTGCGTGTCTGACTCTTCCCCCGGAACTGTTGTCCCGTGTTCTGGGGTGAACTTTTTTGATTACCTGACGCTCGCCTGATTGCTGGCGTCCATCGCGACCATCGGTGGGGCGCTCGGGTCGGGTCTCGAGGACGACGCCGCCGTCAAGGAAGCGGCGTACGGGGTCCGGCAGCGCATCGAGGAGATGCGGAGGCCCTCGAACCAGGCGCGATGAACGTGGCCGAAGCGTGCCGACCCAGGCCTGGTGATTGATCGGGGATGTCCGAAGATACGCAGGTCCCAGATCACGTGCTCGACCGGTAGGCCGCCCGGTCCAGGTTTGTGCCCTGACTTTCAGCCCTGCGGGACTGTCACTCACTCGGCCACTTCCTCAGCCCTGTGCAGGGTTCGCTGGTGGGCGGTGAGCAGAACGTGGTCGACCGGGTCCGTAGGTCCGCAGCGGGATCACACTCGGCGAACCCCGGCGACGAGTTGTTCGGCGACCGTGCGGACTCGGGTGTTGGTCTGCTGGGAGCACCAAGTGAGAACGTTGAAGGCGCGGTCGGCGGGAATCCCGTAGACCAGCATCAGTTCACCCTTGGCCTGTTCGATTACCGCCCGTGACTCGGCAAGTTCGGCGACCACCGCGTCGACCGACTCCTTGACATCGCTACGGTAGGACTGGGTGATGTCGATATAGAAGCCGATGGTCCCGATCACGGCATCTGAGTCGTCGTGCAGGAGGTCGCCGACGACCACGACGTGATGAACTTTGCCGGCGGTGTCGATGACGCGGTGTTTGCTGCTGAACGGTTCGACGTCACTGATCATCCGTTCGAGGACGCGGGCGACGCGACGCGAACACCTAGATCACGGTGCCGCCTCCTGCGGTATCCCGGTCAACTCCCGGAGGAGCTCCTCGGCCTGTGGCCAATATCCGTACCCGGATTCAGGATTCAGGTGCTCCACCTCACCGAGATCGACCAGACGGCTGCCCCACACTTCGGCCAGACCCGCGACTCGACGACGGGTGGCGAGCGGATCGTTGCTGCTGGCCGCGACCACGCTTGGGAACGGCAGCCGGCGGCGCGGGATCGGGAGTCAGCCGTCGTGCTCGAGGTCCTCGGTCGTGGGATACCCCTCCGGCAGCGGCTGTTTCAGATCGACCGGGGTCGCCAGGAGGGCACCCTGGATCG
Organism: Rhodococcus sp. T2V; assembly: GCF_029269925.1. Classification (NCBI taxonomy): domain Bacteria; kingdom Bacillati; phylum Actinomycetota; class Actinomycetes; order Mycobacteriales; family Nocardiaceae; genus Rhodococcus; species Rhodococcus sp. T2V. Next base: position 1,730 of record NZ_JARJBD010000221.1, read on the forward strand.
GGCGGGTGGCCTGCTGCGCCCAGGGCACGGCAATCATCACACCCGCACTGTGGGCGCGACCAGGACGACGGGGCCGGTGACCTCGGCGAGCACCGCATCGAGAGACTCGACCCGCGCCGGCAAGCTGAGCGTGTCGTGCACCAGCGGCGGCACGGTGCGCACGCGATCGAGCCGGGCGGCGAGCAGGGTCTGCCAGTGATCGGCGACGTGGTCGTGCACACCGGGCACGATCACCACGGTCGGTTCGGTTCTGTTGTTCATGGATCTTCCAAAGCGGATGTTTCACAACATAGTTGGGGCAAATTCGAATTCTGTCGAGTGCTCGTCCCCGCCGACCGGGGGAGTCGAGGCCGAACCCCCGGTCGGCGGTGTGCACCCGGCCAGGTGCGCCGGATGTCAGGCCACGGTGCGCCAATCGGATTCGCCCCGGTTCGCCGACGGGGCCGGAGGAGTCGGCACATCTCGGTCGGATCTTGATGCGGCGGCAGCGGAACATCTACGCCGATGTCGGTGTCGGCGCCTCGGCCCACTCCGGTCGAGGCGATGAACGGGTGTCTCGGCGACTTGTGGGGCATCGCCCCCGGGGTTCCACGATCTCGACCTCGCCGACGAAATGCAGGATTGATCACCGGGGCTCCCTGACGCTGAGTGAAGTGCTCGGGGACGGCACCGCGCCGATCTCATTGGTGATACCTGGTCGCCCGCAACGATCGCTTCCAGGTCTGCATCCGACACCGACCAGGTGTGCTTGGTCGCCTGATACAGCGCAGCCACGACCGTCGAACGTGGCGTGACTGCTTCGTTCTCGCTCATGTTCTTCCCTTCTCACCTAACGCTTCCGACGTCGATCGGGTGCGTGTTGTTCAGAACAATGTCGGGACGTCGCTGTGCAAGAGGGCTTCCTGCACATCCGTGGCGCACTGCTTCCCGCAATTCTCGCGACCGGGCGGCTCGTGCGGCGCGGTCGGGTCAGTACCAATGCCATGTCTGGCCGCGGCCACCGCCGCGTCCCTTCGCACCCATCCCCGCGAGGTTTTGTGCTTGCGTCCCGAGCACCACGTGCGGTCGCCCTGATGTTCCCGAGGCGCACACAGATCGGGTTGTCACAGACTTCGTGCAACGCCACCTCGTCCTCCAGGAGGGGGCGACCGAGTTCGATTGCCAACGCGTATCTGTGGGGGCGCACCACCCGTTGCTTGCCGTTGCGCGAGATCCAAAAGACTGGTGCGGTGCGATATTCGAAAGGTGTCGCATTCCATCCCCCGCTGCAGCGGCTCCGTTCCCGCCTCACGCGTGGTCCGGGCATAGCAGATCAGGCGTGACGGTCCATCCGGCTGCGGTGAGCCATCGTTGGATCGGCTTGGTCAGATCACCCTTTTCAGCCAGATCAGCGAGCGTCGGCGAGGATGGGGCCGTCGCCGCAGAAGCTGCAGGCGATGTCGAATTCTGGCTGTCCGGGTTCGCAATGACGCAGTGCTGTCGACCGATCAGCGTTCCGTGGTGATCGGGGATCCGGGTGGAGCCTATCAGCCACTACCAGGTGTCCCGGCTTAACTGATGCAGCCTGTGTCCTCCATCAACGCCTGATCACCGATCATCGGCCAAGGGGACGACGAGGTTCCTGGCCTGACAGACGCTAGGCGCTCTTGAAGAGAGAGTTCTTGGTCGAGGAAGCCGGCACGATCTCCAGCCGCTGCAGCTCGGCGGCGGCACCGGTGA
>NZ_JARJBD010000222.1:0-3388 GCF_029269925.1 Rhodococcus sp. T2V
TCGATCTATCCCGAGCCTGGAACTATGCCGAGGCTCAGGACGCCCGGTTAGGAAATCTGTTCCGGTCATAGTCCTTTCGGGTTGTTTAGTGTCGGATGTTCGGCATAGTTACAGGCTTTCCAGGAAGGCCAGCAGCGCATCGTCGGGGCGGTAGCGGCCGGGTGATGCCGACGTGGGGGTGGTGAGTTCGAGCGCCCGCTGTTTGATGGTCATGTCCGCGTGCAGGTAGACATTGGTGGAGCGGAGGTCGGCGTGGCCTAGCCAAAGCGCGATAACCGCAGTGTCGACGCCGGCGTGAAGCAGCGCCATCGCGCAACTGTGCCGCAGCACGTGGGGATGCAGCTGGTCGGGTTTGATCGTGGGACAGCGTTTGGCGGCTGTAGCCGCATGGCCACGGACCAGACGTTCGACCGCATCGGTGCTCAACCTCCGTCCGGTGCGGGTAGGGAACAGTGGGCGATCCCCGACGTCGCCGCGTTCGGCCATCCAAACTCGCAGGACGGCCCGGGTCTGCGATGTCAGCGGAACGGCCCGATGTTTTCGTCCCTTGCCGAGACAGCGGACGTTCGCTCCGGACCCGAGAGTGATATCACCGCAGTTCAATCCCGTCAGCTCAGAAACCCGCAGGCCGGTCTGAATCGCCAACAACAGCAAGGCGCGGTCGCGGCGGCCCTCCCATCGATCGCAGTCTGGCGCGTCGATCAGCGCGTCGATCTCGGCGGTGGTCAGAAACGACACCAACTGCTTGTCGAACCGCTTCGCGGGAATGGCCAGGACCCGCTGAATCAGCTCGGCATGTTCGGGATGACACAGCGCCGCGTAGGCGAACAGCGACCGGATCGCGGTCAGCCGCAGATTGCGGGTCCTTGGACTGTTGCCGCGGGCGGTTTCGAGATGCTCCAAGAACGCGGTGATCACGTCGACGTCGAGATCGCTCCAGTCCAGTGTGACCGGCAGCTTGGCCGTCCGCTGCTGAACGAACTCGAACAGCAGCTTCAACGAGTCTCGGTAGGACGTGATCGTGCGCGGGCTGACATGACGGTGTTTGACCAGCCGTTCGGTGAAGAATCTTTGCAGGGTGGGTGCGACCGGACTCATCGCGCCTCTCCTTCCCGTGACAGCTCCAGCTGCTGCGCTGCCAGCGCCAATAGTTCCGGTGCCGCGGAGAGATACCAATATGTCGACCTCGGATCGCGGTGGCCCAGATAGGTCGACAGCGTCGGTAGTTTCGCTTCGACATCGTCGCCCGCCTGATACCAACCGAGCAGCGTCCGAACCGCGAAAGTGTGTCTCAGGTCGTGGATTCGCGGCGGCCGTGCGGCCTGGGAACCGGTTCCAGTGTGGTCGCAGAGATTTCGGAACACATCGTGGACACACTGGTAGCTCATCCTGCCGCCTCGGATCGAGACGAAGAACGCCGGCGTCGTGGGGCGGGAGCACTTCTGCTCGCGGATTCGGCGATAACGGTCGAGCGCTGCCAGGGTCGACGGCAGTATGGGCACCAGTCGCGACTTGCCGAACTTCGACTCCCGGATCAGCAGAGTCCCCTCCTGCCAGTCGATGTCGGCTCGGTCGAGGCTGATCACCTCGCCGACCCGCATGCCGGTTACCGCGAGCAGCCCGATGAGCGTCGAGTGGGTCGCCGCAGGCAACGGCCACCGCAAACCCTGCGCCGCGGCCATGAGTGCGTCGATATCGCCGGGCTCGAAAATGAACGGTGGGTGCCAACGCTTGGGAAACGCGATGAGACCTGCCGGAGGGATCTGGGTTCGCGGATCGATTCCGGCCATATGTCGGGCAAAGCCGCGGGCGATGGTCATCCGTCTGGCCGCCACGCTGGTCATCGGATCGACATCGGGTCCGTATGCCCAGGCCAGAGCTGCCGCGACGGTGACGGTGGGAGCCTCGGTGTCGTCGAGATAGGCGACGAATCGAGGAAGCAGGCGATGGTATTCGGCCAGATCGTGGCCCAAGCGGTTGCGCAGCCGTAGATAGTCGACTGCGGCTTCGGATAGGGCACTCATCGCTGTGCCTCCGGCCAGGGCAGGGCGATGGTACGCAGAGTCGTCGAATCGACCTTCGCATAGATCGCGGTGGTCGCCAGATCGCGGTGACGGAGCACCTGGCTGATGTCGGTCAGCGTGACGCCGCGTCGCAACATCTCCGTGGCTAGCGAATGCCGTAGTCGATGCGCGCCCACCCTCGCAAGCCCGGCTCGATCGCAGGCGCGGCGGGTCACGTCGCCGACCAGGTCCGGGCGAATACCCCGAATGGGGGCATTGCAGGCCAGAAACACCGGTCGAAGTGGGGTCGCGGGGCGAGCTTGCGACAGATAGGCGCTCAATGCCTCACCCACCTCAGCGGGAAGCGGCATGCCGTCCTCTCGGGAGGCCTTACCTCGCAGGACGATCTGGCCGCCACGCCAGTCGATGTCTCCCAACTCGAGCCGCGACACCTCGATCGACCGTAGACCCAGCCGCGCGACCAGTATGAGGATCGCGTAGTCCCGGATCCCGATCGGATCGGTCCGATCGCAATGGTCCAGCAGGGACTGGACCTCGGTGGCGGTGATCGACTTCGGGATGCCGGTGTCGTGCCAACCGGCGACCGGCGGCACCACTGTCGTCAACAATCGCGGTGTCCAGCCGCGCAGATACAAGAACTTCAGCAGCGACCGCAGTTCGGCCACCCGCCCCTTGGCACCGCCGACGCTGAGTCGTTCGCTCTCCTGGATCAGGAAAGCGACGATGCGTTTGCCATCGAGAGAAGCCACGTCGATACCGCCATCGCCGCCATGCTGTTCAAGGAACCGTCGAGCGAGCTTTTCGTATCGGATGATCGTCGTCTCGGACAGGCCGCGATCGGTAACGAGCCATGCGCGATAATCTGCAAGGAGCATCTCCATAGGCGAAGACGGTGACGGCAGATCGCCGACAACGCCTTCCCCACGAAGAAACCCCAGCAACGGGTCAAGACTCCGGATACTCGGCACTCGCCGCATCCCGCGGCGCCGGCAATCGTCTATGAACTCTACAAACGCCGCTGAGCCCAACTCACCTGGGGAAACGTCACGACGCTCCATCCACCGGCCGAGACTGCCGACCACCTTCAGCATCTCTCGAGTCGTCTCGGGTGTGTAACCCAATTCCGTCAACCTGATCCGGAAGCCCCAAATATGCGGGCCCATGCGTCCAGGCTTTCTCCGTGTTCCAGCCATGACCTCGCCTCCGTCCCGGAGCACCCTGCTCCGATAACAGAAGCGTCGACTCAGACCCGGAACTATGCCTACCCTTCGGCGCCATCGATTCGGACCCGCAAAGCGACACAAAGACTTTCCAATTCAGGCTGCTCGCCCCTCGGCATAGTTCCAGGCTCGGGATAGATCGAT
>NZ_JARJBD010000223.1:0-3375 GCF_029269925.1 Rhodococcus sp. T2V
CGAAGCCACCCTCACCACCCACCCCGACATCACCCACGCCGCGGTGACGGTACACAAGGGCGAACACACCGAACAACTGGTGGCCTACGTCGTGCCCACCCCAGGCGCCCACGTCGACCCCGAGACGCTCGCCGCGACGGCTGGTGCGCGCCTGCCCGATTTCATGGTGCCGTCGGTGTTCGTGACCCTCGACCGGATGCCGGTAAGCGTGAACGGCAAGATCGACCGCCGCGCACTCCCCGCACCAGCGCTGTCGAAGAGGCAGTTCCGGCCGCCGGTCACCCTCCTCGAGCAGACGATCGCCGACGTCTTCGCGGACGTCCTCGGCATCGACCGGATCGGGGTCGACGAGTCGTTCTTCGCCCTAGGTGGCGACAGCATCGTCGCCATTCAGTTGGTGTCGCGCGCGAAAGCCCGCGGCGTGGTGTTCTCCTCACGCGATGTGTTCGAGCGCAGGACTGTGGGCGGTTTGGCTGAAGTCGCGCAGCGTCCCGAGGATTCCAACCCGCCGGTGGTGCTCGAGGAGTTGCCGGGTGGCGCCGTCGGGTGGATGCCGCTGACCCCGGTCGCGCGGGCGCTGATTGAGCGCGGTGGTGGCTTCAGCAGACTCTCGCAACACATGGTGGTGGAGTTGCCGCCCGCAATTGAGCGCGGTGGGTTGGTGGCGACGATCGAGGCCGTGCTCGCTCACCACGACATCTTCCGCTCACGACTCGTTCGCGACGAACGCGGTTGGGGTCTCGTGGTCGGTGGGTCGGATGCCGTCGATGTGGACGGTCTCGTTCGCCGGGTGGAGGTCACCGCCGATCTCGACGGGGAAGCCGCGGTGACGTTGGCGTCGGCGCATTTGGATGCGGCGGTGGAGCGGTTGGCACCGACGACGGGTGTGATGGTGCAGTTCGTGTGGCTCGATTTTCGGTCGGGATGCAACTCCGCGCAGCGACCGGGCTGGTTGCTTATCGTCGCGCATCACCTGGTGATCGACGGGGTGTCCTGGCGGATAATCCTGCCGGACCTGGCCTCCGCGTGGGCACAGGTGTCCGCCGGGCGTACTCCGGTGTTGGATCCCGTCGGAACGTCGATGCGCCGGTGGGCGCACGCGTTGGTCGAGGCGGCGTCGACCCCGGCGCGGGTGGCGGAGTTGCCGATGTGGCAGGCGATGTTGCAGGCATCCGACCCGGTATCGGGCCTCCGCCCGTTCAACGCCGCTGTCGATGTGGGATCCACCCTCGACCGGGTCGAGGTGAGCGTACCGGCCCCGGTGACGGCGTCATTACTGGCGACCGTGCCGACACTGTTCCACGGCGGCGTCGAGGATGGACTGCTGGCGGCATTGGCGTTGGCCGTCTGCCGGTGGCGGCGCGCTCGAAAGGTCTTCGAATCCTCGACGCTGATCCACCTCGAGGGACACGGCCGTCAGGAGCAGATTGCGGCGGGCGCGGATCTGTCTCGGACGGTGGGGTGGTTCACCAGTGTGTTTCCGGTGCGTCTGGATATCGGGGCCGCTGACCTCGACGAGGCCTTCGCCGGTGGCGCCGCGGCCGGCGTGGTGGTCAAGTCGATCAAGGAGCAGCTGAGGTCCCTGCCAGACCGGGGAATCGGCTACGGGCTCCTGCGCTATCTGAATCGGGAGACTGCCGAGCAGCTGCGGTCACTGCCCGTCGGCCAAATCAGTTTCAACTACCTCGGCCGGGTGTCTCCCGGTGGTGCACCGAACGACGTGCTGGGGGCAACGTGGTCACCGTGTTGCCGTTTCGGCGACATCGCCGCTCCGAGAGATGCCGACATGCCGGCGAACGGGGTTGTCGACATCGATGCGATCGTCACCGACGGCGGCGAGGGTCCGGTGCTCGGCGCCACGTTCACGTTCCCGACGGGTGCAATCGGGCGGTCCGATGTACAGGACTTGGCGGAACAATGGTGTGCGGCGCTCGCCGCGCTCGCCACCCATTCGCTGACCCCCGACGCCGGTGGGCTGACACCGTCGGATCTGCCGTTGATCACCGCACGTCAATCGGACATCGACCGCTGGGAGGCGGCATATCCGTCGGTCACGGACGTGTGGCCCTTGACGCCTCTGCAGTCGGGTCTACTGTTCCATGCGCTGTTGGCCGCGTCGTCGGTGGACGTGTATTCGATGCAGGTCGTATTCACCCTCACAGGTCAGGTGGATGCCACGCGGATGCATGCCGCGGCACAGGCGGTGCTGGATCGGCATCCGAATCTGCGGGTGGCGTTCGTCGGGGGACCTGACGGCATACCGGTGCAGCTGGTGCTCGACAAGCTGGCGGCGCCGTGGCGCGAGGTCGACCTTCGCGGAGTCGACGACGACGCTCGCCCGGACGCGTTGACCCGGCTGCTGGCCGAGGACCAGGCCAGGCATTTCGACATGTCCGAACCGCCGTTGATCCGGTTCATGCTGGTCACGGTGGCCGAGGACCGGTACGAGCTGGTCGTCGCCAACCACCACATCCTGCTCGACGGGTGGTCGATGCCACTGCTGATGGCGGACATGCTCGCGCTCTATGCCGCCGGCGACGGGGTGCCGGCGTTGCCTCCGGTTCACCCGTATCGCAGTTATCTGGAATGGCGCGCCGAACAGGACGAGGCGGCGGCGCGACGGGCGTGGGCGGCGGCGCTCGAGGGGGTCGAGGGCCCGACGCTGCTCGCCCCGGCCGACCCGGGCCGAGAGATCTCCTCGCGGGCGGGTGAAGTAGGTGCCGATCTCGGCGAGCAAAGGACACGTGACCTGTCCGAGTTGGCTGCCCGGCTCGACGTCACCGTCAGCACGGTGATGCAGGCGGCCTGGGGAATTCTGATGATGCGGATGACCGGCCGCGACGACGCGGTCTTCGGCGGCACCGTGTCGGGACGGCCACCTCAGCTCGCGGGCGTGGAATCGATGATCGGGCTGTTCATCAACACGGTGCCGGTTCGGGTGCGGGCGGATCCGGACGAGTCGATCACGCGACTGCTGAGGCGGATGCACGGTGAACAGGCCGACCTGCTCGACCACCACTATCTCGGGCTCACGGAGATTCAGCAGTCGGCCGGGATAACCGAGGCCCTGTTCGACACACTGACGGTACTCGAGTCGTATCCGGTCGAGAGGGCCGCGCTGGTCGAACAGGCCGGCGCGATCGAGGGCATGACGCTGGCTGGTGTCAGCGCCAACGACAACACCCACTACCCCCTCGCCCTGGGAATCACCGTTGACACCCAGATCCGCCTTTGCCTGAAGTACCTCCGCGATCTGTTCGACGAACCCTATGTCGAGACCCTGCTGGACCGATACCTGCGTGTTCTCGAAGCCATGATGACCGATGCGGGGAGTCGGGTCGGTGACCTCGACATCCTCGACGCCGACGAACGACG
>NZ_JARJBD010000224.1:0-3305 GCF_029269925.1 Rhodococcus sp. T2V
GTGCCCTCGCCCAGTCCGAGGTGCAGTTCGAGCGACTGGTCGAGGTGCTCGATCCGCCCCGCTCACCGTCGCTGCATCCGTTCTTCCAGGTCGCGCTGTCGCTGAACAACTTCACTCCCGCCACGTTGGATGCCGAGACGTTGCGCTTCGAGATCACCCCTCGGCCCCTCGACATCGCGAAATGCGACCTGCACTTTCATTTCACCGAACGCCACGACACCCACGGTCAGGCCGTCGGAATCGCTGCCGAACTCGTGTACTCGACGGACCTGTTCGACGCCCCCACCATCCGGTCGTTCCTCGACAGCCTGCACGCCGTCCTCGCGGAGATCACGCCATGAACCCTGCATCGCCCGGGTCTGCCGGCCAATCCCTACCGGAACCACAGCCCGGTCCGGGACGTGATCGTCCATCACACGGCTGCCGCCGGGCTCACCTCGGCCACTGTGGAGTGATCGGGGACCTCTGCACCGGCAGTGCCACTGCTTTGTCTCGGCCCCGGCACCCGCCGCATCATCCCGGGATCCGCTCCACACCCTGAAACGGTGCGAGGCGGGCCTCAGCGCCTTCTCAGCGTCGCCCGCAATACTGGCGCAATGTCCACCGTCAGCGGCTTGCCCGCGCACGTGCTGTTCGTCCACTTCATCGTGGTGTTGGCTCCGCTGACAGCGATCCTGGTCATCGTGTGCAGTGTGTGGCCCGCCGCCCGACACCGACTCGTCTGGCTCACACTCGTCCTGGCCGCCGTGACCACCGTGTTGACTCCGCTGGCCACCGATGCCGGGGAATGGCTCGAGAAGCACGTCGCCCGATCGACCGCCGTGCACACCCACACCGAGCTGGGCGACACGATGATCTACTTCTCCGCCGCCCTTCTCCTGGCCGCACTGGCCACCGCAGCGGTCCACCTCCGCGAGCGACAGACGGACCCGTCACGTCCGCTCTCGCTGATCGTCGCTGTCCTGGCGCTCGTCGTGGCCACAGGGACCATCGTGCAGGTCTACCGAATCGGCGAATCCGGTTCGCGGGCCACCTGGGGCGAGGTCATCACCTCCACAGACTCCGCCCCGTGACAGGGAAGAAGGCAGCCGTCGTGCTCTACGTGCTCACCCTGGTAGCCGTCGTGGTCGGCGTGGACGTCCTGTTCCTCAGGCACCACTTCTGGGAGCGGCTGATGGTGAACGTCGGAATCGTCCTGGTGTTCGCGGCGATCTATTCGAGGTTCCTGAAGGGTTCATGAGCGCAGCCGCCGCCTCAACTACGTGAGACAACGGCCGGATACCTCGAACCAGCGAGACTGTCCCAGCATCAACGAGACGGGACCGATTGACGAAAATCGACGGATTTTCGGAAATCGGGCGGTCAATCCGGTGCCGCCTCGCCGGTTTCGACCGCAATGGTGTCAGCGCGTTCGCCCGCGTTGCCGGGCACATCCTGTGATTCGCGTTCCGCGATGATCTGATCTTCGAGATCGTCAACGAGAGCGGTTAGCTCGGGCCTGTGGCCGGTCCGCCGGACGGGTTCGTCGGTGGAGTGTTCACGGGCGAACTCATCCTGCGCACCAGCAAGACCCACCACCGGAAACGCGCCTGACCCCGATCACCCCTTTGCCGTCGCCGACCCCTTCCTCCCCCGCCCGGACCTCTACGCCCGGACCGCGGGCCTGTGCTCGTACCGCACCGAGCCCCGGTACTGGATCACCGGGTGGCATCGCAATCATGCCCGTAAGGCACTCGCCCAGGCGTGCACACCGCGGATCGTCAGGCCGCGCGTCCCGCGACCGCCGAAGTACGGGTCGAAAGTGGTGGCGGCGCTGCTTTCGGTGCTTTTACCGCGGTCGAGGCCGGCGCGGACTGCGGCGGCGATGACGCGGGTTCGCCCGGCGTGGCCGCGTACTTCGGCGAGTGGACTTCCCGTACCAGAGGGCAACTGTAGGTGCATGCCTCACGTGTTCGTTCGGTGTTCCGACGTGCGGGTTTTCAACGTCGTGTCAGTGTGTGATTCTCACGAACTTGTCGGAATCTCGGCCCGGTCGTTCTCGTGTAGCGGGATTCTCGACGGCGCACGGCCCCTTGCAACGACCCCCGACTGGTCACTTGTCCGAGTCCACTTCTATAGTTCGAATTTCCCGGCACATCGGACCGGTCGGTTTCTGTGGAGGGGGTACGTGACGCGAGCTTGCCAACCGGTTCGTCAGGCGTTTCCCGTCCTCTCGTTCGAGCGGACCGTCGCCCGCCGCTACGTGCACCGGCAGGCCATCGCCGAAGTCTTCCTCACCGATTGCATCGAGCTCGGTGAACCGAACCGGTTCGCCATCGCGGCGCAGTGGCCCCGGTTGCACGGCTTCTACCGCGCAAAACACGGTCGATTCGACCCGATGCTGCTGGCAGAAACGCTGCGACAGGCGGCGATCTACCTTGCCCACACCCGATATAGGGTGCCACCGAGCTGGCGATTCGTCATGCAGGACATGCATGTTCGCGCCCACCTCGACGCGATGGGGGTCGGGATGGCAGCCGCGGACGTGACGGCGGAGACCACGCTGTCAGGTTTGGTGTATCGCGGTGAGGTGGTGACGAGTTTCCGCATCGAGCTGCGGTACTGGTTGGCCGGTCGGGAGATCGGATCGGCATCCGGTGTCGCCGTGGCCCTCCCGCCGTCCGCCAACAGCAGGGCGCGGTGGGGCACCGCCGGCCCGGCGCGGTGCGGCACCGCCATTACGCCCGCCGTGGTGGGGCAGGTCGACGAACGGGACGTGGTGCTCGGGCGGCCCACCGGGCGGGGCGAGTGGGAGGTGCGTGTCGACGTGACGCACCCGGTGTTGTTCGACCATCCGCTCGATCACCTGCCGGGAATGCTGCTCCCGGAGGTGCTGCGGCAGGGGGCGTTCGCGGCGCTGAAGGTTCCGGACGCGCACCTGGAGTCGATCGACGCGGTGTTCCACCGCTTCGCCGAGCTCGATCAGCACGCCACCGTTCGTGTCCGGGTCCTCGAGACGGATCCGCTGTCGGTGCGGGCGGTGATCCGGCAGTCCGGGAGCGAGATTGCCACCGGACACGTGCGGCTGGCCCGCCGCTGAACGACCCAACGCCGCGACGGCAGCTGCGCGGCGACCCGCGCAAGGGGTGCGCCGATGCTGCGCGCCTTGCGGATCCGATCGATGTCCGGATACCGGTGTGGCGGCATGATCCCGGGCAGCAGAAACGTCCACATGTCGTCGACCCGCTGTTCCAGGTCGGTGCGTTGCGCGAGCACCTGCGAGACCGTCTGGACACCGGTGAAGGCACCGATCACGAACCGGGCGA
>NZ_JARJBD010000225.1:0-3221 GCF_029269925.1 Rhodococcus sp. T2V
ACACCTCCGTGATCGAGGTGTTGCATCGACCGGTTGAGCCCGCCCAATATACGGCTCTGCGATTCGGGGAAACCCTGTTCCTGCAAGGACTTCGGCCGTCGATCGGGTCGGTAGGTGACGCCTACGATAAGGGCTTGGTTTCATAGTGCACCTCCTGGCGCGGGTTGGGTGGGAACTCGTTTTCGGAGCGGGCTGCCTTGTCGGGCGGTGAGGCGTGGGTCGCCGGGGGTGGGTGGCTCGTAGAGCCGCACGTTCTTGTCGTTTGCTTTGTGCGAGTTGAGAATTCCTGCGTGAGTCCAGCTCTTGATCGTGCTGGGGTGCACACCGATTCGTGTGGCGAGTTCGGTGTTGGTGAGCAGGCCCGTGGCGCGGAGCCGGTCGGCGTGGCTGGGCAGGTTGTTGCTGCGGCGTACGTGGAGGACGATGCGGGCGGTGAAGGGTTTGCCCTCGCCGGAGCGGTGACCGGCGGCGTTGAGCGCGTCGGCGGCCTCGGCGTCGGTGCAGGTGTCGAGGAGCAGGTCGAGCGCGGCGAGGGTGTCGGGGTCGGTCTGGCGGAGTTGCCAGGCTTTCGGCGGGATCGCCACGGTGAGGCTGTGGGTCTGGCCGCCGCGGAAGCGGACGTGCAGGTGAATGCGGTCGGTCTTGTGCAGGGTGACGTCGGCGACGAGGAGGCGGACCATGCGTTTGTGGTCCCGCTGCGGGGTGTCCGGGTTCGCCCAGAGTGCGGGGAAATCTGTTGCCAAGGATCGGATTTTGGCCTTCACTTCGTCGGTGAGGGCGGTGGCCGCGGCGGCGCTGGCGCGCTCGTAGTCCTCGCGCGCGGTGCCCAGGGTGCGCAGCGCGTCGTTCCAGTCGGCTTCGAGGCTGTCGGCGACGAGCCGGTTGTCCGGGTCGACGGCGAGGTAGCGGCGGCGGGCGAGGTCGGCGCGGTGGCGGGCCCGTTCCACCTGACCGCGGCGCAGCGCGTCGGCGTCGGCGGCGCGGGTCTCGAGTTCGGTTTGCACGGTGAGGGCGACCTCGAGCGCGAGCGGGGTGACGGTGTCGAGCAGCAGTTTCCCGATCGCGGCGTCGACGGCGGCGCCGGGCACGCCCTGGCAGCGGCGTCCGCCGTCTCGGATGCAGGCCCGGAGGCACTCGTAGTCGGGGACTTCGACGCCGCGGCGGGTGTGGTAGCGCACGGTCATCCGGTTTCCACACTTGGCGCAGACGGCCAGGCCCTGCAGCAGCGCGGTTCCTTCCCGGGCGGGGCCGGCGGCGCGGTCCTCGCCGCGTGCGGCGGCGTTCGCCGAGAGCAACCGCTGGTTGGTTTCGAACTGCTCCCAGTCGATGTAGCCGGGGTGGGCGTCGGGGATCAGCGCGATCCACTGCTCGCGGGGCAGGGTGTCGAAGGTCTTCGTGCCGTCGGCGGCAACGCGCTCGCGGCGGCGGCCGTAGGCGAACGCACCGGCGTAGCGAGGGTTGTGCAGGGTGCGCAGCACCCGCCAGTGCGTCAGCGGCATCCACGCCAGCTCGCCCTTGTGTGCGCCGGTGCGCACCCGCACCGGGAACACCAGCTCGTCGGCGTTGAACTGCTGCACCACCGCGCGGGCGGAACCGGTGCGTGCGAACAGGGTGAATACGTGGCGGATAGCCTGCTGCACACCGGTATCCGGGTCCAGTACCACGTTGTCAGCGGGGTCGTAGATCAGCCCGACGGGCAGCGGCACGCGCAGTTCGCCGCGGCGGGCCTTGGACAATTGCCCGCCGACGAGGCGCGCGCGGATGAAGTGCAGTTCGGCCTCGCTCATCGTGCCCTTGAGCCCGAGCAGCAGCCGGTCGTTGAAGTCGGTCGGGTCGTAGAGCCCGTCCTCGTCGCAGATCAGCGTGGCGGACATGGCGCAGATCTCCAGCAGCCGGTGCCAGTCGGCGTTGTTGCGGGCCAGCCGGGACACCTCCAGCCCGAGCACGATCCCGGCCCGGCCCATGCCGACCTCGGTGACCAGGCGCTGGAAGCCTTCCCGGTCGGCGGCCGAGGCGCCGGACTGACCCTGGTCGCAATCGATGGTGACGATCCGATCGGCGGCCCAGCCGAAAGCAATCGCTTTCTGCCGCAACGCGTATTGACGATGGGCGGACTCGGTGTTGGTCAATACCTGCCGCAGCGTGGACTGGCGCACGTAGAGGTAGGCGGTGCGGGTCAGGTGCGCGCCGGTCACCTTCGCCGCGGTCTGCTCGCTCATCGCCGCTCACCCCCGTGCCGCGACCGCCAGCGCCATCGAGGCGAGCAGCTCGACCAGCTCGGTGTCGGCGCCGCCGGACGCGGACGGTGCGGGACGGGCCGGCCGTGCCGATCCGGCGGGTGCGGCCGCGGTCCGCAGCCGCACCCACGCCGCGACGCCACGCTGCTGCAACACACCAAGCCCCAGCCGCCATCCGTCGGTGTCGCCGGACAAGGCCCGCCGACGCAGCTGTTCGTAGCCGTCCACCGCGCCGCCGATGTCGGGATCGTCGTCGAAGTCATTGTTCACCTCCACTTTTCGAGCTGCGGTCACGGACCAGCGCACGCTCGACCGAGCGAGGATGCACGGTGATACCGAACTCCTCGGCGATCGCCTCCGCCAACCGCGCCACGGTCGTCGACGGGTCCTGCTCGCGGGTCGAACGCGCGAACGCGACGACCTCGTCGGTCAGCTTGTGCGCTGCCCGCGGCCCGGGCTTGGCCGGCACCAGCCCGCCCAGCCCGTCGCGGTCCACCGCCGCTGCTGCCTCGTAGTACGACGGCCGGGAGAACCCGAACGCGGCCGCCGCGGCCGTCACCGGCGCGCCGCCGACCCGCACCCGCCGCACCATCTCGTACTTGACCTGCACCAGGTCGCGCGCATCGAAGAACTCCGACGAACCGAACTCTTCGTCGCGCACCGCCTCCGGCCGCGGGTTGAGCGTGCGCGAGGCCGCCAACGCCTCCGCCTTCGGATCCCGCTTCTGCTTCCGCCTCACACCGACCTCCTCTTTGTGTTAGAGAAATTATGCCGCCCTCAAGCTACTGCGTGGCAGCGACACGCCGCGGTCCGACGAACTTCCACAGCACATGGACCATTTTGCCAGGCGTGCGCATTGGCGTCCTCCAGCTCTACGATGATCGGTAGCGGCATAATTATCCTTACACTAACGGCATGATCTCCTTTACACCGAAGTTACGGCTTTGAAGACGGACGAACCCCCGGTTGAGCTGGGGGTTCGTT
>NZ_JARJBD010000226.1:0-3220 GCF_029269925.1 Rhodococcus sp. T2V
TCGAATTATGCCGACGTCTCGGTTATGCCGAGGTCCTCGTGTGAGGGGTGGGTGTCGCGCAGGTCGAGGTAGTCCGTGCAGATAGCGTGCTCGGCATAATCCTGGCAGTCAGGACACCAGTTGTGTCTTTCTGAGGGTGTTCATCGCCTATCAGAAGGAGAATGTCATGGTTTCGGACAGTGGCGGCGTCGCCGCCGGACGGACGGCGCCGGACAACGATGTGCTCGACGAGTTCGGGGACTGGCTGGATCGGCGGCGCGGGTTGGCGCCGGTGACGGTCCACAACTACCGCTGGAACGTCAGGCAGTTCCTGGATGCACTGCCCGCCGGACTTCCGCTGCAGTCGTTGGACGCAGCGACGATCACAGTATTCATGATCGACTTTTGCCGGGACCGCAACACGAACTCGGCGAAAACGATGGCCAGGTCGGTCCGGTCGTTTCTGCGATTCGTGCATGCCACCGGTGTGACGACTGCGGAACTGTGGGGTGCGGTTCCCTCCTCGGCAAGTTGGCGCCTGGCGTCGTTGCCGATCCCTGTGCCGCCACCGGACGTCGAGCGTCTGCTCGAGGTGGCTGCATCTTGGCGATCGAGCGCATTGAGCCGGCGGGACTACGCGATCCTGCTGCTACTTGCCCGACTCGGGTTACGGCGCGGCGAGGTCGCACGCCTCGGGCTCGACGATATTGATTGGCGAGCAGGAGAACTCACAGTCATAGGCAAAGGAAACAGCATCGAACGCATGCCCCTGCCGACAGAACCCGGCGAGGCCGTCGTCGCGTGGCTGACCGAGGGGCGTCCTCGATGCGGGACGCGGTCGGTGTTCACGACGCTGCGGCCACCCGGGCGGCCTCTCTCGTCCGGGGCGATCGGTCATATCGTGCGCACGGCGTCCCGAACGGCAGGTCTTGCCCCGATCGGTGCGCATCGCCTGCGTCATAGTCTGGCCACGAACATGTTGCGGGCGGGTGCATCGCTGCCCGAGGTGGGACAGGTGCTTCGCCACCGCAGCCTCAGATCCACAGCGATCTACGCCAAGGTCGATGACATGGCCCTACGGCCGCTGGCACAGCCCTGGCCGGGCACGACCGCCGAGACGGCTGACCCGGATCCCCTCGTCCGGAACATGGCTCGACCGTGGCCGGAGGGTCGGTCATGAACACGTTGCGCATGAACGTCACCGACTACCTCGCCATGCGCAGGACGATGGGGTTCCGAGCCGAAGGCCTATCGAAGTTGCTGTGGAGTTTCGTCGAGTTCTGCGAAGCCCGGGGCGTGGACCACGTCACGAATGAGGTTGCGCTGCAATGGGCTACCTCTCAGATCGCAGTGCCCGTCCACGACGGCCTGGTCGCTCGCCGGATGGATGCGGTGCGACTGTTCGCCCGGCACCAGCAGCCACTGGATCCGGCGACGCAGGTTCCCGAGGAGACGGTGTGCTCCCGTCGATACCGGCCCCGGCAGCCGCACATCTACAACGATACGGAGATCGGCGCACTGCTGGTGGCAACGGACACGTTGTCCCCACTGTTCACAGCGGCGGTGTGGCGCACCCTCATCGGTCTGCTCGCTGCCACCGGGATGCGCCCCGGTGAGGCCTGCCGCATCGGTGTCGACGACGTCGACCTCGACAACGCCGTGATCCAGATCCTGAACACGAAGTTCGGCAAGTCCCGGCTGGTGTTCCTTCATCCGACCACGGTCACGAATCTGCGCCACTACCTGCAGGTCCGCCAGAACCATGTTCCCGCCACGACGCGGGCGTGTCCGATGCTCTTGCTGAACAGTCGGCACACGGCACTGGACCCGAACAAGCTGGCCGTCACCTTCAGAAAGATCCTGGCCGAGGCCGGAATCACCACGATCGTCGGCGGCCGAGCGCCACGCCTTTACGATCTGCGACACACCTTCGCAGTCGCGACGATGCTGGGCTGGTACGACCAGGACGTGGACGTGCAGGCGCGGTTGCCGCTGCTGTCGACCTGGCTCGGGCACGTCGATCCCGCCTCGACCTACTGGTATCTGCACGCAGTTCCCGACCTGCTCGCTCATGCGGCGCGCCGCCTCGAGACCCGGGACGCTGCGGCAGGAGTGCAGTCATGACAACGCCGACTGTGACCTCGCTGATCCAGGGGTTCTTCACCGAACGGCTCGTCCGGCAACGACAGTCCAGTCCGCAGACAGTCGCGGCCTACCGGGACTCGATCAGATTGTTGCTGTTGTTCACTGCGCAGAAGGCAGCGAAGCAGCCGGCCGGACTGACCCTCGATGATCTCGACGCAGCGACCGTCGCGGCGTTCCTCGATCACCTCGACGGCGACCGGCACAACAGCACCGCCACACGCAATGCACGCCTAGCCGCGATTCATTCGTTCTACCGGTACATGCTTCCGCTCGTCCCCGAACATGCACATACCGCGAGCCAGATCCTCGCGATCCCGCAACGGCGATACGAACGGGCGATCGTTTCCTACCTGACCGACATCGAAGCCGATGCTCTCCTGCACGCACCGGAGCGCACCACCTGGTTCGGGCGCCGGGACCGGGCCCTATTGATCACCGCACTCCAGACGGGACTTCGCCTCTCGGAGCTGATTTCACTGACCACCGGAGACGTCACCACCACGATCCCCGGCGCCGCGGTTCACACCGTCGGCAAAGGCCGACGGGAACGCGCCACTCCGCTGACCCGGCAGACCCTGGCGGTTCTACGCCCGTGGCTCGAGGAAACCGGATCGATCCCCGGTGCTCCGGTCTTCCCCACGCGGCACGGCACACCGATGTCTGCAGACGCCGTTCAACGCCTCGTCGCCAAACACGCTGCCACCGCCGCGCACACGTGCCCCTCGATCGGCGCCAAGAACGTCACCCCACACACGCTGCGGCATACCGCCGCGATGACGCTGCTGAAGGCAGGAGTCGATACCTCCGTCATCGCGCTCTGGCTCGGCCACCAGAGTCCGGAAACAACCTACATCTATCTCCACGCAGATATGGCCCTCAAAGAACGTGCGCTCGAGCGTGCGACCGCACCGACCACCAGACCCGGGCGTTACCGACCGCCGGACACTCTCATCGGTTTCCTCGAACGACTATGAACACCGACCACACCATCACGGTTATGCCGCGTGGACCATCACCACAGATCGCGTCGACCTGCACGACACCCACCCCTCACACGAGGACCTCGGCATAACCGAGACCTCGGCATAATTCGAGT
>NZ_JARJBD010000227.1:0-3215 GCF_029269925.1 Rhodococcus sp. T2V
CACGCATCACCCGCTCCACCCGCTTGTGGTTCACCTCGATCCCGGCATCACGCAGGCATCATCTTTCGGTGCCCCGCGGCGGGCGGTTCGTGGTCGCCCTCGGGATGGGCGGCATGGGCTACAGCTTCGGCGCGGGGATCGGCTCGGCGTTCGCGCGGAACCGAAGGACGTTCGTGATCGCCGGTGATGGCGCGTTCTTCATGCACGGCCTGGAGCTGCACACCGCGATCGAGCACGACCTGCCGGTGACGTTCATCGTGTTCAACAACAACGCGCACGCGATGTGCGTGACCCGCGAGCAACGGTTCTACCGCGATCGATACAGCTTCAATCGATTCCGGCCGACCCTGCTCGGCGAGGGGATCGCGGCGATGTTCCCGACGCTGCCGGCATTCGCCGCGCGAAGCGTCGGCGAGCTGACCGACGCGCTGGCACGCAGCGCGCACACCGAGGGCCCGTCGTTCGTTGCGGTGGACTGCGATCCCGACGAGATACCACCGTTCCTGCCGTTCCTGATCCGCCCCTGATTGCAGGCGAGAAATCGTGACCATCAGCCTTCCCGCCCCGACAGGAGAGAAATCGTGACCATCGGCCTTCCCGCCCTGAGTGACATCGCCGAGGATGTGATTCCGGGGGTGCTGCGGATCGAGAATTCCGACAAGGATGCCACCGCACCGATCATCCTGGACATGCTGCGGTCGGTGTATCCGCACGAGCAGGTGTTCGGCCGGTTCTGCCCGGTCAACGCCTATATCGCGGCGCCGCCGCGTGAGGTGTACGAGTACCTGGCGGACACCCGGTGTCTGGAGGAGTGGACCTACAGCCTGCGCGGGTTCACCGAGACGGACGAGCCCGGGCTGTGGCTCTCCCACGACCGGCTCGGCGACCAGACGAAATGCTATGTGCGCACCGTCGCGAACCCCGACGCGATGACGGTGGACTACCAGTGCGCGTGGGACCAGGGCCGACATCTGTGGATGATCTATCTGATGCGGGTGGTCGACGCGGACGTGGTGCTGAACACGCCCGGATCGGTGGTGCTGTGGACCAATTGCCGCCACCCGTTCTACGACGAGAACCCCTACCCGGAGACGGCGCCGGCGGACCGCCCGGTGTGGGTTGGCGACTTCTGGGACATGTTCTCCGCTGGACATCAGTTGGAGATGGACAACCTCAAGGCCATCTGCGAGTACCGCGCCGCCCACGGTCTGCCGATCAAGCCGGAGTGGATGAAATGAGCACGGCCGCTGTTCCACCGACCGTCAGCCTGGTCGACGTCGCCAGCTATCTGCCGGAGAATCGGGTTCCCACCGAGTATTTCACCCGGTTCTCGCGCTCGGATCGGATGGCGAAGAACGTCATGTTCCGCTCGCCCAGGTATCGGCACCACGTGGCCCGTGACGAGACGGCGGTCGACATGGTGGAGCGGGCGGTGGCGCCGCTGATCGACCGGCACGGCGCGGACACGATTTCGAGCGTGGATGTGCTGCTCACCCACACCCAGCTGCCCGACAATCCCGTCCTGGGAAGCGGCCCGGAGGTGGCCCGCCGGTTGGGGCTGCGCCCGGACTGGGTGATCGACGTGCACAACGGTGGCTGCGCGTCGTTCGTGCACATGATGGCGCTGGCCCGGACCATCCTGCAAAGCTCCGATGCGACCACGGCGTTGATCGCCGCGACCCAGAACTGTGCGGGGCAGGTCTTCACCCAGACCGAGATCCGCGGGTTGGCGCATGCCTCGGTACCCGGCGACGGCTGCGGGGTCGGCCTGCTGACCAAATCCGACGACGCGCCGATCCTGGGTATCGAATGCCGCACCCATCCGGAATTCGGTGGGGACATGACCTTCGAGGGAGTTCCGGTCGCCGATCGCAAGTACTGGGAGCCGGGACTGGGGCAGGCCTGCGTGGGGTTCACCGAGTCCAAGATCACCAAGGTGTTCGCCCGCGGCAACCGGCTGGTGCCGGAGGTGGCGCTGGCGGTCTGCGATCGGATCGGGGTGCAGTCCACCGAAGTCGACACCTTCGTCACCAACCAACCCAACCGGCTGTTCCTGCGGAACTGGCGCGAGGCCATGCAGCTGGACCCGGAGCACCATCCGGACACCTTCGACGAATGCGGAAACCTGTTCGGCGCCGGCATTCCGGTGACGCTGGACACCGCCAACCGGGACGGGCGCATCGGCAACGGGTCGCTGGTGTTGATGGCCGGATTCGCCCACGCCGGCGACTTCGCCGGTGCGGCCGCCGTCCGATGGGGAGCAGGGCCGACACCATGACCGGCGAGATCGCGGAGGCGAGGACACCGTCGGCGGTGGGCGCCCGGACCCGGCCGGTGCGCCACTTCGAGCTCGGCCTGAGCGAGAACCCGTTCCCGCCGTTGCCGTCGGTGCTGGCGGCGCTGCACGAACAGATGGCCCAGGCGAATCGGTACCCGGAGTTTCTGCCGCAGCGGCTGCCGCGGATCATCGCGGACCGGGTCGGCGTGCAGCCGGCGCAGGTGGTGGTCGGATCGGGGGCCACCGGGGTGGCGATGCAGATCATGCAAACCGTGCTGGGCTGCGGCGAAACCATGGTGTTCGCGGACCCGACGTTCGACGGTTACCCGATCATGGCCGACATGATGGGCGTGCGCGCGGTAACCGTGCCGCTCGATCACGGTGGTCACCAGAATCTGTGCGCGATGGGTGAGGCGGTCGACGAGCGCACCGGGCTGGTGGTGGTGTGCCGGCCGCACAACCCCACCGGCACCCTGGTCCCCGCGGCCGACCTGGAGGTGTTCCTGTCCTCGATTCCGCCGCGGGTGGTGGTGATCCTCGACGAGGCCTACATCGAGTTCATCGACGACGCCGTCGACGCGGTCGACGTGCTCGACCTCATTCGCCGCCACCCCAATGTGCTGGTGCTGCGGACGTTCTCGAAGGCGTTCGGGCTGGCCGGGCTGCGCAGCGGGTACGCATTCGGAGCGCGGGAGTTGGTGGCACGGGTGCGGCGCCGGCAGCTGCCGTTCGGAATGAGTTGCGCGGCGGTGGCGGCGGTGACCGCCTCCTATGCGGCCGCTTACGAACTGCGGGCCCGGGTCGCGCGGATCACCACCGAACGCGAACGGCTGCGGAACCGGCTGCAGCAGCAGGGCCATCGGGTGCCGTGCAGCCACGCCAACGGGGATTCCCCCCGAGATGTGGACACCAATTCCTATGCGGCGGTAGCCAGCGT
>NZ_JARJBD010000228.1:0-3174 GCF_029269925.1 Rhodococcus sp. T2V
CTTTCGCTTATCTACCCACCCTGATCCGCGCTCCTGCACGAAAAGTTCAGGCTAGAGCGCCCGGATGTGCATCAGATGTCCGATCAGGTCACCCGATCCTGGGCTGACGGGGGGTCCGGCTTCTGTGTCACGACGAAATCGTACGCGGCCAGCGGCCGCAGACGGAGCTCGATCCGGTCGTCGGGTAGCCACAACCAACCTGGCTCACGTGATGCCGGGTTGTTCCGGCGCGCCTTTGCTCGCGCCGCCGGCCCGGGCGAAGAACGACACGCGTCCGTTGGTCTCGAGCACAGCGAGCTCGATCTCGTCGAACCGGCGGATACCCTTCTGCCGGGCATCCGCCATCAAGTCGTCCAGCGACATCCGCTCGGTACTCAGTCGCTGCTGGTCGGGTATCCCGTCGCGGACGATGATGATGGGAACATGCGTGACCCACGCGCGCGGGAACCGCGCATTGGCCCACGCCAGGTCCAGTGCGAGCAGGGCGAAATCACCGACCGCGAGGACTGCGGACGTCACGGAGGAGTCCTGTTGCGTCACGCCCTGCTGCATGAGGTCGACGATGACGATGTAGAGAACCAGTTGGAAGGTGCTCAGTTCGCCGACGGTCGACCGTCCGACGACGCGGGTGATCATCCACAGGAACAGGAAGAGGACCGCCGCCCGAATCACGATCTCGATCAGGGCACCAGCCAGGTGGTGAATTCCAGGGTGATCACGTCGACTGCCTTCTCGGACAACGAGACCGATCCCAAGTGGCCGAGCTGGCTCGACGGCTGGATGTAGGCGTCGAAGCCCAGGGCGAGTGTGTCCCCGGGCGGCGGATCGATGGTCATGTCGGTCCGCGTAGGCGTCGCTGGTCTCTGCGGACGGCTCTGGTTGTCCGCGTATCCGCCGCGGCTGACCGCGCCGCACAAGCGATCGCAGCCGCGAGAAACGTCATCGCGAACACGGAACGAGTAATCAATCGAGCATTGATACGAACAGGTCGTGGCTCGCCTCATGCCGGTTCACCAAATCGGCCCATGTTGGAACACCGTCGCTCACGTTTAACCACGTTACGGTCGACGGCCCGCGACGCGAGACATATTCCGGTCAGCGATCGGATGCGGTCAGCGCCGTCGTGCATCGACGAATCGGTGGTCGCGGAGCATAGGCACCGAACGGCTCTGATCGACCTCGGCGGCAACCGCCACGTCGTCGGCGAATCCGTCAGCAATGAGTTCTCGACCAGATCCGCATCCGTGCAGTGCGAATGATGCTCGACCGGCGACCGCCTGCCACGCTGCCGCTGCCACTTCGGCCTCCGGGGAGGCATGTGTCGGTCCACCTGCGCTCATGAGAGCAGTGATCACGGCCCCGGCACCCCAGAGGTCCTCCACGGCCGGCCGCAAGCTACCGTCCGGCCACTTCTCGCCGGCTGCGATCACCGCGATCACCGCTCCGTCGGGATAGTTGTCGGCGATCCATCCCGCGACTGCGCGGGCGTTCCGAAGCGACGCTCCGACACATGCCCCCGCGGAGGTCCCGAGCTCGTACGCAATCGAGGAGCCATTTGGGGACGGAAGAACAAGACGCTCAACGGACTGCGCCGACCGAATCGTCCCAGGCGAGAGACTGATCGAACCCGGCGTTGCCGCCCTTCGGCCGACCGCCAGTGCGGCGTCGTGGTCGGACGCGTATTGCGCCGCGGACGCATCTTTCGACCGGTAGGGAAGAACTTCCGTGCCGACATCAATCGCGACCGACAGTGTCGTCGTGAAGGACAGCACGTCGACGACCACCGCAACATCGGCCTCGAGTGCACTTGCGGCGCCGGAGATGCCCCACTCGAATCGCAGCGGGTAGTCGAGTTGCCGGTGTTCACGATTCATGCGCTTACCTTGGCATGCCCCACGCGTACAGCTACGAGAAACCCGCCCGGAAGCGGATCCGCTTACGGCACACCCCCCAGGACAGGAGGTTCCAGGCAACCTTCAACGGCAGTTCGACCTCGGATCCCGTATCGCCATGAATCGTGGCGCCAGCGTGCCGCGGCTGGACATGCCTCACGGACAGCACCGTGCCAAATAGCGTCGGCAAAAACGTGCCAGATAGCGCCGGGAGTCACAGTCAGGGGGTCTGTCGAAAAAGGATCTACTCTCTACAGCTGTCCCGTCTCGTCGATGCTGGGCAGTCTCACTGATTCGAGGTATCCGGCGTGTCGTCTCAACGTAGTTGAGGTGCGGGTGAGCCGCCCCGGATGCCGGCGACGACCTCTCACGGTCTCTATCCAGCTCCCTCATCCATCCAACGGACCCGTACCGCAAACCCCTCCTGCAAATAGCTCAGGCAGTGATCAACTGGACGGGCACGCCTGATCCGACGGGGTTGATGACGGCGTCGAGGATCGTCCGCTGGGTCTCGGTGAGGTGATCAGTGCATGCGTTGGCCGCGGCGTCACCGTCGCCGGTGAGGATTGCCCGGCATATGGTCCGGTGCTCGGCGAGGGAGGTGTCGAGGCGCTGCGGGCGCGAGTGCGCGATGATGCGCAGTCGGGCACTGTGGGGGCGCAACTCGGCGATGGAGCGGGCGAGGTGCTCGTTGCGGGTGTGCGCGATGACGGCCTGGTCGAATGCCTCGGCGAGCTCGTAGAACCGGTCACGTCGCTGGTCGGACGGCGCCTGGTCCGCGAGAGGGTCGAGTCCGTCGAGGATCTCCGAGAAGGCCTGTCGTGCCGCGGGAACCGAGTCGATGTTGTCGGCGACCATCCGTACCGCTGCCGCTTCGAGCAACATCCGCAGCTCGAACAGGTCTCGCACCCCCTGAATGGAGATCGGCGCGACGCGGACCCCCTGCCGGTCGACGAGCGAGACCAGCCCTTCAGCCTCGAGCTGCAACAGCGCACGACGCACCGGAGTGCGCGAAGCGGAGAAGCGCTCGCCGATGCTGATCACGCTCAGGGACTCCCCGGGACGCAAGCTCCCGTCGAGGATGCTCTCTCTGAGCTGCGCGTATACCTGCTCGCTCTTGCTGTCGGCCGCCATGTGTGCATCATAACGAACAGCATGGGACTCGCTATCGTGCTCCATACGGTATACAGTGATGCACACCACTACAACGGAGGAAGTCCGATGCTCGTCATACTCGGCTTCTCGATGATCGCGGTATTCATGTACCTGATCATGAGCAAGC
>NZ_JARJBD010000229.1:0-3167 GCF_029269925.1 Rhodococcus sp. T2V
CCCTGACCGACGTCTGGCCCCTCACCCCCTTGCAGGCCGGACTGCTCTTCCACCATGAACTCGGCGGCCCCACCGCAGACGCATACGTCGTGCAACTCGTCCTCGACATCAGGGGACCCGTCGACACCGACCGCCTCCGCAACGCCGTGGCAGCGCTGCTCGATCGGCACCCGAACCTGGGTGCGGCATTCACCCACACGGCCGACGGCACCGCGGTGCAGGTCGTCACAACCACTGCCCCCGCCTGGGCGCAGCACGACGTCACTACCGCCCGCAGTCCCGCCGCAGAACTCGACGACATCCTGACCGCGGACCGCACCACACTGTTCGACCCGGCCGAGCCGCCTCTCCTGCGATTCACCCTCGTGACGACCGGTCCCGACGACCACCACCTCGTGCTCACCAACCATCATCTGATTCTGGACGGCTGGTCCACCCCGCTCCTGCTGCACGAACTTCTCCAGCTCTACGAGCACCACGCCGACCCCGAGGCGCTCCCGCCGGCGCGGCCGTACCGTGATTTCCTCGAATGGTTGGGCACGCGCGATGTCTCGGCGTCCGTGGCCGCGTGGGATCGTGCGCTCGACGGCGTCGAGAACGCGACGCGGCTCACCCCGAATGTCGATCTCCACCGGGACGGCGGTCCCTGCTCGGAGCGCGTGGCGACATTGACGACCTCTCAGACGGATACGTTGCGGACCGTGGCCCGCAGCCACGACCTCACCCTCCACACCATCCTCAACACCGCCTGGGCCCTCGTCCTCGCCACCCACACCGGCACCACCGACATCACCTTCGGCACCACCGTCTCCGGACGCCCACCCCACATCCCCGGCATCGAAACCATGATCGGACTCTTCATCAACACCATCCCCGTCCGCATCACCCTCCACCCCACCGACACCCTCACCACCCTCCTCACACGCACCCACACCACCCACACCAGGCTCCTCGACCACCACCACCTCCCCCTCACCCACATCCCCAACCCCCACGCCACCACCTTCGACACCATCACCGTCCACGAGAACTACCCCCACCACACCACCACACCACCCACCGACCTCACCATCACCACCACCTCCGCCACCGACGCCACCCACTACCCCCTCGCACTCGCCGCCACCACCGACAACACACTCCACCTGCGGGCGATCTTCCAGCTGTCGGCATTCGATGCCGACAGCGTCGACGCACTCCTCCGGCAACTCGTGCGGGTACTTGTCACCATGGGATCCGAAGCTTCCCTGCCGATCGCCAGGCTGGACCTGCTCAATGCTGCGGAGCACCGCGCCGTGGTGCCCGCCCGCGGAGAGGGGGCCGACGCGCCGCGGACCCTGGGCACGATCCTCGCGGACGCCGCCGCGCGTCGGCCCGACGCCGTCGCCGTCGACGACGGGGCCCGCCGACTGACCTACGCCGAACTCCAGGCTCGCGCGTTCGTCCTCGCCGACCGACTCCTCGAGGCGGGAGTGGGTCCGGAAAGCGTGGTCGCCATCGCGATATTCCGGTCCCTCGAGTCGGTCCTCGCCGTCTGGGCCGTCGCCAGAACCGGTGCGGCGTTCGTGCCCGTCGACCCGACGTATCCACCGGTCCGCATTCGGCACATGCTCACCGATTCCGGAGTCCTCGTCGGACTGACCACGGGCAGTCGTCGCGACGCGCTGCCGGACACCGTCACGTGGATCGACATCGACGGCACGAGTGCAGACCGGACACCACACGCCAGTGATGCGGACGCTCGTTCGGCGCCCACGATCCGTCCCGACAATGCGGCGTACCTGATCTATACGTCCGGGTCCACCGGCGTTCCGAAAGGTGTCGTGGTCGGTCATCGTGGATTGAACTCTCTCGCAACCACGTTGCGCGAGCGCACCGGGGTGACCGCAGCCTCCCGGGTGGCGCACTTCGCGTCTCCCAGCTTCGACGCGTCGGTACTCGAGTACCTGCTCACGTGGTCTGCGGGAGCCACCGCGGTGATCGTACCCACCACGATCTACGGCGGGGATGAACTGCGACGGCATCTCACCGACAACCGGGTGACCCATGCATTCCTGACCCCCACGACGCTGGCTGCCCTGGACCCTGTGGGCCTGGACGACCTCGAGTGCGTCGTGACCGGCGGGGAGAAATGCACCCCCGAGGTGATCCGCCGGTGGTCGCCGCACTGTCGGCTGATCAACGCGTACGGGCCGACGGAAAGTACCGTGGCTGCGGATATCTCGGATGATCCGGCCGCCGAAGGTGCGAATGTGATCGGCGGCCCGATCCGCGGTGTCACCGAGGTCGTGCTCGACGCCCGGCTGCAACCGGTCCCGCTCCGGGCCCGGGGCGAGTTGTACATCGGGGGCGACGCTCTTGCCCGCGGATACCACGGCAAGCCCGCACTCACCGCCGCCCGTTTCGTGGCCGATCCGTTCGGTCCGCCGGGCGGTCGGATGTATCGCAGCGGTGACGTCGTGCGCTGGCACACCGGACGCGAGGGTGCTGCCATCCTCGAGTACCTGGGGCGCAGCGACTCTCAGGTGAAGGTGCGTGGATACCGGATCGAGCTCGGGGAGATCGACGCGGTGCTGGCCGGTCATCCGGCGGTCACGTTCTGCTCGACACTCTCCTCAGCGGACGGACCGGACGCGACACTGGTCTCCTACGTGACGACGACCGGCGAGACCGGATCCCGCGAACTCCGCGACTACCTGGCGAGCCGGCTACCCGCACAGCTCGTTCCGTCCGCAGTCGTCCCGATCGACGCCATCCCGCGGACGCCGTCGGGCAAACTCGACCGCGACGCGCTCCGTGCCCTCCGACCCACCCCGCACCCCGCGCAGCCGTCGGCGGCCACCCCGCTCGAACAGACCGTCGCGGAAGCCCTCGCGGCGGCGCTCGAGCTTTCGCACCTCGGAGTGGATGACGACTTCTTCGCGGCAGGTGGACACTCGCTGACGGCAACCCGGGCCGTCGCCCGCGTGAACGCGACCCTGCACACGGACCTCTCGGTGCGCAGCCTGTTCGACGCCCCGACGCCGCGCGCTCTGGCGCGACTCATCCACGACGACACCGGATCGGAACCGCGCCCCCCGTTGACCGCCACCGCAGAGGAGCCGAAGTTCGCGCCGCTCTCGCCTGCCCAACAACGCATCTGGTTCCTCAACCAATACGACACCACC
>NZ_JARJBD010000023.1:0-129355 GCF_029269925.1 Rhodococcus sp. T2V
GAATACGGTCACCGGTGGCGGTAGCAGGTCCAAGTGTGCATACGATCTTCGTGCGCCGGGACGTGCTGAGCAGACCGGGCTGTGCGGTGTGTGACGCGGACCGTTCGAGATCGATGGTGGGCATGTGACTCCTCGCGGCTGGGTTGAGAGTGGTTGTGTGACTCGACAGATTCGTCACGACGGGCAATCCGCGGTCGCCCGTTGATCCGTCGGCGTCGACGCGGGACGGCTCCACTGACTGTCGATCAGTCCGACGACCTGAGCGGTTGCCTCCTGAAGGAGTTCGGCGGTGTTGTCGAGCAATTCGTGGAGTTCCGCCGGTCCACGGGCGATGGAGAACGCCGCCGAGATCCGGGCAGCGCGAATCTCGGCCGCGGACAGGCGAACCGTACCGGCGATGACGACCACGGGGCACTCCGGCGGCGTCTGACGCACGACGCCCTGCACTACCTTCCCCTGCAGCGACTGCGCGTCGAACGCCCCCTCCCCCGTGATCACCAGGTCTGCGTCGGCGCACAGGGACCGCAGTCCCACCGTTTCCGAGACGAGGTCGCTCCCGGGCACCAGTTCCGCGGCGAGGATCGCGCTCAGGCAGGCCGGCATGCCGCCGGCCGCTCCCGCTCCGCGCAGGGTCAGAACGTCGGCCCCGTACGCAGTGCGGAGAGCGATCGCCAACTGTCCCAGTCCGGAATCCAATTCGCGGACCTGGTCGGCCGTCGCACCCTTCTGCGGCCCGAAGACCGCCGCCGCCCCGTTCTCCCCGCACAGGGGATTGTCGACGTCGGTCGCGACGCGCCACCGCACCGACCGCGCCCGGGGGTGCAGCTGCGACTCGTCGACGGCAACGATGTCACCGAGCCCCGCACCGCCGGGTGCCACGTCGCGACCGTCTTCGTCGAGGAATCGCACACCGAGTGCGCGGAGCATCCCGGTGCCGCCGTCGGTGGTTGCGCTGCCGCCGATGCACAGAAGGATCTCGTCGACACCGTCTTCCATTGCGCTCACGGCGATTTCGCCGACGCCGAAGGTATCCGCCCGCAACGGTGCCGGTGGAACGTCCGCCACGTGCGGCAGACCGTTCGCTTCCGCGGCCTCGATGATCGCGACCCTGCCGTCGTTCGACAGTCCGTAGCGGGCGGTCCGTTCGCGTCCGAGGGCATCGTGCGCCTGGATCACCCGCGGCTCGGCATTGCCCGCCGAGAGGAAGGTCTGCAACGTGCCCTCGCCGCCGTCCGCGAGGGGGCATTGCACGATCCGGACGTCGGCGCCGAGCGCCACCCGGACACCGGCGGCCATCGCAGCTGCGACGTCAACGGCGGAGAGGCTCCCCTTGAACGAGTCGGGGGCGAGGACAACGGTAGGTGTGCGCTTTCGCATGAATAGAGCGTAGGTCTCTCACGTCCGACTTCATATGTGCATTCCGCACAGATTCTCACCCAATTTTGACGGCTTTATATGTGCATATTGTCAGCCGCTCTGGCGCGCTCGACGGCGCTTCACGCTCCGCGGTATGGATCCTCCAGCGCCGCGGCCGCGAGGAGTGCCAGCCGCATGGCCACGGCGTGGTCGAAAGCGCGCAGGTTCAATCCGGTCACGTGCTGGATCCGATCGAGGCGCTGAACCAAAGTGTTGCGGTGCACCTCGAGAGCAGTCGCCGTCGCGGCGATCGACAGATCGTGGTCGAGGAAGGCGCGCGCGGTCTCGCGCAGGGTCGCGGACAGCGGCGTGAGGACGCGCTCCACGGTGTCGTGGGAAATATCCCGGGACTGCTGTGCGACAGCTGTTTCGGGCACCAGAGCGGAGAGTTCTGTCTCCTCCCCCGCGGGCAGCAGTTGCACCCGGGGCAGGAGCAGGCCCAGCCGGGCAGCGTCCACGGACAATTCGTGAGACGAAGCAGCATGCCTGCCCGTGACGAGGCGGACGTCGCCGGTGCGCAGCCGCTGCCGGATCGTGGCGAGGGTGCGGTCCGTCACCGAACCGCTCAGAACCCACACCGCGCCCTGCAATTCGGCCGCAACCACACCGGAGACCCCCTGGATCCGTCGAAGCAGGGCCACCGACGTGGATGAGGGAAGGGACGACGATCCGCTGCCGGAAGACGGGACGACCGCGGTGATGTTCCACGGCGGGGTCATCGGTGAACCGATGTGACGTAACGCTTCCAGCAGGCCGTTCTCGGTGACGGTTCCGTTCACCAGGCCGAGGAGCAGTTCACGCACGGCCGCTTCCCGCCACCGCGAACTGTCCCGGTGCTGTTCGTTTCGCAGCAACAGTTCCACGGTGAGCGCGAGGACGTTGCACACCGACTCGACCTCCGCGGGGTCACCGGTGACCCCGACGGCTCCCACGATCCGCCCATCGAGCGTCAGCGGAATGTTGATCCCGGCCCTGACATCCGCCGACTGCTCGTCGGCGTCCACGAGGACTCGCCGGCCGTCCCGGATGGCCTCGAGTGCACCGGCGTGCACCGTTCCGATACGCGCCCCGTCGACCGACCCGATGATTCGGCCATTGCGGTCCATCAGATTGATGTTGTAGTCGAGGCGAGGGCTCACCTCGTCCACCACACGCTGAGCGAGTTCGCCGGTGAACACGTACGCGAACTCGTCCTCGTCGCCGTCCTGCGCCGCCCACGTCATGTAGCAAGACTAAACGCGCGGGGCCGGCAGCGCCGGAACACTCGCAGGTGCCGATCACACCGTGACCGCGCTCGCGGCGGCCACGCGCACCTGAAACCCGAGTCGCGCG
Source organism: Rhodococcus sp. T2V (assembly GCF_029269925.1). Lineage (NCBI taxonomy): Bacteria > Bacillati > Actinomycetota > Actinomycetes > Mycobacteriales > Nocardiaceae > Rhodococcus > Rhodococcus sp. T2V. Next base: position 2,749 of record NZ_JARJBD010000023.1, read on the forward strand.
ACGGCTTCCCGGGCGGAATCGAGCGCCCGATCGGCGGTGTCCCCGACCGCGCGCGCGTACGCGACCCGGGAATCGGACGATTCCAGGCCGGTGACCGCGTCGCCCGGCCGGACCAGGAGTCGGACGTCGGTGACGCCCTCGACTTTCCCGGCGTCGTCGAATCCGCTGACGCCGGTGACGACACCCGCGACGGGCACTGCGGCGAACCAGATCGCGGAACAGCGGGCCGGCCGCTCCTCGGCGAGAACGGCCCTGATCCCTGGTAGGACCTTCTCCCCGACGGTCTGCCGCACGACGCACTCGGCCAGGTCCACGCCGGTGGCGTCGAATGCCAGGGACGGAATCTCGTCGCCACCCATCCGCACATGGGTTTCGATCACCCGGGGCCCGGCCGGAGTGAGCACGACCTCGGTGTGGGTGGCGCCGAACTCCACCCCGACGGCGTCGAGCACCCTCGTGACATACGTATGGATCGATTCTTCCTGCGCCGTGGAGAGGTCGGCGGGGGCCACGTGCCCGAGTTCGACGAAGGTCGCCGGATCGGAGAACTTGCGGGTGACGGCCACGACCTGGTGTTCGCCGCATTCCGAGAAGGCCTCCACACTGTATTGCGGGCCCTCGTGGAACTGCTCCACGAGGACCCCGCTGGTGGTCAGGCCGTCGAAATCGCCCCCGGCGCGCGCGAAGGCCGCAGCCAGTGCGCCCTCCTCCCGAACCACGGCCACCCCGGCACTGCCCGCGCCACACACCGGTTTGACGACGCACGGGAAACCGTGTTCGAACACGAAGGTGCGCAACGCATCCACGTCGGCGACGACGGCGGAGGCGGTGCCGTCGACGCCGGACTCGCGAAGCGCGGCCCGCATGGCGTTCTTGTCGTGGACCGACGCCACGGTGCGGCGCGAGTGAGTCGACAGGCCGAGGGCCTCCCCGATCGCGGCGCAGCGGTCCTGGTCCCGTTCGCCGAACGTGGCGATCCGGGTGAACGGATGCTGTGCGTGCGCGGCCGCGGCCAGCGTGATCCACTCCTCGTCCGGGGCGTCGTGCCGCACGGCGATGACCCGCGTGTGCTCGGTCAGACGGCGAAGCTTGGCGACGAATTCCAGTCGGCAGATCACCGAGGTCTGTGCGCCGGGCAGGGCGTCACGGACCCGGCCCGGGAGGTCGCGGCCGCTGCCGACGACGAGGACGTGTTCGGTCATTTCTTCACCTCGAGTGTCGAGAAGGGAGACAGAGCAGGAAGTTCGCCGGCCGGGAGTTCCTTCGTCCGTGCGCGTTCCGCGAGACTGCGATGCGCCGCGGTCCGGGACACCACCGCCGCCGCCCCGAACGTCCCGGCCAGGACGGGCCAGGCCAGGAGACCGGCCGGCAGCAGCACGACGACCAGGAGGGTGGGGCCGAGGACCTTCTGGCCCGTCATGCCGAGGCTGAACGCACCGAGGTAGCGGGCGACGGCGGGCGACGGGGACAGTTCGGCGGACAGTTCCCAGGCGGCCACGGAGTGGACGTTCTCGGCGATCGAGAGTGCCACCACCGCAACGACAACGGCGACGATCGCCAACGTGGTGGCGGCCATCTGGCCGACGGCGAGTGCACCGCAGCAGAAGGCCATCAGCGCCCCGGTCCACGTCAGGAGTCGCACCGCCGCGGCCGTACCGTCGGCGAACCGGGCAACGTAGACCTGCAGGACCACCGTCAGCACGGTGTTGACCGCCATGAGCACCGGCACCCAGGCGATCGGCACCGACGTGTACTCGATGACCCAGATCGGGAGCAGAACGATCAGCACGGTGTCGTACAGCGACAGGACGCCGTTGCCGACCGTGAAGACCATGAACCACCAGTCGCGGAACGGCGAGCGCACTGCGGTTCCGGCCGGCTCGGGACCGGCGGGGAGAGCCTTGCGTTGTACGACCGTTCCCGTCCTCCGGAGTACGAGCCGGACGGCGAACGCGATGACCACGAAGGAGATTCCGTTGCCCAGGAACAGCGCCGTGAACGCGGCGGACGTGCCGGTCACGAAGACGACGCCCGCCAGCAGGAACCCCGCGGTGAGACCCACGTTCCGGATGGCGCGGATGGTGGCCATCGTCCGGGTCCGGTCGCGGCCGCCGATCACCGCCGTCACGACGGCCTGCTGGATCGGGCTGCTCGCGCGGTCGGCCGCGGTGAGCAGCACGGTGAGCACGAGGTAGCCGCTGAAGTCGGATACGAGCGCGAAGCACCCGTAGCCGAGGCCGCGCAACAACAGCAGGGCAACGTAGAACCGTCCCGGCCCCACCCGGTCCGCCAGCCTGCCCAGCGGCACCGGCGCGAGCAGCGCGAGCGCACCCGCTGTCGTGGTGGCTAGGGCGATCTGGTTCGCGGTGAGGCCGACCACGCCGATGAAGTACAGCGCGAAGGACGCGAAGAACATCCCGGTGCCCAGCGAGTCGATGCCGGCGCCGACGGCCAGCGTGCGACCGGCCGGACTGTCGGGAAGCAGGGCCTCACCCAGCCGCCGCAGGCGGGCGTTCACGGGAGTGTCCCCGGCGTCAGGAAGGCGTCCACGAGTCCCGCCGACCGCTGCACGTGGGTGGGTGTCGCCGCCTCGGGCGCAGGCCCGCGCAGGTGGTTCCAGGCGTAGCGGCGGGCCGCGTTGACGAGTAGGTCGCCGGCCGGGGACGACTCGGCTGCAGCGGACTGTGCGACCAGCGCCGCCGCGGTCAGGAGTCGGCTCATCCGGTCGACCAGCACCCACCCGGCGGCCGCGACGGTCGCGGGGTCTGCCCCCACCCATTCGTGACGGGTGGTGCTCAGTGCTCCGAGCGCGTCGTCCACCATCTGCCAGGCCGCGAGCAACCTTCCCTCGGGAGCCACTCCGAGAAGCTCTCTGGACCGCTGGGCGGCCGCGTCGAAGTGTTCGCGAATCGTCAGCAGTTCCAACGCGTGGGTGGTGAGGACCCAGCAGTCGGCCCGGGCGGTGCCGCTCCCGTCGGCGCGGGCGGTGTCCGCGGCGAGCGAGTAGGCGATGCACCGCCGGGCCACCCTCCGGGCGCGGCCGTGCGTCGGCTCCGGCAGCGCGTGCCAGGCCCGGGCGGCCATCACGTCGACCACCCGGTCGGCGATCTCCTCGCGCCGAGCATTCGCCCACGCGCTGCCGTCGAGCGGGTCTGCCCCGCTCGCGAATCCGGTGACGGCGCCGTCCAGGATGCCGAGGCCGTCGGCCTCCCAGACCGCCACGACGCGATCGGGTGCGGCCGAGGGCAGTGAACGTGTGCTCATGCGTACTCCAGCCAGTGACGGTAGGTGGGCTCGCGCCCGCGGACCACGTCGTGAAAGACGTCGCGCAATTGCTTGGTGATCGGGCCGCACCCGCCCGCCGCGACAGGGCGGTCGTCGACCGATGCCACGGGGACGACCTCGGCGGCGGTTCCGGTGAGAAACGCCTCGTCGGCGACGTAGAGCTCACTGCGGGTCAGACTCTGCTCCCGGACCGTGATCCCCAGGTCACGGGCGAGCGTGATCACGGTGTCGCGGGTGAGACCGGGCAGGATGTTGTCACCGACCGGCGGGGTGATCAGCTCACCGTCGCGGACGGCGAAGATGTTCGCGGCGGACGCTTCGGCCACGTGCCCGGTGGAGGTGAGCATCAGTGCGTCGTCGTATCCGGCGCGCAACGCCCCGACCTTCGCCAGAGCCGAATTGACATAGGCACCGGTCGCTTTGGCGAGTGGCGGGACCGAGTGGACCCCGTTACGCTGCCAGCTGCTGACGACCAGTCGGCAGCCCTCCTGGTCCGCGGTTTCGCCGAGGTACGACCCCCACGGCCACGCCGCGACGGCCACCCGAGCCGTGTCCAGCGCGGGCGCGACACCCATCGAGCCGTAGCCGAGGTAGACGATCGGTCGCAGATAGCCGGAGTCCAGGCCGGTGCGGCGCAGCAGTTCGAGCGAGATCTCGGTGAGTTCGTCCACCGACCACCCGGGGTCCAGCAGATACACCCGCGCCGAGTCGTGCAGCCGGCGCAGGTGGTCGCGCAGCCGGAACACGGCCGGACCGCGGTCGGTCGCGTAGGCCCGGATGCCCTCGTAGACACCCCATCCGTAGTGCAGACTCGGTGTCAGCACGTGGATCTGCGCCTGGTCCCAGGCAACGAATTCACCGTCCATCCAGACGGTACTGGTCGGGATCAGTTCCATTGTTCTGCTTTCGGTTCGGTGGCGGCGGGCCGCCGGGACGGGACGGGGACTGCCGGTGCGCCGACCAGGTCCAGCCGCCGCTCGATGCTGCGCGACTGCAGCGTCAGAGCCTCTCGATACTTGTCGGCGCCTTCTCCGCGGAAGGCGAACCAGCCCCAGCGGGGCCGTAGTCGGCAACCGCGGGCGATCTTGGCCTCGTAGGCGGCGAGACCGTAGTGGACGCGACGGATGCCGTGCTCCACCGCCCACCGCGCCGTCTCGTGGTAGCTCAGCGTCAGGTAGCAGCCACGAACGCCCGGGGCGAAGCCCGCGGTCCTGGCGAACAACGCGTCGCGGGTGCGGAGATAGAGCACGAAACCCACGAGCCGACCGTCGAGTTCGGCACCGAGCACCACACACGAGTCGCCCAATTCTTCACGGACGGCGTCGAAATCGCGTCGCACCCGATCTTCGCCGCCGGGCAGTCCGTACTTGGCGCGGTGCGCGACCTGGAGGGCGACGACCTCGTCGTCGATCGCCATGGGACCGCAGCGGACCACTGTGCGCAGGCCGGCCTCGGTGTAGTCCGCGACCTCCTTGCGGAGCCGGCCGCGACGCCGCTTGCTCAGGCTCGCGACGTACTCCTCCCAACTGTGGCCGCTCAGGTCCTGCACACCCTCGGCGCCCAGCAGGGCCGACGTGTACCCGGCGCGGGACGCGGATCCATCCACGTCCTCGGCCTCCACTCCTCCGATGTACAGCAATGCCACACTGCGGCAGCCGAGTTCGTCACCAGCCTGATGGAGCAGGTCGGGCAGGGCCGCCATGACCGCGCGGCGCTGATCGTGCGAACGGCCGGGGGCGTGCGCGACCCCGTGATGGTTTCCGAACGTCGCGAGCGCCACCGACGGGTATTGATCCTCGCGGGCGGCCGGCAACGCTTCGGTCAGTTCGGCCCAGCGCAGCCGATCGGGGTGATCGAGCAACTCCGGTTCGGCCATCGGTCCTGCGGTTCCCGCCAGCCGGGGCGGGTCGTAGAAGAGCAGGCCCCCGGGTCGCGCCGTGAACAGCAGCGGCGCGACCGCGACGGTCCGGCCGTCCGCACGGACCTCGAGGTAACGCACCTCGTGCAGGTCGGTGCGTTCGGTGAACCGCCACCATCGCGCGTCCTCCCAGATGACGTCCGGGTCGGCGATGCCTGCGAAGTCGGCGGCGGTCGGGCGGGCGCCGCGGGGCAGGACGTGGCCGGTGAATCCGTCGACCTCGATGGCGGTCATGCCGCGTCCTCGCTTTCGACACGGTCCCAGGAGAATCCGGCACTCACCTGGTCCGCGGTGTCGATCAGCCGGTGTCCCAGCGCGGTGAAATCGGGGTCGGTCACCACCCAGTAGGCGAGGAAGTCCGCCGACTTGCGCTCGTGGTACCGGGCGGGGGTCCAGTCGTCCCCGATGTGAGTGTTGAGCGTGAAGTCGTGCACGCCCGGCGGTGCGTCCGGCAGTCGCAGCACCCGGCCCTGGCGTGGCGGCACCCCGTAGAACGCCGCGTGCGGGGCGGCCGCCACCCGGTCCCGGACAGCGTCCAGGTCAATCGGCAGCCCGCATTCCACCCGCGCCCAGAGGTGCCGGGGGTCGATGCCCAGGACGTGGCGGAGCATCGTCGGTATCGGCCCGCCGCCGATCCGTGCGGCCACTTCGCAGAGCACGATGTCGCCGTCGGCGGTGACGAAGAACTCGGCGTGCACGCAGACGGTGGGCGGCGAGCCGAGTGCGTCGACGAGCCGCCAGGTCTCGTCCACGAGGCGCGCGCAGACCGGGTCGGCGGTGTCGACCGACCGGGAGCCGAACGGGGCGTCGGTCCAGTGTTCGAGGCACCCTTGGCCGGTGTAGCGGGAGGCGATGGCGGCCACCGGGTCTCCGGCCACACGGAATGCGTCCACATGGTGCACGGCGCCGTCGACGAACTCCTCGACCTCGTACGGTGTGGCCGAGACGATGTCGGCGAGCCCGGTTGCCTGCGCCGGCGAATCGAGTACGTACACGCCGGTCGAGCCGGATCCGCTGCGCGGTTTGACGACGACGCGGCCCGCGTTGCGCCCCATGAACTCGACGATGTCTGCGGGGTGGCGCACCGGCGCGAAGGCCGGGACGGCGATCCCCGCAGCCTGCGCCAATTCCTTCATCAGGATCTTGTCCCGGTAGGCGCCCGCCGTGGCGGTATCCAGACCGGGCAGACCGAATTCGCCCCGCAGCCGGGCGGCCCGCTCCACGTCGACCTCGGCCAGGGCGAAGACCGCGGTCGGCCGGTGCCGCGCGGCGAGTTCCCGAGCGGCACCCAGCACGGCGTCGTCGTCGGAGTAGTCGGCGACCGTGACGATTTCGGCGAACCCCTCACCCGGATCCGTTCCCGCGGCGCAGACCGCCACCAGCCGGTCGCGCTTCTCCGGCAGCCACTGGGCGAAGGGCAGCCCGGCCGCGCGCGGGCTGATCAGTACGAAAATCATCGAGACGATTCCTTCCTGGTGACGGAAATTCCGTCGAAAGTTGTTTCCAGCGCGGCGAAGACCTCCGCGGTCCGGGCGTCCAGCGGTATCCCCCGCACCCGCCGTTCGCGCTCGTGGGCGCGTTGCGGATCGCCCGGTGCCGCCACCGGCGTCCCGGTGGCGGGCGTTGCCCCGCGGACCGTGCCCAGCAGGTCTGCCAGCCCGGCCGCGAATTGCTCATGGCCGCTGAATGCTCCGGGGTCGAGGGCGAGGACGAAATGGCCGACCCCTCGGCTGCGACCGGGGGTTCCCTCACCGACTTGCTCGAGCTGCCAGTCGGGCGGCGACCCGGTCAGCACGGCCCCCAGCAGGGTGACCGCCATCGCCAGGCCCTGCCCCTTGTATCCGCCGAGGGGCGACAGCGCGTACGCCTCGTCGGGTTCGGCGGTGGGCCGCCCGTCGCTATCGGTGGCCCAGCCGCTGTTCAGTGGTCGTCCCTCGGCACGGCGGTGCTTGACCTCGCCGAAACACACCTGGCTGGTGGCCATGTCGAGGGCGAGCGCGTCGTCCCCCGTTCCCGCGGCCACGCTGATCGGGTTGGTGCCGAACAGCGGCTCGATTCCGCCGAACGGAGCGACCCGGGAGGCGGCGGACGTGACTGCGATACCGATCATCCCCTGCCCGGCCAGGTGCCGGGTGTACACCGAGGCTGCGCCGAAGTGGTTGGAATTGCGCACGCCCACCGCCGCGACGCCGAAAGACTTGGCCCGGTCGGCTGCCACGCGGGCCGCGGCGAGTCCGGCGAGCACGCCGAGTGCGCCGTCCGCATCCAGCAGCAGTCCGGCCCCGCGGTCCCGGACCACGGTCGGGCACGCCGCGGCATTCGCGACACCGGTGGCGAGTTCGTCCAGGTACTGCGGCAGCAACCGCAACCCGTGAGTGTCGATGCCGCGCAGGGAAGTGTCGACGAGCGCGCCGGCCACCAGATCGGCGTCGTCCTCCGGCACTCCCGCCTCGACGAGTGCGATCGAGGCGAGCCAGCGGGCCTCCTGCTCGTCGAGCAGCGAGCCGATGTCCGATTGTGTCCGGCGAATCATGAAGCACTCCAATGCATGAAGACGTGTGGGCCGATGCCCGGGATGTCGAACTCCGGACCCAGAATCCGGAAGCCCTGCTTGACGTAGAAGCCGGCGGCGGTCGTGCGGGCGTTGCACCAGACCTGGTCGGCGCCGGCCAGCGCGGCGTCGGTGAGAACGGTGCGCAGCAGTGTGGTCCCCGCACCGGTGCCGCGGACCTCCTCGAGGGTGGCCATCCCGCGGAGGCGCCAACCCCGGCCGGGGAGAAGACCGGGCACGGCGTGCCTTTCGGGTGGATCCTCGTGGTACAGCGAGGCCACGCCGACCGCGCGCCCCGCGACGAGCGTCGCGAAGTGCCGGCTGCCGACGTGCGCGTCCTCGGGGTAGGCGCAGGTCTCGGCCGGTTGTCCCGGCCGGAGTACCGCGTGGCGGATCGGTCGCACGTCGGCGGCCGGCACCGGCCGCACCCGCCAGCCGTGGGCGGCCGGATCGGGGAGGTAGCCGGAACCGGGACGATCCGGGAGGGTGACGCGGCCTGCGCCGTCGAGTGCCAGTCCGTGGCCGGTGTTCACCGCGAGAAGGTCGACGGCGTCGACGTCCAGGTGGTCGGCCAATCCGCCGAGATGGGCCGTCGCCGACACCCCGGCCGCCGACTCGGGCATGCAGCCGAGCATGGTGATCAGGCCGCGTTCACGGGCCCGGCGCAGCAGAGCGAGCGACGGGGTGATGCCCCCGGCCTTCATCGGCTTGACGTTGATGCCGTCGAACGCGTCGGTGCAGGCGTCCAGGTCCTGCGGCGACGCGATGCTCTCGTCCGCGATTACCGGGATCGGGCTGCGCTCCTTCAGGATCCGGGCGTCCCGCCACGCCGCGCGCGGAAACGGCTGCTCGATCAACTGCACACCGAGCTCCTGCAAGCCGGGCAGCACGGGCAGCAGTCGGGACAGCTCCCAGCCGCAGTTGCCGTCCACGTAGAACGGTGCGGTCGTGTGGCAGCGCAGTTCCTTGACGACGGTGAGGTCTGCCGGATCCGCGAGCTTGATCTTGTACGCCGACCATCCCGGCCGCTCGCGGAGTTTGCGGACCATCACGCCGGTCTCGTCGAGCCCGATGCTGAAGCTGGAGCGCAACTCCCGCGGACGTTCCAGGCCGAGAGCCTGCCACAGCGGCACACCGAGCAGCCGTGCCCGCAGATCGTGCACCGCGGTGTCGAGGGCGGCGAGGACGAACGGCGAATCGGGCAGCGCGGCGGACAGCGCCCGCCACACCGCTACCGGGTCGTCGGGACCCAGGCCGATCAGTAGTGGCGCAATTCGCCGCAGATCTGCGTGCATCCGGTCCAGACCCGAGTTGTAGTGGTCGGTCATGAACGCGGAGGCCTCGCCGAACCCGGCGAGACCGTCCTGCTCCACCTCGACCACCAGTCCCCGCTGCACCGGAATCGCCTCTCTGGCGGAACGCCACAGATGCCGTTGTGTCAAACTGATCTCGTGCGCGGTGACCTTCACGCGTTGCCTCCGATGCCGAAGAATTCGCGGTCGCGCGGGCCGTGGGGGCGGAGGTCGTCCCACCACTGTGCGTGCTCGTCGTACTTCGCGAAGAAGGGCTTGCCGACCAGGTCCGGCCTGCGTGCCTGCAGGAACCGCAGTGCGAACGCGCGTCCCCCGTCGAGGTCCACGACGCCGTCGACCACGACCTTCCCCGGCGACGCCGACATCACCGGGCCCCGCGCGGTCCGCCCGAGTCCGGAGACCCGTTGCAGCGCTTCGCGGTAGATGTCGACCGCTCGCGCCAGTGGCAGACCGAAGTACGGTCGCGCACCGGTGTCCCGCTCGACGAACATGTAGTACGGCACGACCCGGTTGCGGACCTGCGCCTGCCAGAGGTCGGCCCACGTGCGCGGGTCGTCGTTGACGTGACGCACCACGGGAGCTTGTGCGCGCAGCACCGCGCCGGTCGACGCCAGCCGGGACAGCGCCGCCTGTGCGGCATCGGTCTGCAGTTCCGCGACGTGCGACAGGTGCAGCATCATCGCGACGTGCTTGCCGGCGGCGGTCAGCCGCTCGAGCAACCGCAGCAGGTCGTCGGCTTCCGGTCCGGACAACAGCCGGTACGGCCAGAACGAGACGGCCTTCGTGCCGATCCGGATCGTCTCGACGTGTTCCCGCCCCGGTTCGAGCAGCGGCTCCAGATAGGAGGCCAGCAATTCGGTCCGCATGACCAGTGGGTCACCCCCGGTCACGAGCACGTCGGTGATCCCGGGGTGCAGGTCGAGGTACCGGGTCATCGCCTCCGGGCCGGACATGGCCATCTTCAGATCCGGGGTGTCCACGAACTGGGCCCAGCGAAAGCAGTATCCGCAGTAGCTGTGGCAGGTCTGCCCCTGGCGGGGGAACACCAGCAGTGTCTCGGCGTATTTGTGCTGCATGCCCGAACCGTCGATGTCGTCGTGCCGGGGAACGTTCATGCTCAGCTGGTCCCCGGGGTGCGGGTTCAGTGCGGCCCGGACCGTGTCGACCGCCTGCCGGACGGCGCTCCGATCGCCCAGCACCACGGCCTGCTCGATCAGGTCGAAGTGCGCGGTCTCGAGCATGTCGCGGTGCGGGAAGGTCAGCCGGTAGATCGGGTCGTCCGGCGCGCGGTCCCAGTCGATCAACTCGTCGACCACGTAGCTGCTCACCTTGAACGGCAGTACCTGGGACACCACGTGGGCCTCGTGCCCCAGGATCGGGTCGCCGGTTCGCTCGGCGACGAGCTTGTGGAGCCGGGCGCCGCTGATCGATCGCGGTGCGAGGGCCGCGCGGGTGCCGAGATCGAGGACGGTCATTTGTCCGTCACCGCCACACCCCAGTCGAAGTCGACGTCGCCCAGAACATTCATGTCCGACATCAGCGAATACAGACCGCTGTAGTCGCGCACGAGCCGCGAACCGGATTTCTCGGCCCGCACGTCGGCGAGCATCTTCTCCCAACCGGTGACCTTCTCGATCCGGAAGATCGCCTCCCACGTCGAGTAGTCCGTGGCGACGAACGCGTCCAGCCCGGCGACGAGCATGTCCAGGAAGAAGCGGCGCTTGTCGGGGTCCAGCACGTCGTACACCAGCTTCGCCATCTCGTCGGAAATGGATGCGTGACAGTACTCGTCCCGGTTGTGCAGCTTTGCGGTGGTGGAGTTGACCACCTGGATGTCGTGATCGTCGGACAGCAGATCGAGATACGCGTTGATCGAGATCTCGGACACCGTGGCGAATGCCAGCGTCGTCAGGCTGCGCTGCCAGCGTTCGGCGGCACGGGCGCGCAGCCGGCGGTGCGTGAGCGACGTGTGCGATTCGGGTAAGGCGCTGTCGGGGAACGGGTTCCCCCGTTTTCGTCTGGTCAGCGCGCTCGCGTTGATGTGCATGAGGGTGTGGTATTGCTCGTCGACCATTGCCTGGGCGAGGGCGATATCCATGTCCTGGCCGCCGAGACCGGGGAACTCCCCGTCCATGACGAGCGCGAACGCAGGGTTGGCGACGCGTTGCTCGGCGAGCACCGTGTGCCGGTTGTACGCGATCCAGGCCCAGCTCAGCAGCCGCGACCGCAGCGCGTCGGGCATCGCCCGCCACGTCGGATGGTCGCGGAACGGCACGATTTTCTCGGGGTAGTCGGCCCGGCCTGCGTCGAACAGCTCGTCGAGGTCGGGCTCGTCGCGCTTCACCGTCGACCGTCGGTGCCAGTTGCCGGCGAGGCGGCTGATGACGGCGTTCTCGGCTACGTCGGCGGGATCGAACGACGGCAGTCCGGGGAGATGGACCAGCCCCTCGGCGTCGGAGCACTGCAGGTCGTCGATGATCATGCGCGAGTCCGGTCGCCGGCCCAGAAACGGGTGAGGTGACGGGCGCGGTCGGCGTACTCCGAGCGCGCGTGCAGCATGCGCTGGTTGTCCCAGATGAGCAGCGCATGCTCGGGGATCAGCACGCGGGTGCGCAGCTCGTGGAACAGGTCGCTGACGCGATGCGCCAATCGGCGACCGGCCCGGCCGAGCGGCAGCCGCGAATCGTCGACGTCGGAGTCCCGGTGCGGGTCGTAATCGGCGGCGGTCAACAGGTTGTAACTGAACCGGAGCGCGGCGCGGCCGGTGTCGTCCGAGCCGAGCATCGTGGTGCGTACACCGCCGCCCGGGCCGGGGAACGTCAGTTCGGCGTCTGTCAGCAGAGCGACCTCGGCGGGTTCCAGGGCGTCGACGAGTCGCCGGACGTCGAGCAGATCGGTGTGGCCGCCGCCGCAGCGCGCCTGCCGGTGGCAGTACAGCGCCAGGTAGGCGGGGCTGGGATCCCAGCCCGGGGCCTCGGTGTGCGCCAGAATCGTGTTCGCGCTCTGCGAGTACGCCCGATGATCGTTGCCCGGGCGGTACGTTACCTCGTGCGTGAGCAGCCCGTTGTATTGCGGGACCAGATCACCAAGGGAACCAACCACTTCCAACGCCGCGAGACGACCTGGCACGTCCCGTACGACGACGTAGCCGTCCTCCTCCAGCCGGTACCGGTCGATACGGCCCTCCACCGTTTCCACACTCGGTTGCGCAGAAGCGACATGACAATTCGGCGACATCCATTCCTCCATTCCGAAGATCCGACTGGGATACGTGCCCGTGATGCCGGTCGATCGGGACCGGGAGCGTCGCGATCGGTTTCAAGAATGTGGTCGTGCCACCACCCACGCCAGTCACCCTAGGGGCGCCAAACCGTCACCCGAACAGACCTGCCGGGGATGTAACAGCCGGGCCACGCTGGTGCGACCTGTCGGAGCGGATTCGTCGGAAGCAATATTGTCCGTACAGTACGTATGGGCTAGACAATATGGACAGGTGGTTGTAATGTCCGTCACAGCGCTGATGAGTCCGACAGACGGGCACAGAACGAACGGCGCAGGAGCGAGGAGGAAGCGACATGCGCGCAGTTGTGCTCGACGGGCGAGGGAATCACCAGTTGGTGGACACGTCCGCCCCGGTGCCCCGGGTCGGCGAGGTCGTCATCGAGCCGGCCGCGGTCGGCGTCTGCGGAACGGACCTGCACCTGGTGATCGGCGACTACCCGACCGGCCGGTTCCCGGTGGTGCCCGGTCACGAGTTCGCGGGCCGCATCGTCGAGGTCGGGCCCGGTGTGGACAACCTGACGGTCGGGCAGCACGTTGCGGTCGATCCGAACGTGGCCTGCGGCACGTGCGCCGACTGCCTGGCCGGCGCCCCGAACCTCTGCGACTACCTCGTGCCGATCGGCGTCACCTCGGACGGGGCGTGCGCCGACCTGGTGAGCGTGCCCGCCACAGTGGTCTATCCCCTGCCGGACGGGATGAGCATGGCCGCCGGTGCGCTGATCGAACCCCTGTCCTGTGTGCTGCACGGCCTCGGCCGGTCCCCGTCGCTGACCGACCGCCGGATCACGGTGTTCGGCGCCGGGTCGATCGGACTGCTGGCGGTCGTCGTCGCCCGGGCCGCGGGTGCTCGCACGATCCACGTCGTCGAGCCCAGCCCGGCCCGTCGGAAGGCCGCGCTCGACGTCGGCGCCGATGCCGCGTTCGCACCGGAGGAGAGCCTTCCGCCCCGCAGCGCCGACGTCGCGCTCGAGGCCAGCGGCCACCCCGCTGCCGTGTCTGCCGCGATCGACCTGCTCGACAAGCGCGGAACCCTGCTGCAGATGGGTGTCGTCAGCTCCGAGAAGACGATTCCGCTGCGCCCCTACGACCTGTTCGACCGCGAGCTGACGTTCGTCGGCTCACAGTCGGTCGCGAATTCCTTCGCCGACGCCGTCACGATGATGCCGTCCATCACCGAGACCGTCGAACGTCTTGTCACCCACACATTCCCGCTCGCCGAGTACGGCGACGCCATTGCCGCCGCGCACAGCGACTCGGCACTCAAAGTCCACATCCTGCCCCACTCCTGATCGGACATGTCGATGCAACATCAGATCTCCGAAGGCAGATTCGCCTCGTTCATCGAACGGATCGGCCTTCCCCCGACCTTGTTCCTCGGCTTCGTCGGCCTGCTGTTCTTCATGATCGGCGACGGTGTCGAATCCGGTTACATCGCACCGTATCTCGCCGACCACGGTGCCGGCAGCGACTCGCGTGCCGCGATCGTCATCAGCGTCTACGGCCTGATGGTGACGCTGGGGTCGTGGCTGTCGGGGGCGCTGTCGGAAACGTGGGGGCCACGCCGGGTGATGTGGCTCGGTCTCGCGATCTGGGGCGTCTTCGAGGTGCTGTTCCTCGCCGTCGCCCTGGGCACCGAGAACTACGTGCTGATGCTGATCTGCTACGGCATCCGCGGTTTGGGATACCCGCTGTTCGCGTACGGCTTCCTGGTGTGGGTGCTCGCCGCAAGCCCGGCCCGCCGCCTCGGCTCGGCCGTCGGCTGGTTCTACTTCGCCTTCACTGGCGGCCTGCCCACCCTCGGTTCACTGCTTGCCAGCGGCACCGAACCGATCATCGGCGAATACACCACCCTGTGGCTGTCTTTGGGCATCGTGATCGCCGGCGGCCTGCTCGCCCTCATCGGGCTGCGCGGCGTCTCCGGCGGCGACCGGCTGGCGGCCGAGTCGACCACCACCGGGCAGAGCCTGGTCGCAAGCATCGCGATCGCCTTCCAGAACCCGCGGGTCGGGCTCGGCTGCGTCATCCGGATCATCAACACCGCACCGCAATTCGGGTTCCTGGTGTTCCTGCCCACGATCTTCTCCGACGACCTCGGCTTCGGCACCAGCGGCTGGCTGCGCCTGGTGTTCATCGTCGGCGCCTCCAACATCTTCGCCAACCTGATCTTCGGCATCGTCAGCGACAAGATCGGCTGGCACCGCACCCTCCGCATCTTCGGCTGCCTCGGCTGCGCAGTCAGCAGCCTGCTGCTGTACTTCCTGCCGCAGACCTTCGGCGCCTACTGGGTAGCCGCACTGTGCGCCGCGCTGTTCGGCATCACCCTCGCCGGCTTCACCCCCATCTCGGTGCTGATGTCGCTGATGGCCCCGGACAAGAAGGGCAACGCCATCGCCGTGCTCAACCTCGGCGCCGGTGCCGCCACGTTCGTCGGCCCGCTGATCGTCGCGGTCTTCCTCGGCCTGATCGGCGCGGGCGGTGTCACCATCATCTTCGCCGGGTTGTACGTGGTCGCCGCACTGTGCGTGCACTGGCTGACCCTGCCGCCCGAGTCGCAGGAGATCGTCGAGAAGGGCCTGAGCCTGAGCGACCTGGACGTCGAAACCCACCACGTCATCGACCACCACGACATCCCACCCGTGCCGCGCAGCGGCGCACCGCAGTACTCGATTTCGAAGGAGCCGCCGCAATGAAACGGCAGATCATCAACGATCCCGGCACCGCCGTGACGGAGGCGCTGGAGGGCATGGAACTGTCCTTCCCCGACCTGGTGTCCTACGACACCGACCGACAGCTGATCCGCCGCGCCACCCCCGCCCGGGACAAGGTCGGACTCGTCTCCGGCGGTGGGTCCGGGCACGAACCGCTGCACGCCGGGTTCGTCGGGCGCGGCATGCTCGACGTCGCCGTCCCCGGAGCGGTGTTCGCCAGCCCCACCGCCCTGCAGGTCCACGAGGGCACCCTGGCCGCCGACAGCGGCCGCGGGGTGGTGCAGATCGTGAAGAACTACACCGGCGACGTCCTGAACTTCACCATCGCCGGCGAACTGGCCGGCGACCACGCCGTCGACACCGAGATGGTGCTCGTCGACGACGACCTCGCCACCGACGGCGACGCCGACGGACCGGGCCGCCGGGGTACCGCGGCGGTGGTCGCGGTGGAGAAGATCGCCGGGGCCCGCGCCGAACTCGGCGGATCGCTCACCGAGGTGGCCGACGCCGCCCGCCGCGTCGCCCGCACGTCCCGGACGATGAGCCTGGCCCTGCAGGCGGGCACCCACCCCGGCGAGGACCGCCCGGCGTTCGACCTGGCCGACGACGAGGTCGAGCTCGGGGTGGGCATCCACGGCGAACGCGGCACCTCCCGCGTCCGGTACGCCTCCGCCGACGAACTGAGCGAAATGCTGGTCACCCCGCTGGTCCGGGATCTGGGGCTGGGCCGCGGCTCCGCCGTCCTGGCCATCGTCAACGGGCTCGGCGGCGCCTACCCGCTGGAACTGTCGATCGCCGCCCGCGGCGTGCACCGGCTTCTGGGCGCCCGCGGCATCACCGTGGCCCGCACGCTCGTCGGCACCTACGTGACCTCGCTCGACATGCACGGTTTCTCGGTCACCCTGACCCCCGTCGACGCCGATCTACTGAAGCTGTGGGATGCCCCGGTGCGGACCCCCGCGCTGAATTGGTAAGGAGCCCAACACATGAACTCGACGACCGCAACGGCACTGCCGACCACCTTCGCGCCCCGCTGGGTGGCCGCGATGCTGACCACGGTGCTGGGCACCTCGGCCGGTGGCGGCGCGGCCACCGCCCTCGGTGAACTCGACCGCCAGGCCGGGGACGGCGACTTCGGCACCAACCTCACCTCCGCGTTCACCCGGGTCCGGGACGAGATCACCGCGACGTCGCCGCAGACGTTCACCGCCTGGCTGACCGCCGTCTCGCGCGGGTTCCTCGGCACCGGCGGCACCAGCGGGCCCCTGTTCGGAATGTTCTTCCGCGACATCGCCCGCTGCGCGACCGGGGACACCCCGACCCTGACCGAACTCGCCGACGGACTGGCCGCCGCGGTGGCGACCGTGCAGCGATACGGGAAGGCGCAGGTCGGGCACAAGACGATGGTCGACGCCCTGGTTCCCGCCGCACAGGCGCTGAGCGAGCAGGCTGCCGCCGACGTGGACCCGGTCCGCGCGCTGAACCTTGCCGCCGAGGCCGCGCAGGCTGGCGCCCTGACCACCCGCGACATCGTGGCCCGCCGCGGCCGCGCGTCCTACGTCGGCGAAGTCGCCCGCGGCGTGCTCGATCCCGGCGCCGTCGCCGTCGCCCTCATGATCCAGTGCGCCGCGGCCGCGGCGAGCGGTCACGACGGACCCGTCGACACCGCCTGGACGCACTGACCGCTCACGTACCTGCACACCGTTCGAACCAACCCCTCGAACCAACCCACAAAAGAAAGTGAACCGAAAAATGAGCATGGAATACCGGATGCGCCGCACACTGCCCAACGACCGGGCGGCGATCATCATGCCGGTCGATCACGGACTGATCTTCGACCGCATCCAGGGCCTCGAAACCCCCTCCGCACCGTTCGCCGCCTGGGCCGACACCGACGTCACCGGATTCATGATGACCCCCGGACAGGTCAAACAGACCGAGAAATTCTTCGCCGAACACCCACACCTGAGCCGCGTACTCACCATCGACACCTACTACGACGTCACCACCCTCGACGGCGGCGGCTCCCACGAACTGATCACCACCGTCGAAGAAGCCGTCCGGATGGGCGTCGACGCCGTCAAAATGCTCTTCCCCTGGAACATCTCCCGCAGCGAACGCGCCGCCATGTGCGCCCGCGTCGGCAAGGTCGTCACCGCCTGCGACGCCTGGGACATCCCCCTCGTCCTCGAACCGGTCATCATGGGCGCACCCCGCACCGACGACGTCGTCGTCCAAGAAGAGAAGGTCGCCCGCATCGCCTACGACCTCGGCGCCCACATCATCAAGATCGCCTTCCCCGGCGAGGAACGCACCGCCCGCCTCGTCGACGAACTCCGCGTCCCCCTCGTCATCGCCGGCGGACCGCTGGCCGGCGATGTCGACGAGACCGTCGACGCCATCGGGCAGACCCTGCGCGCCGGCGCCCGCGGAATCATCGTCGGCCGCAACATCTGGCAACGCGAACGCAGCGAAGGCGAGCGCGTGCTGAAGGAGATCGGCACCCTGACCCGGAAGGTGAGTTTCCCCGCCTGAGCGGGTACTCCGACGGCAGAC
The DNA here is from genome assembly GCF_029269925.1 of Rhodococcus sp. T2V. Classification (NCBI taxonomy): domain Bacteria; kingdom Bacillati; phylum Actinomycetota; class Actinomycetes; order Mycobacteriales; family Nocardiaceae; genus Rhodococcus; species Rhodococcus sp. T2V. The sequence continues at coordinate 20,362 of NZ_JARJBD010000023.1, forward strand.
GACGAGGACAGGACAGATGACACGAGACCGCAGTGGGCGCTCACCGGTGGTGTGCGGCGTCGATATCGGGAGCACGAACACGAAGGTCGTGGCGCTCACACCTCAGGGGGCGGTCGTCGCCAGGCGGCGGCGCACCACTCCCCGCGGTGCGGTCGACCTGTCCGTCGACGCACAACATCTGCTGTTCGCGATCGAGGAGATGATCCTCGACATCTGCTCGGACACCTACCGGGTGCACGCGGTGAGCGTGGCCGGGGTCGGCGAGGACGGTGTGCTCGTCGACGACGCCCTGACCCCGCTCACCCCGGCACTGGCCTGGTTCGACACCCGGCGCGCCGACGTGTTCGCCGACCTGGCCCCGCGGCTCCGGCCGGACGCGGCGCTCTGCACCGCCGACGACGCCGCACGTACTCTCGTCGGATGGCGTTGGGCAACAGACCAACCCGGCGCCGCGCAGGCCCGGTCGTGGGTTGCGCTCACCGACTACCCGTCGAGTGTGTGGACCGGCACCCCGTTCTTCAGCGACACCCTCGCCGCCCGCACCGCCGCGTGGGACGGTCACGGCCGGCGGTGGATCGAGGACCGGGTGGCCGCCGGCATCGGCACGGCCGCGTTGCTGCCGCCGGTGCGCCGGGCCGGTGACGTCATCGGCGGATTCCTCTCCGACCGTCTCGTCACCGCGGGTGTCATCGATCCCGACGCCGTCGTCGTCGCCGGCGGCCACGATCATCCGATCGGCGGCTGGGGAGTACACGCGATGGACCCCGGTGCCGTCCTCGACTCGATGGGCACCGCCGAGGTCGTCGTCGCCCAGGCTCCCGAGAAAGGAATACCCCGCAGCGACGACCTCGATGTCGCACCCGGAATCCTTTCTGCCGGAACCACTGTGCTTTCCGTGGAGGAACTGGCCCGCAACGTCGAATGGGCGTCCCAGGACGCCGCCGTCGGTGCCCGCCTGCAGGAGATGATCTCCGGCGACACCCCAACCGACGACTACCTGCACGCGCCGGTGTTCGTCCCCGGCAGCCGAGGCGGCGCGCTGCCCCGCTACACCCCCGACGCCCCCACGTCACCGCTCTCGCGTGCCTCCGCGGTTCTCGGCGCCCTCGCGCGGATCGGTGCCCGCGCGCAGGACGCAGTCGCGGCATGCCTACCCGGGCAACCGGCCGTCTACGCCGCGGGCGGTTGGTCCCGATCGCCCGGATGGGTCGAGACCAAGAAGGCGGTCACCGGCCGCGATCTCACCGTCATCCCCGAACCCCAGGTCACCGCGACCGCGGCAGCACTGCTCGCCGCGGTCGCCATCGGATGGGATACCGATCCCGCCACCGCGATGGGCATGACGACGCATCTCGACGACGTCGGCGCACACGTATAGGCGTCGACGAAGTCCCACTCCGCGCCTCAGTCGCGGTGCGCCGACAGCAGCCACGCCGGCAGCATGGCCCGGCCCTTGTCGTCGCGCTGCCAGTTCGCGGCCTCCTCCGGGCCGAGCAGCGCGTGAATGAACGCCGGGCGGAGGTCGTCGATGATCCAGTATTCGGCGACGGCCTCCCGTAGCTCGTCGTCGGTCACCGGGTTCGGTCCCTGCCCCTCGGGGAAGGCGCCCTTCGCGAACACCAGGATGTAGTAGGACGCGCCGGGTGCGGCCGCCCGGGCTACGGCCTGCAGGTAGTCGCGACGCCGGTCCACGGGCAGGGAATGGAAGAGGGTGCTGTCGACGATCGTGGCGAAGCGGCCGTCGAAACCCGTGAACGAGCTGATGTCCGCCACCTGGTACGTGGCCGTCGTCAGGCCACGATCGGCCGCTGCAGCCTGAGCTGCCGCGATGGCTGTCGGCGACAGGTCCAGACCGACCACCGTATACCCCTGCGCCGCCAGCTGCAGGGACGTTTCGGCGTGTCCGCACCCCGCATCCAGCACATCGCTGCGGAATTTGCCTTCCTCGATCAGCGCGGCGATCTCGGGCTGCGGCTCACCGATGTTCCACGGCACCGGCCCCGAAAATTCCTTCGCATCGCCTCGGTAGATGTCGTCCCACGGCGCAACCTGATTGTCCTCGGTCATGACCTCGACCGTACGCCCACCGGCTCTCGCCACCGTCCCGTGTAACGATCCGGGCAATTCCGGACACTGTGCCAATAGCCGCAGACGCTGGGTCGGCGGGACTCAGGAGGCACTCCCGTGAAGGAATCGAAACGAACGATGGACTGTCAGGAACTCGTCGAACTCGTCACCGTCTACCTCGAGGATGCGTTCGCCGCGCAGGCCAAGGCCAGGTTCGAGACGCACGTGTGCGAATGCGGCGGCTGCGCCCACTACGTCGACCAGATGAAGCAGACGGTGCACACCCTCGGCGAACTGTCGATCGAGGAACTCGACCCGGCACTGCGGGACCGCATCCTCGCCGACTTCCGGCGACAATGAAACCGTCGCACTCGTGCACTCGTCCCCTATGCTCTGTGCTCACCATCGGGTCACGACCAACTTCTGATCAGTGAAGAAATCCAACGGCGCCGCACCACACACATGCGAATCCCCATAAAACGACGCACCGTACCCACCCATAGTCACATTCGCCGGCGGCGCCGGAAACGCATTGACCCCCACATTCCCGGCCCGCACACCCCGCTCGAACTCCGCCGCCACCACACCCGAAGACGTGAACACCGCAGCCGCATTACCGAACTCCGTATCATTCGACAACGCAATCGCCTCCGCCAGCGTATCCACCCGATGCACATTGATCACCGGCCCGAACAACTCCGCCCGCTCCACCCCATGCCGCGGATCCAGATCCGCAACAATCGTCGGACCGACGAAATACCCGTTCTCCACCCCCACACCACCCACCGGCTTCACACCCCGACCATCGAGGACGAACGTCGCACCCAGATCCTCCGCCTCCCCCAACGCCGCCAGGATCCGCTCCTTACTCTCGGCGCTGACCACCGGGCCCATCGTCACACCCTCGACCGCACCGTCACCGACCACCAACTGATCAGCCAACGCCACCACACGATCCATCAGATCGCCGTAGACATCACCGACCACCACCACCCGACTCCCCGCCAGGCAACGCTGACCCGCCATCCCGAACGACGACGACACGATCCCGGCCGCCGCCCGATCCACATCCGCATCCGGGGCCACCACGATCGGATTCTTCGCACCACCATTGGCCTGCACCCGCTTCCCCGCCGCCGCAGCCGCCGCATAAATAGCCCGCGCCGTCGGCGACGACGTAATGCACGACACCGCCGCCACCGACCGATGCGCAACCAGGTACTGCACCACATCCGCCCGGCCATGCACCAAACTCAGCACCCCATCCGGCAGACCCGCCTGCTGCAACAACCGAATCACCGCAATGGACGCCAACGGATCCTGCTCGGACGCCTTGATGATCAACGCATTACCCGTCACCAACGCCCACGCCGAGAACTGCACCGTGTTCATCACCGGGAAGTTCGACGGCGTCACCGCCACACACACCCCCAACGGCTCCCGCACCCGCCGCGCATCCACACCAGTGGTGACATTCACCGCATCGCTGCGATACAGCATCGGAGCCGCAATCGCCGTCTCCACAAAATCCACAGCCCGCCCCACCTCCCCCCGCGCCTCATCCAACGTCTTACCCTGATCGACCGTGATCGTGCGCGCCAACGACTCCACATTCTCCTCGAGAATCGCCTTCATCCGATACAAAAACCGCACCCGCTCCGACAACGGCCGCGCACCCCACTCCACCGCAGCCACCGCAGCCGCCACCACCGCCGCCTCCGCATCCTCAACCGTCGCCGGCACCAAATCCGCAATCCGCTCCCCCGAAGCCGGATTGAACACCCCGATCACATCCGTACCCGACCCCGACACCCACCGACCACCAATCAAACACGCAGCCGCCACATCCACATCAACCACAGTCACAATCACACCCTCACTACTCGAAAATCGTTGGTAAGTGCCGCCGGCCGTTACAGCCCGACCACCACGGTCTTGAGCTCGAGGTACTCGTCGAGACTTTCCTTGCACGTCTCCCGGCCCCAGCCCGACTGCTTGTATCCGCCGAAAGGCAGTGCCGCGTCGACCGTCTGATAACAGTTGATCCACACCTGGCCGGATTCGATCGCCGTGGCCATGCGGTGGGCGCGGCCGAGGTCGCGTGTCCACACTGCTGCACCGAGACCGTAGTGCGTGTCGTTGGCCAGCTCCAGCACCTCGTCCTCGGTGTCGAACGGCACGATCGTCAGGACCGGACCGAAAATCTCCTCGCGCAGAACCCTCGAATCCGGACGGACGTTGGTCAGGACCGTCGGCTCCACGAAGTACCCGTTTTCGCCCCACACCGTTCCACCGGTGAGGATCTCGGCGCCTTCGCTGCGGGCCAGATCGATGAACCCGATCACCCGGTCTCGGTGTTCGGCCGAGATCAGAGCACCCATCTGTGACGTTGCCTCGAGACCACGCCCCAATTGGATACTTTCGGCCGCCTCGACCAGACCGTCTACGACATCTTGGAACACCGAGCGGTGAGCGTACAGACGCGATCCGGCAACACAACTCTCCCCCTGGCAGGCGAAGATCGCCAATGCCGCGGACGGGATGGCCTTGCCGAGGTCTGCGTCGGCGAAGATGATGTTGGGCGATTTTCCGCCCAGCTCGAGCGACACTCGCTTGAGGTTGCCCGTGGATGCCTTGATGATCGCCTTACCTGTGGATCCCGAGCCGGTGAAGCTGATCTTGTTCACATCCGGGTGCTCGACCAGAGCTGCGCCCACCGTCTCGCCGTACCCGGTGACGTAATTGAACACTCCATCCGGGAAGCCGGCTTCGAGAACCAGTTCACCGAGAAGCGCGATCGACAGCGGAGTTTGCTCGGCCGGCTTGACCACCACGGTGTTACCTGCCGCCAGCGCAGGCGCGATCTTCTTGACCGCCATCATCAACGGCAGATTCCACGGGACGATGCACCCCACCACGCCGAGCGGCTCACGCAGTGTATAGGCATGGTAGGGCCCACCGAAATTCGTCGGGAACGACACCGGAATGGTGTCACCCGTGATCTTGGTCGGCCAGCCCGCGTAGTACCGGAGAATGTCGATGGAGAAGGCCACGTCGACGTAACGTGCTTCGCCGATGGGCATTCCCGCGTCGAGTGATTCCAACTCGGCGAGTTCCTGCGCACGCTCCTCGATCAGATCCGCGAGGCGCCACAGCAACAGGCCACGTTCCTGTGGTGTGAGCCGGCTCCACCGACCGCGGAACGCCGTCCGTGCCGCGTCGACTGCGCGGTCGACGTCCCGGGCGTCACCGGCCGGGACGCTCGCGACGACCGCGCCGGTTGCGGGATCTTCGACGGCGATCGTCTCGGCCGTGGCCGAATCGACCCATTCGCCGCCGATCAGCATCCTTTCGGCCTTCTTGATATTTGTCTTCAGGTCTTCGCTGAACAGTGTTGCGGACATGGTCACATCCTCAATCTCGGTCACGGACAGACGTATTGTGGAATCTTCACGATCAGGTGGCCGGGTCCGGCCGTTTCCACACGGCCGGACCCGACTTCGCTCACACCGCCTGCAGCGCGATCGGCGGAGTGAAGTTCTTCATCAGTGGGAACACTTCTCTACCCATGCGCTTGATGTCCTCGACGTAGTCCGGGAAGACGAGCATGTATCCGGCGACGTCGATTTCGGCCCACTCGTCGAGCTGACGGGCGATACTCTCCGGCGAACCGGTGATGAAGTCCGTGGACATCTGCACGGCGCCTTTGGTATCCATGCTCGCGAGGATCTCCGAGGTACCTCCCTGCGCGGAGTCGGTCGACGCTCCGCCGAGCATGTAGTTGATCGCGGCCAGGTCCGCGTTGTCGATGAAGTTCTGCAGCTTGGCCTCTGCTTCCTCGTCGGTGTCGGCCATGACGACACCGAGGGCGACGTAGGGCCGGATGGTCCGGCCTGCCTCGTCCATCTGCGCGTTGAATCGCTCGACGACACCCTCGAGAGCGTCTTTGCCGCCCCATGCCAGGCGGAATGAGTAGTCGGCATATTTGGTGGTGAACTGGATGGCGTCATCCGAGGCGCCCGCGCACACGATGTTCATGTGATGGTCGGGTTTCGGGCCCATCCGGAGGTCCTCGTACTGGAAGTGCTTGCCCTTGAAGTTGGACACGCCCTTCTCCCAGAGCTCCCGCACCACTTGGCAGTACTCGCCCGCGTACTGCCAGCGGTAGTCGTTGTACTCGTAACCGGGCCACACGTTCATGGTCTCGAGCTCACGGGGGTGCCAGCCCCCGGGAACGATGTTGAGTGAGAAACGTCCCTCGCTGATCTGGTCGACCGTCATGGCCATACGAGCCGCTATCGCGGGATGAATGGCGAGGATGTTCACGGAGCCGATGAGCTTCATCGCCGTCGTATCGCGTGCCAGAGCTGCCATCTGGGTCATCGATTCCAGTGCGTCGTCCCAGAAGCGGGTCGTGCCACCGTGACCGCGGAGAGCCGACAGCGACAGTGCGAACGAAAAACCGTGCTCCTCCCCGGTCTGAACGATCTCCTTCATGTGCGAGTACGTCGGTGAGTACTGCGGGGCAGTCTCGGAAATGATGTAACCATTGCGAGCGCTGGGAATGAAGATTCCGAACTCCATCTGGGTGTTCCTCTCTGTTCGCGGCCCGGTCTGACACGGGTCGGGGTTGGTTGCGTCGAGGCGTGTGCAGTGCGGCACGATCGGACGTGTGGGAACGGCGAGAACGACCATGGTTCGTGCGACCGGTTTCGAGGGCTGACATCGCTCCTGCGCATGTCCGTGACTGCCATCACACGAGAATCCCCGTGGGCCGGCCCCCGGGCCAGCGGGAAACTACCTATTCGCTACCCGTCCGTCTGTCCCAGGTACCACGTAGTGGCGACGACGCGGATCGATGATTGCGGAAATACCAGGTCCGCGGCTCGGCATCAGCTGAGATCTCAGCGACCGGGTTTCTGTTCGTGGACCCACGCGGCAAGTTGCGTACGCGAGGTGAATCCGAGTTTGACGAGGGAGTGCTCGACATGACCTTCGACGGTGCGCTGCGAAATCACGAGCCGTTCGGCGATTGCCCGGTTGCTCAACCCTTCGGCGACCAGTTCGGCCACTTGTTGCTCACGCCGGGTCAGACCGAGGGTCGCGTTACTCGTCGCGGGCACCTCGGTTCGCGGCTGTTCCCCCAAGGCGTAGGCAACGGCCTCGTCCACACTCAGTGCTGCACCGCGCTGCATTGCGGCCTCGAATGCTCTGTCGCCGAGCGATGTCCGAGCGTGCTGCCGAGATTTCTCGTGTAACGTCGCCAGATTCGTCAGAGCAGGTGCGCGACCGCCGATCGCCTTGAACAGTACGTCTGCTGCACCCAGCAGCACCGCGGACCTCTCCGGTCTCTGTTCGACGTCGGTCCACGCGAATTGCTCTAGAGCCCACGCGTAGCTCAGTTGACTTCCCACCATTCGCGACAACCGCAGACCATCCTCGAGCAGCGCCGTCCCCCGGCTCCGCTCGCCGTGCTGCCACAGCGTGAAACCGTAGTCACACAACGCCATTGCTCGCCAGATCTTCTCTCCCCGAGACTCGGTGAGAGCAATGAGTTCCTCGTAGCTTGCCGTACCCCGCTGGATGTCCCCGTTCATCTCGAAGGCGAGCGCCAGCCAGACCAGCGCCGGGACCAACTGGATAAGATTCCTGCCTGCACGGAAGACACCGATCGCCTTTTCGAGACTGGTAATGCCCTGCTGAAGCTCCCCCCTGGACACGGCGAGGCACCCTTCCGCGAAGACGACCAACGCTTCGAGGTCTGGGTCCCCGACCCGTGCGGCCAGAAGGCGTGCCTGGTCCGCCGACACGGTGCCGGCATCGACGTCGCCCTGCAGGGCGGCCATCGTGCTGCTGGTGCACAACGCTTCGATCCGATCGAACGGGTGCTGGCTCTCCTGACTTGCGAGTGCACGATCGAGCCAATGACGGCCTTCGCTGAACAGTCGGCGAACAAACCAGAATTGGTACAGGGCGGTGACTATTCGCATCCCCGCTTCCGCCCCGGCGTCCTCGCTGAGGCAGTACTCCATTGCGTCGCGCAGGTTCGGCTGCTCGCGGTCCAGCCGAGCAATCCATTCCACCTGCCGCGGACCGATCCATTCCGCCTTGGCCCGCAGCACGAGCTGCTCGTACCAATCTCTGTGCCGTTTTCGAAGGTCCGCGGACCCGCCCGATTCATGCAATTTCTCGCGTCCGTATTCACGAATCGTGTCCAGCAGGCGATACCGCACCACCGGCCCGACCTCTTCGCGGATCAGGACGGACTTGTCGACCAGTGATGTGAGCAGGTCGATCAGCTCTTCAGGTGGGTCGGTGGCGAGGACGCCCTCGGCGGCGTCGAGCTCGAAACCACCGGCGAACACCGCCAGCCGTGCCCACAACCACTGTTCCTGCGACGAGCACAGGTCGTAGCTCCAGTCGATACACACCCTCAAGGTCTGCTGCCGCGACGGTGTTCCTCGTCCTCCCAGCGTGAGAAGTCGCAATCTGTCGCCAAGGCGCTCCACGATCTGCTCGACCGACATCGCCCGCAGCCGTGCCGCGGCTAGTTCGATCGGCAGCGGCAGGCCTTCCAGCCGTCGGCAGATCTCGGCCACCGCACCGATATTGCTGTCGGTGAGCGCGAAACCCGGCACCGCGGTTCCCGCACGCTGTTCGAACAGGATCACCGCGTCGTATCGGGAAATCTCACGGAGCGTCGACGTCGACCGGGTGAGCTCCGGCAGTGACAGCGGGGGCACTCGGACCACCACCTCCCCACGAATGTCGAGAGACTCTCGGCTCGTGGCGAGGATGTGAACACCGGGACAGATTCGCAGTACAGCGTGCGCGAAAGCAGCAACGGCGTCGACCAGATGTTCGCAATTGTCCAGGACCAAGAGTATCCGGCTGTCCGCAAGCTGTTCGGTGAGCACGGCCATCGGCGGCCGGACGGAGTGGTCCTGCAGACCCAGCGCTCCCGACACTGTCTGGGCCAGGAGGTCTCCGTCGTGTAGTTCACCGAGTTCGACGAGCCACACCCCGTCGTCGTACGTCCTGCGTGAGATGTCGGCGACCCGCAGGGCGAGTCGGGTCTTTCCCACTCCCCCGGCACCGATCAGGGTCACCAGCCGCGATCCGGACAGCAGTTGGCGAGTGTCGGCCGTCTCGTGCCGACGGCCGACGAAACTGGTCAGGTCCAGCGGAAGATTGCCGGCTTTTCCCCGCCTCGACTTGGCTGGCACCCCGAACTCTGCGGATGACTCACTGCCGGGCATGGCCGCATCCACCGTAAGAAGTCGGCCATACAGTCATGCGCCACCTCTTGACGAATCGAGCCCGCTATCCGATGTACGTTCTACAGCCTGGTGACGGTGAGTTCAACTCCCGTTCTCTCTCCCAGGTACTCGAGCGTGTCGTGACTGCGAGCACGGCAGCAAACGCAGAGTTCAGGCGCGGTATACAGGCTGGCCGGCGGTCGCTCAGCCGAAGGCGGTGATGCTGCGCTCACGCACAGGTGTCGCCGGCGGGCACAGATCGGGGAGATCGTGCCCCATCCGGTCCCGCTTGGTCCGCAGGTAGCCCAGATTGTGACCGTTCGGCCGCGTTGTCAGCGGTACACGGGCGACCACCTCGATGCCCGCGTCCTGCAGACACGTCACCTTCTGCGGATTGTTCGTCAGCAATCGCACAGACCCGATACCCAGATCCCGCACGATCTGCGCAGCCGTCCCGTAGTGACGGGCGTCGACGGGCAGACCGAGATCCAGATTTGCATCGACGGTGTCCCGGCCGAAGTCCTGGAGACTGTAGGCCTGCAGCTTCGCCGCCAACCCGATGCCGCGCCCTTCGTGCCCGCGCAGATAGATCACCACGCCGCTGCCCTCGCACCGGATCCGCTCCATCGCCTCGGTCAGTTGCGGCCCACAATCGCAGCGACACGATCCGAAGACATCACCGGTCAGGCACTCCGAATGCACTCGCGTGAGCACCGGGCCCGCAGCCGAGACGTCACCGTGTACCAATGCGATGTGCTCGGTGCCGTCGATTTCCACGCGATAGCCGAAGGCAGTGAAGTCGCCGTGGCGCGTCGGCAACCGTGTGGCCGCCACCCGCTCCACGAGCAACTCGTGCCGACGTCGGTACGCCACCAGGCTGTCGATGGAGATCATCGCCAGACCGTGCGTGTCGGCGAATTCTCGCAGTTCAGGAGCCCGCTTCATGGTGCCGTCGTCGTTGACGACTTCCACCAGCACACCCGCCGGGGCCAACCCCGCCATCCTGGCCAGATCCACCGCAGCCTCTGTATGGCCGCGACGCACCAACACCCCACCCTCGCGGTAGCGAAGGGGAAATACGTGACCGGGCCGCGTCAGATCCGACGGCACCGAGCCCGCAGTGGCAAGGACCCGAGCCGTCCGTGCCCGATCGGCCGCAGAGATCCCCGTGCTCACACCATCGGCGGCGTCCACCGACACCGTGTACGCGGTGCGCATCCGGTCCTGGTTGTGCGGAGTCATCAACGGAATATCCAGCCGGTCGAGCATCTCAGGCGCCAACGGCACACAGATGACCCCACTGGAATACCGAATGGTGAATGCCATCAGCTCCGGGGTGGCCTTCTCCGCGGCGAAGATGATGTCACCCTCGTTCTCCCGGTCCTCGTCGTCGACGACCACGACCGCCTTACCGGCCGCGATGTCGGCGATCGCCCGCTCCACACTGTCCAAACGGACCCTGTCGCTCATGGGAGTGCTCCTGCCTTCTCGATGGGAGGTGCGGGACGCCCCGGTAGGGGCGTCCCGCACCCGTCAATCTCTTTCCAGTACGAGGACGTTTGCCATGCCGCCCGCCTCACATACCGTCTGCAACCCCCGTCGCTGGTCTGCGTCCTCCATCGCGTGCAACATCGTCGTCAGCAACCGGCACCCCGTCGCCCCGAGCGGATGACCGAGCGCGATCGCACCCCCTCGCGGATTGAGGCGATCGATGTCGGCGTCCAGATCCGACCGCCACGCCAGCGGCACTGAGGCGAATGCCTCGTTGACCTCGAAGTGGTCGATCTGGTCGATGGTCAAACCGGTGCGAGCCAGGATCTCCCGTGTCGCCGCGATCGGAGCGGTCAGCATCAGCAACGGATCGTCACCGCAGGCGTAGAAGGACCGGAGCCGGGCCCGGGGACGCCACCCCATTCGTCGTGCCGCCCGTTCGCTGGCGATCAGCACCGCGCTCGCGCCGTCGGTCAATTGCGACGAGTTCGCCGGTGTGACGTGCCACCGCACTTCCGGAAACCGATCGGCGTACTCCTCGGTGCAAAAGGACGGCGTGAGCATGCCGATCGAGTCGAGGGTGGTACCGGGACGGATGGTCTCGTCCCGATACACCATCTGCTCTGTGGTCGGAACTCGGATAGGCACGATCTCACGCGCAAAGGCTCCGGACGACTCCGCCCTCGCCGCGAGCTGGTGCGAGCGCGCAGCGAACTCGTCGAGTTGTTTCCTGTCGAGATTCCACCGGTGGGCGATGAGTTCGGCGGCGACGCCCTGAGGTAGCAGTCCCGGAGCGTACCGCTCGTTCACCGACGGACCGTAGATATCGGCTCCCTGCCGATTCGATCCCATCGGCACGCGGCTCATCGACTCGACGCCGGCGGCGATCACGATGTCGTACGACCCTGCCATCACACCCTGGGCGGCGAACTGCAACGCCTGCTGACCGGAACCGCATTTGCGCTCGATGGTCACGGACGGCACATGCTCCGGCAGTCCTGCTGCCAGCCACGCCATCCGCCCGACGTTGCCGGACTGCTCGGACGACTGCGTGACACAGCCGACCAGAAGATCGTCGACTTCGCCGGGATCCACGGCCGTGCGCTCCACCAGCGCGGACACCACCTGCGCCAGCAGCTCGACCGGATGAACACCGGCCAGTGCGCCAGCCGGGCGGGCCCTGCCCATCGGCGACCGGACCGCGTCGATGACGACCGCGGAGGTCACGTCGCTCGCCTACTCATTCGCCGCGCGGTGTTCACCATCGGGTCACGACCAACTTCTGATCAGTGAAGAAATCCAACGGCGCCGCACCACACACATGCGAATCCCCATAAAACGACGCACCGTACCCACCCATAGTCACATTCGCCGGCGGCGCCGGAAACGCATTGACCCCCACATTCCCGGCCCGCACACCCCGCTCGAACTCCGCCGCCACCACACCCGAAGACGTGAACACCGCAGCCGCATTACCGAACTCCGTATCATTCGACAACGCAATCGCCTCCGCCAGCGTATCCACCCGATGCACATTGATCACCGGCCCGAACAACTCCGCCCGCTCCACCCCATGCCGCGGATCCAGATCCGCAACAATCGTCGGACCGACGAAATACCCGTTCTCCACCCCCACACCACCCACCGGCTTCACACCCCGACCATCGAGGACGAACGTCGCACCCAGATCCTCCGCCTCCCCCAACGCCGCCAGGATCCGCTCCTTACTCTCGGCGCTGACCACCGGGCCCATCGTCACACCCTCGACCGCACCGTCACCGACCACCAACTGATCAGCCAACGCCACCACACGATCCATCAGATCGCCGTAGACATCACCGACCACCACCACCCGACTCCCCGCCAGGCAACGCTGACCCGCCATCCCGAACGACGACGACACGATCCCGGCCGCCGCCCGATCCACATCCGCATCCGGGGCCACCACGATCGGATTCTTCGCACCACCATTGGCCTGCACCCGCTTCCCCGCCGCCGCAGCCGCCGCATAAATAGCCCGCGCCGTCGGCGACGACGTAATGCACGACACCGCCGCCACCGACCGATGCGCAACCAGGTACTGCACCACATCCGCCCGGCCATGCACCAAACTCAGCACCCCATCCGGCAGACCCGCCTGCTGCAACAACCGAATCACCGCAATGGACGCCAACGGATCCTGCTCGGACGCCTTGATGATCAACGCATTACCCGTCACCAACGCCCACGCCGAGAACTGCACCGTGTTCATCACCGGGAAGTTCGACGGCGTCACCGCCACACACACCCCCAACGGCTCCCGCACCCGCCGCGCATCCACACCAGTGGTGACATTCACCGCATCGCTGCGATACAGCATCGGAGCCGCAATCGCCGTCTCCACAAAATCCACAGCCCGCCCCACCTCCCCCCGCGCCTCATCCAACGTCTTACCCTGATCGACCGTGATCGTGCGCGCCAACGACTCCACATTCTCCTCGAGAATCGCCTTCATCCGATACAAAAACCGCACCCGCTCCGACAACGGCCGCGCACCCCACTCCACCGCAGCCACCGCAGCCGCCACCACCGCCGCCTCCGCATCCTCAACCGTCGCCGGCACCAAATCCGCAATCCGCTCCCCCGAAGCCGGATTGAACACCCCGATCACATCCGTACCCGACCCCGACACCCACCGACCACCAATCAAACACGCAGCCGCCACATCCACATCAACCACAGTCACAATCACACCCTCACTACTCGAAAATCGTTGGTAAGTGCCGCCGGCTCGACGAACACGCATGGACAGTTCGGCCCCGAGAAGCCGATGAGTTGCTACGACGTCGGCGTCAGTGCGCGGTCGACGCCGTAGGTGACACCGAGCTCGCCGCCGACGTTGTGCGCCTTGAGACGCGGAAGAACTTCGGAAGCAATCAATTCGAAGTTCCGGGACGACACTTCGGGCGGCATTCCGCCGAAGGACGGTGCCAGCAGGACCCCGCCCGCATCCAGCCGTTCGACATACTCGAGGATCCGGTCGACGACCTGGTCCGGCGTTCCCCAGACCTGGAGATCGGCGAGGAAGTCACAGAAGCCGTCGACGCCGTGCTTCTCGATGTTGCGGCTCAGCCCTGCGTAATACTCGTAGCCTTCGATCTTCGCGAAGCCGACGTTGTCGAATTCGTAGTGCTCGACGGTCGACTCCGCGTAACGCCGGAGGTAGACATCGCGCATTTGCCTGCCTTCGGCTTCCGTCTCTCCCACTCCGACGAAGACACAGATGATCGGCTTGGCCGGCTCCTCGCCGTTGATCTCGAGGTAGCGGGCGCGATAGTCACGCATCTCGGCTTCGGCTTTGTCCCAGGGCTTCTGTGCGATGACCATGAGTCCGACCTGCAGGCTCGCCATGAGGTCGATCGATTGCGGAGACACCGCCGATGCGAAGGTGCGACCGCGGAACGACGCGTACGGCGCGGGGCGCAGGTCCATGGCCGGCTGCTTGTACAGTTCGCCGTCGGCCTCGATGACGCCGGACTCGAGACCATTCAGGATCGCTTCGGCATACTCCGCGAAGAGCCTGCGCGACTTGCCCATCTCCACCCGGAAGCCGTCGAACTCCACCCGCCCGAGGCCTCGGCCGATGCCCAGGAGTGAGCGGCCGCCCGACAGATGATCGAGCAGGATGAAGTTCTCGGCAGTCCGAATGGGATCCTGCCAGGGGAGAACGGACACCATCGTTCCCAGCTTGACGGTCGACGTCTTGGCTGCGAGCCACGAGAGAAACTGCGGGACATCGGGAGTCATGCCATAAGCGGTGAAGTGATGTTCGGGCGTCCACACCGAATCGAATCCGGCAGCCTCCGCCCGCAGCGCGAGATCCAACTCGTTGCGGTACGTCTCTGCGTCCGAGACGTTTCCGTCGATGTTCTGAAATACGAGAGTGATGCCGGTGTGCATTTCTCCTCCTTTGTCGAGTGCGAGATTCGGTCCTACCGACCGGTTGGTACGTAGTGTAGTGGCCGTGACCCCGAAGCGCTAGAGGTATTCACGCGCGATTCAGTCGAATTACCCGACCGCGCCCTGAATCACGCCGCTGATCTGCCGCACAGCAGATCAGCGGCCTTCTCTCCGATCATCACAGTGGCGGCATTCGTATTGCACGAGACGATGCTCGGCATGATCGACGCGTCTGCGACACGCAATCCCTCGACGCCGCGCACCCGAAGTTGCGGATCGACGACCGCGGTCGCGTCGGCACCCATGCGGCAGGTCCCCGAAAGATGAAAAAAGCTGCTCACGCCGTCGTGTATCGCCTTCTCCAGGTCCGAGCGGTCGAGACGAAGGAGCGTGCGAGCATCCGAAGTGCCGCCCCACTCATCGAATGCACTCGTCTCGGCGAGAGTGTTCACCATCTCGATTCCGGCGATCAGTTGCCCGATATCGTACGGGTCGCTGAGGTATCTCGGGTCGATCAGCAGGGGTGCCTCGGGGTCGGAAGAAGCCAGGCGAACACTCCCCCGGCTTCGCGGACGCATGTGCCCGATACCGAAGGTGAAGCTGTTCTCGGCAGGCCGTTGCCACGGCGTGTGATAGTCGACCTGGATCTGCACGATCTGCAACTCCGGCCGGGACTGTGACGGGTCTGTCTTCGCGAACAACGTCGACTCGGCGTAGTTGCCACTCGGCGCCGGCAGCGGTCGATCCGCGCGCATTCGGACTCCCGCCAACAGGATGTGGTCCTGCAAGTTGAGACCGACCTCCGGCGAATCGACCACCACGTCCACGCCGATCGATTCGAGGTCCCGGGCGGGACCGACACCGGAATGCAACAGCAGCCGAACGGAATCGACGGCACCGGCGCACAAAACCACCTCGCCGGCCGCCGCCTCCCGGACCGAACCACCTTCCTCGGTGTATTCCACGCCGCGACATCGACCGTCGACGATGACGAGGCGCCGGCAGTTCGCCCCGGTGCGAACGGTCAGGTTCATTCGGCCGAGCGCCGGCCTGAGGTAGGCAGTCGCGGTGCTCTGTCGTCGATTCCCGCCGATCAGCAATTCATGGCACGCCGCCCCGAGTAGCTCTCCGGTGTTGAGGTCCGCCGCGACCGGGTGCTGCGCCTGACGCGCCGCCTCGACGTGGGCAAGTGACAGCGAATGGGGCGAGCCGATCGGCCGCGGCGCCAGTGGCCCGCCCCGGCCCCGAAATCGTGGATCGCCGCCCGGGACATCCTCGGAGCGCATGAAGTAGGGCAACACCGAGTCGTGGTCCCAACCCTCCGCGCCCTCCGCTGCCCAGGTGTCGTAGTCGAGTCGATGCCCACGCAGGTGCGCCATGACGTTGATCGAGCCCGAACCGCCGAGGACCTTGCCGCGGGTCGCGGGGACCCTCCGCCCGAGAACTTCCTGCGGAACCGTCGAATAATTCCAATCCGCATCGCCGCCTGCCAAACTCGGCCAGGCTCCCGGGTTCTCGATGTCCGGGCGGCGGTCGGAACCGCCCGCCTCCAGCAGCAAGACCCGGACCTCGGGATTCTCGGTGAGCCGCGCAGCGACAACACACCCGGCGGTTCCGCCTCCGACGACGATGTAATCGTAGGTGTCCATGACGCTCTACCGCCCGACCCCGGACGGCTGCGCCGCTCCGGCCGTCACAATGGTTGCATCGGGTACTTCGCCGAGTAGTTCAGCTGACATGATCCCGTCCTCGATGTCGTACGGATGAAGTGCTTCTCGTCGCTCGGATGTGCGGCGCGTCGTTCTCGGCCCTCCCGAGATCGTGCGACCGGGTCGTCGATTCAGGCCGGAGCGCGTCCCGCGCGTGATGATCCTCGACGTCGGAGGGACGCTCGTTGGATCAAAGAAGCCGGCAGCCTACATACTAACCGGGCGGTATGTAGGGCTGCGAAAGCGACGCTACCGCACCACTCGCCAGGGGGTCAAGGGTTTCTGGACGACGAACACGGGCCTCCACGAATGGATAATTCGTGGAGGCCCAGGGGATGAGCGCAGCTCAGGTGTCCGCTGGTCGCTCGATCAGTCCGTCGATGAGGATGTCGGCGTAGATGGTTCCGATTTCACGGGGCGTGACCGAGCCCTTCAGGTCGAGCCAGACGTGTGTCCACGCCCCCATGCCGATGATCCCGAATGCGACGAGGCGGGCCGGGCCCTTCCTGCGGAACACGCCCTCCTCCATGCCGCGCTCGATCACGTCGACGAAGAAGCGCTCGAACTCGTCCCGCTTCTGCTGAATCTCGGCGAAGACATCGCCGGGCAGGAACTTCCGTTCCTGCATGAATACCGTGATTTCCGCCTTGTAGATCGACATCGGTTCGAGCAACGCCTCGGTGATCAGTCGCCGCAGGATCTGATCCGGACTTTGTTCCGTGTCCGCCATGACACTGCGCGCACGTCCGAGCTGATAGTTGATGAACTCGTCGTGCACGCGGTAGAGCAGGTCTTCCTTGCTCTCGAAATGGTGATAGAAGGCACCCTTGGTCAGCTCGGCTGCGTCGACGATGCTCTGGACGGACGTTGCCGCGTACCCGTTCCGCTCGAAGAGCGCGACCGCGTTCTCGAGCAGGGCACGCCGAGCTCCCTCGGGGTCGCGGACTCTGCGGCCGCTCGCCTTGCCACTCGAAACCTTCGGCCTCGCCACGAAACTTCCTCCCAGGCTGGTCAGCTCGACATCCACCTCGCACGCCTGCCCGGAACGGGCGGCGCGATATTCCTCACATCCTTCCCGAGTATACATCCGTACCAGTCGGCATGATCAGCGTCCCGGCCAGCTGTCCGCCCCCTCGGCGTCCGGGAGGTCCCGGAGGATCTGAAGTGCCGTCATCGCGGTCGGCCAGCCGGAGTAGAAGGCAAGGTGAGTGGCAACTTCCACCAGTTCCTCGACCGTGAGACCGTTGTCCAGGGCCGTGCGCAGATGAAAAGGAAGCTGGTCGGTACGGTACAGAGCGACCAAGGCGGCGACGGTGACGAGACTTCGGTCCCGAGGTGTCAGTTCACGGCGTTTCCAGACGTCGCCGAACAAGGTGTCGTCGGTGAGCTCGGCCAGTTTCGGGGCGAACGAACCGAGTACCCGCCGCGCAGGACCAGGCATATCGGACATGATTGTTCCTTCGGGTCGGTTGGGGCCGCGGTGTCGCTGGACGCGCCGTGTCCGTTCACGCAGGCACGGTGCGCAGAGCCTGCGTCAGGGAGGCCCTCTCCCTCGACAGCCAGTCGCTCACCGTGTCCGTGAGGTGGTCGAGTTCGGAGTCCACCACGTAGAGACTTCGAGTCGGCACGACGGCACCCAGCTCCACGAGCAGCGGCCGGAGATGGACCTCTCCTGCCATCGCATGGTGTGCGGCACCGCCCACCATCACCGGCACCGCCGCGACGCCATCGAGCGAGACCGCCCCGAAACGGTCGAAGAACGCCTTGAGCAATCCCGTGTACGTCGCCTTGTAAGTCGGCGACGCCACAACGAGGGTGTCGACGCGGCTGACGAGCTCCATGTCCCGCTGCACCGGCGCGGAGTCCGGATCGAGAACGTCACCGCCGTGCATCGCGAGATCGACGACGGGGCCGACTCTGCCTCCGAGCACATCGGCAACTCGGCGGCCTACCTCCACTGCGACCGTTGCCGTGCGCGATTCTCGCCGTGGGTTCCCGACCAGTACGCCCACTGTGATTTCACTGTTACCCATGAACTCTCCTCGGTCGTTCGTCAACGAGTATCGGTCTATACCTGCGACCCGACGGCGGTGAAGAACGCCCGGCGCGCATACGCCAGTGCATGGGAATCCTCGCGCACTTCTCCGGCGATCACCGCGCCGACCACGATCGTGTGGTCACCGGCCTCCGTCATCTGCTCGACCCTGCAGACCGCGAATGCGGCCGCATTCTCCGCTAGGACGGGTCCGCCCATACCAGCTTCGGGAATCGCCCACGTGTGGCCGTCGAACTTGGAGTCCGACTTGACGGCGAAGTCCAGCGCGACGCTCTCGTGACCGTGAGCGATGTAGTTGACGGTGAACGAGCCCGACGATCGCACCGCCTGCAGGGTATTCGATCCGTGGTCGAGACATGCGAGCACGAGCGGAGGATCCAGCGAGACGGAGCATACGGCGGACATCGTCAGACCCTGGTGCCGTCCGTCGTCACCCGTGGCCGTGACGACTGTCGCCGGACCGGGTGCGCACGCCATGATTCCTTTGAACGTTTCCGAGTCGATCATCGTTCGTTCCTCCTACTGGGACCGCGACTGTGTCGAGCGCCCGGCCGCGCGGATCGTTTCCTGGACACCGGGGTTGTACGCGCTGGCCGCTTGAGCCCACGCTTCGAATCCCACCGTCACGTCGAAGGAATTCTCGGCGGCGAGATACACTGCTTGTTTCATGTCCCGCGCGAGTGACGGCTGCAGCGTCGCCACCGAGTGCGCGAACGTCACAGCTTCCGCGAGGGGGTCGTCGGAGTAGACGTCTGCGAGTCCCTCGACGTGTGCTTGCGTGCCGTCGAGGGTGCGGCCGAGCAGCACCGTGCGCAGTGCGCGTCCCCGCCCCAACTTCTGCGTCAGGAACGAGGTGCATCCGCCTCCCGGATGAAGTCCCAACTTCGCGAAGGTGGCGCCGAATCGCGAGTTCGGCCCGGCGATGGTGATGTCGCACGCCAACGCGAGATTCAGCCCGGCACCGATCGCGTGACCGTTGACGGCCGACACCGTGGGATACGGAAGCTCGCGCAACCACAGGAAGCTCTCGTAGTACGACAGCTGACGGTCCCGCATGCTCGACGGGGTCGCGCCGTCCACGCCGAAGATCGCCATCAGATCCGCCCCGGCACAGAACGAGGACCCGGATCCGGTCACCACCAGACACCGTGTTTCGGTGTCCGCCGACAGCTGGTCTGCTGCTTCGAGTAGCTCGAGGCGCATGGCGGGTCCGATGGCGTTCCGCTTCTCGGGATCGTCGAGAACGAGAACGCGGACTCCGTCGTCGTGGCGTTCGATGCGTATCTTGTCGAATTCTGTCATTGTCCAATCCTTCTGCGAGTCCGCGTTCGCTACCTGCTCAGCAGGCATCGGGGCGTACCGCCACGGCTTCGATCTGCACACGCAGGTTCGAGGCGATACCGAGAACGAACGTCGACCGCGCCGGATACGGTCCCTCACCGAAGACACCTTTGTACGCATCGAGGAACTCGAAGCGATCCGCCTCGTCCTGCAGGTAGCAGGTGGTCTTGACAACATCCCGCAGGGTGAGGCCTGCCTCGGCCAGGATCGTGGAGACGTTGTCTAGGCAGATCCTGGTCTCGTCGGCAATCGACTCCGCGTCCTCGCGGCGCGCCATGGTCACGGGGTCGATCGCCAGGCCGGCCGCATAGACGAATACATCGGTTGCGGTACCCGACGACAGTCCCAGCGGGCTGAAATCGCCCAGATCTGAGGGATTCAAGTAGTCGATCATTTCGACCTCGTCTTTCGTTCGAGCAATATGGTTGTAGCGATCACGCATTGCGTAGATCGACGGTGCGGGTCTCACCGAGTGCCCTGACGGACAGAGCGGCCACGATGCACAGTGCGGAGATCATCATGGAGACCGCGATGCTGCCCGGACCTCCCGGTGCGATGAAGGTCGCGGCGAGGAGCGGTCCGACTCCGCCGCCGATCATGCCTGCGAACTGGTAACACAGGGATACCCCCGTGTAGCGGGACGCCGTCGGGAACAGCTCCGCGAGCAGAGCGGGGACCGGGCCGTTCGCGGCCGCGTTGAGCACGGTCATGCTGATGACGTACGAGAGCAGGATCAGCGGGAAGCTTCCCGAAGTCACCAACGGGAACATTGCGAATGCATGCACCGCCGTGAGCAGGGCTGCGGTGAGGTAGACCGGTCGCCGGCCGTATCGGTCGGACAGCCATGCGAACAGCGGAACGGTGAGGAGCATGCCTGCCGTGCCGATCATCATCGCGTTGAGCAGCGTCTGGCGCGGGATCCCGAAGTCCTTGTGCGCGTATGTCACCAGCAGCGACGTCGCCACCGCGTATGCCATGAACGGTCCAGCGTAGACGCAGATTCCGAGCAGAACGCGGCCCGGCCGGTCCCTCAGCAGCGCGAACAGCGGCGCTCGGCGCGGTTCGTCCTCGGTCCGCTTCTTCTCGGCCAGCAGGACGGGACTCTCCTGCACGCCGAGCCGGATGTACATCCCGATCCCGACGAGGACGACCGTCACGAGGAAGGGAAGTCGCCACCCCCAGGACAGGAACTGGTCCTCGGAAAGCCCACCGAGCGCCGCGAATGCCACGAAGGACAGCAGAAGCCCTGCCGAGGCGCCCATCTGCGTTGCGCTGCCGTAGAATCCGCGCGACTTCGCGTTCGCATGCTCTACCGCCATCAGGACGGCACCGCCCCACTCGCCGCCCACGGCGATACCCTGAACGAGCCGGAGCAGGACGAGCAGGATGGGGGCGAGTACGCCGATCTTCTCGGGCGTCGGCAGCAGTCCGATCGAGACGGTTGCCATACCCATAATGCTCAATGTCCAGATGAGCGAGGATTTCCTGCCGATCCGGTCGCCGAAGTAGCCGAAGATGATTCCGCCGAGCGGGCGGGCGAGGTACCCGACGGCGAGAGTGCCGAACGAGGCGATGAGCGCCACGGCAGGAGACGATCCTGCAAAGAAGACCGGGGCGAACACCAGGCTTGCCGCGGTCGCGTAGATGAGGAAGTCGTAATACTCGATCGTGCTGCCGATCGCGCTGGCGACGTAGACCCGCCGCCGCTGGCGCACACGATCGTCGTGGGCGCTTTCCGTGGTGGCCTGTGGGGAGGAAGTGCCGTCGAGAGTGCTCATGGAGGTCTCCGGAATCGAGGCGGGTGCTATTTCGGGAGGATGATGTCGAGCGGACGGTTGTAGAGAATGTCCTCGACCACGTCCCGTGGGATCGGAAGGGGCATGCCGAGGTCCGAAATTGCCAGGAACTGATCGGCGGATTCTTTCGGGCAGAACGACGGGAAGTCCGAGCCGAACACCAGACGGTCGGTGACATGGCCTTCGATGGCGAGCCGGAGCCCGTTGTAGAGCTGCCAGGTCTTCACCGGCAGGGTCGACACATCGGCGAAAACGTTGCGGTTCTTCATCATCAGTTCCACCGTCTCGTTCATCCACGGCTTCCCGAAGTGAGCGACGAGAATGTTCGTATCACGGAATTCGCGCGCGACCTTGTCGAGGAGCATCGGGTACGCATACTCGTTGCACCCGTCGGGCGCGAACACGCTCGCCTGGTGGAACATGAGGAAGATGCCGAGATCAGCTGCAGCACGATAGACCTCGTAGGCCTCGTCGCAGTGCGGATGGAACCCCTGATACGGCGGGGAGAGTTTCACCCCGTGGAGACCGTATTCACGCACGGCTCGGCGGAGTTCGTCTGCGGCGCCGGGCTGCGTGGGGTCGACGCTACCGACCCCGATCGCCCGCTCGCGGTTGTCATCGAGGTACTCACCGACGAAGTCGTTCGGCACCTTCATACCGATCCTGGCCACCTGCAGTCCGAGCACCAGGAACCGGTCCACGCCGGACTCCGCCATCACCCGTGTGTGTTCGGCAAGGTCCGCACGGCCGAATCCCGGCCGGCCGACGAGCTCGGTTCCCCGGTCGGTCCACACCGGGCCGAGATGTTCGGGCAGGTAGATATGCGTGTGCCAGTCGGTGAACGGGCGGTCGGGCATCGCGCCTACCCCTGTTCCTTCGGCCGCTGTGCGACGACGTCGATCTCCACGCGACAGTCGCCGGCGATGCCGACGACGAACGTCGTGCGCGCCGGGTACGGGCCGTCCCCGAAGACCTCGGTGTAGGCGGTCCAGAATTCCTTGCGGTACGCATCGTCGGCCAGATAGCAGGTCGTCTTCACGATGTCGCGGAGCGTGCACCCTGCCGCCTCGAGGATTCCCTCGATCTCCTCGAACGCGATCTTCGTCTCGTTCGCGATGGTGTCGGCCTCAGGCTTGCGAGCCAGCGTTTCCAAGTCGAGCGCCATGCCGCCGCAGAACACGTAGTCCTTCGTCGCCACACCCGGATTCATTCCGAACCGGGGGTAGGAAAGGTTGCCTGGGTTGAGGTATTCCGTCATGAGTGTTCCTTCCGTGGGATCCGGGTGGATCAGTTCGAGGCGACAGCCGTGGAATCGAGGCTGCGGAGCGCAGGCATGCACTCGGCGGCGAAAAGCTTCAGTGATCTGTCGACGTCCTCGTGTGCGATGCCCGGCACACCCATCTGCAGCAGCCAGTTCTGGATGCCGTGCGACTTCGACATCCGAGTCATCTTCTCGAGCACCGTGTCCGGCGAACCGATGAAGAGATGGTCGCGATCGAACATCAGATCCCAGGGGGCGATCTCCTTGTACTTGGGATCGTTCGGGTCTTCGTCGGCGTCGAGGAATACCCCGATACCGCGGACCCGGCAGATGAACTCGAAGAATTCGACGACAGCGGGCTCGGCGATACGACGCGCCTCCTCGTCCGTGTCCGCGACGTACGCCATCCGCAGCACGGCGACGTCCTCGCCGAGCGGCGGGGTGACACCCGTGACCTCGGCCCGTTCATCGCGGTAGAGCTCGCACAGGTTGCGGAGCACCTGTCCGGTCGGATACCAGGTGATCGGCTTCATGCCCTTCCGAGCGGCGCGCCGGAAGCCCTCGACGGTCTCGGTGACCGCGAACAGCGGCGGCATCGGATCCTGGTACGGCTGCGGAGTGATCCCGAACGCCTGTAGCAAGCCGTTCTCGTCGACCCAGCCTTCAGGTTCGGGGGCGCCGGGCGAGTGGATGAATTTCGTCCCCGGCTCCGGGAACGTGTAGCGCGGCCCCTTCCAGCTGAACTGGCGGTCGGTCCAGATGCCCTTCACGATCTCCAGGTTCTCGTCGAAGATCCCGTAGCTGTTCTCGCTGCCGTTCCAGCGGTTCGCCTCCGGATTGAGGTTCATCACCTCGATCGGCAGGATTCCCCGTCCGAACGCGACATCGAGGCGACCGTCGCTGAAATGGTCCAGGATGGCGAGATCCTCCGCCACCCGCAGCGGGTGCCACAGGGTCAGCGACACCGCCGCCATCCCGAACCGAATCCGGCTCGTCCGGGCGGCCAGATCCGTCGCCAACATGATCGGATTCGGACTCGCGTCCGTTCCGTCAACATCGAAATGGTGTTCCCCCAGCCAAATGCGGTCGAATCCCAACTCGTCCGCCATGACGGCATGCCGCCGGGTCGCCTCCAATACCTCGTGCCAGGACAACTCGCCCGAACGATTGGTCAGCGCGTACAGCAAATCCAGTTTCATTTTCACTCCAGTTCTGTGCGGCCGAACACCGCGTCCCGAGGAGAACGACCGTGGTCCCTATTTCCGGTTTCGAGGGCTGACCTCACGCCGCACCATTCGGTGGCGACCATCACTCGAGAATCCCCGCGGACCAGCCCCGATGCCAGCGGGAAACTACCTATTCACTACCTGTGCACTACGTACTCGCCACGACTGCCTTCAGCCATGGCTGCGCCCTCCGCAGCACGGCAGCACCTGTCCGGTGACGTATGCCGCCTGCTCGGATCCCAGCCAGGCGACAGCCTCGGCGATATCTGCCGGGCTGCCCGGCCGCTGCAGCGGAATGCGCGAGATGATGCGGTCACGCACCCTCTCCGGTATTGCATCGGTCATGTCGGTGGCGATGAACCCGGGTGCCACGGCGTTGACCCGAAGGCGCGGGGCATGGATCAACGCCAGTGACCGGGTCAGACCGACCACGCCGCCCTTGGAGACGGCATAGTTGAACTGACCGACGTTGCCCAGGTACGCGCGTGAACTGATATTGACCACCGCGCCACCATCGACGATCAGCTCTGCCAGATCGGACGTCAACTCGAACGTCGCGCCCAGGTTGATTCGATTGACGAGGCGGAAGCTCGATTCGGTCATGTCCCCGATCAGGGAGTCACGCGTGATACCGGCATTGTTCACCAGCAGGGCCGGTTCCCCGTCCTCGGACCTCAGCGCGGAGCGAATCTCCGCACGACCCTCGGGATCGGCGATGTCCGCCCGTACCGATATGGCATCGATCGAGGCTGCGCTGTCCGCGACTCTCGGATCCACGTCTACGAGGACCAGCCGATAGCCGTCCCGGGTCAGACGCCGGGCAATCTCGTAGCCGATACCGCGAGCCGCGCCTGTGACCACTGCAATCTTCATGGCAGAGCTGCTCCCAAATGTTCCTCGCCGAGTACGAAGGGCTGACCGTTGGCGCCGCGCGTGGCCACGAGGAGATCCACCGCATCGGCAACCGACTTCGGCTCCACATGGTCGGCCACGCCGACGACCGTCACGTAGCCCTCGTGCTTCCGGCGCTCGAGCGCGAGTGCCCTTGCACCACTGAGCAAACCGGCTGCGACGGCCGCGTCGAGCGGCTCGGTACGCCCCAGGAGGGCGGCCGATCGCACGACGTAGACCACTGCGCCACCGGCAGCAACTGTTTTCCGGGTCGCGTCGAACGCGTGGGCCAGTTCGTCCTCCGTCTCCGCCCATTCGAGGAGCCCGGTCCGCGCGACGAACACGAGGCCGTCTCCGGGGTCGGTTCCCGCAGGGCCGGCACCGGTCAGCACCTCACGGAGTTGCGGGTCGTCTGCATGGATCCTCATACCGTCGCCGCCCGCTTCATCAGTGCCACCATCTCTCCTTCTTGCACGATCACATCGTGCTGGTTGAGGACCTGCACCTGCTGGACCATCACGCCTCGGTCGGGCTTCGACGTGGGATTCAGCTCCACGATCTCGTTGACCACCCGGATCGTGTCGCCGATGAGCACCGGGCGTACGAATCGCCAGCGACGAATCTCGGCGAACGCCACCAGGGTGTCGTCGAAGATCCCCAGCCGGCCCCGAAGGCCGGTCACCATCGACAGAACGAGCGCCCCGTGAGCGATTCGTTCGCCGAACTGGCTCTCGCGCATGGTTTGTGCATCAGTGTGCAGCGTATGAAAATCACCGGACACTCCGGCGAAGTTGATTACGTCCGCCTCCGTCACAGTGCGACGAGGCGTCTCGAACGTCATTCCGATTTCAGCGTCGTCGAACCACAGTCCAGCCATGGGACACCTTTCGAGATTTCTTACGGAATTCCGGCTTCGGCCCGTGTGCCGAGCTGCTACCGTTTCACCGAACGTTAGTACCGCCCGGTCGGTACGTCAATATGCGATCAGCCGATGCCACGAGTCAACGACCGAATTAACAACCAGCATTGCGGATATCGAGGCCATTTGCCATAGTTCGTACTCAACACACGCAATTGAGCCGCATTCGGCTAACATTCCAATTGGTCTGTAGCACTCGAGCAGACCTCCCAGACGGCAACGCCGACGACAGCACCCGAAACCGACTCAGCCACAACCGAAGGGATGCTTCTGTGAGAGATCCGCGATTGGTCCCGCCCTTGGCGTCGGACCCACACGATATGGACGACTTGCGCGCCGAAGTCCGGCAGTTCATCGACGCCCAGTCGACCGCCGGACGCATCACTCCTCGGATCGACAGCTGGCTCACCGGCTGGGACGAAGAATTCTCGCGCGCACTCGCAGACCGGGGTTGGCTCGGAATGACGATCCCGGTCGAGTACGGCGGCCGCGGTCGCAGCCACCTCGAGCGTTTCGTCGTCACCGAGGAACTTCTCGCCGCAGGCGCACCGGTGGCCGCGCACTGGATCGCCGACCGCCAGATCGCACCGTCACTCCTCGTGTACGGCAGTGAGTTTCACAAGCAGCGATTCCTACCGGAGATCGCCCGCGGCGAGTGCTACTTCGCGATCGGCATGAGTGAGCCCGACTCCGGATCCGACCTCGCCAGTGTGCGCACCAAGGCCACCCGCGTCGACGACGGCTGGGTTCTCAGCGGTACCAAGGTCTGGACGTCCGGCGCCCACCGCGCCCATGCGTTCATCTGCCTCGCACGGACCGCGCCACTCGATCCCGCGAATCGGCACGGCGGGCTGAGCCAGTTCATCGTCGACCTGCGGTCCCCCCGCGTCGATATCCGACCCATCGTGTCGATGCAGGGCCGGCACGACTTCAACGAAGTCATCCTCGACGACGTCTTCGTCGCCGACGACATGCTCTTCGGCACCGTCGGCAACGGCTGGCAACAGGTCACCTCGGAACTGAGTTTCGAACGCAGCGGTCCTGAACGCTTCCTGTCCACCTTCCCTCTCCTGGCCGACACCGCCGAACAGATGCGCAACGGTGCAGTGCCCCGGCACGCGGACCTGGGGAGTTACGTTGCCCGGACGATTGGCCTGCACCAGATGTCCACTGCGGTCGCCGGCGCGCTCGCTCGGCGCGAACCCGCCGACGTCGCTGCCGCCGTCGTCAAGGTTCTCGGAACCACCACCGAAGGCGACATCGCCGATTTCGCCGACGTCATCACAGATGACTCCGGTCCGACCGACAGCCGGTACCGGGAAATGATCGACGACGCCGCCGCCCAACGCCCCGGATTCACTCTTCGTGGCGGCACGAACGAAGTTCTGCGCGGCGTGATCGCGCGGGGATTGGGAATGCGCTGATGACCACACCGACCATTGTCGACCCGGATCTCGTCGACATGATGTCCGCGGTATTCGCGGCCCACCGCGAACAGAACGAACCCGAAACCGGGACCACCACCTGGGACAGCACGTTGTGGTCGCGCCTCACCGATCTCGGTCTGACCCGCCTCACCGGGCCCGAAGAGTCCGGCGGTAGCGGCGCCGGATGGCTCGAAGCCGCGGAACTGCTCCGCGCTGCCGCGGCGAACGGCATCCGAATCCCCCTGGCCGAACACGACCTGCTCGCCGGTTGGCTGCTCGGCGTTGCTGGGCTGCCTGCAGACGATTCCCGCCGCACGGTCTGCATACTCGATCTCGCCGATACCGCCCACCGGGTGCCGTGGGCTGCTCAGTCCGACAAGATCGTCACGGTGCGGCGCGATGCCGATTCCGGTGCCTACCTCGTCGCCGACATCGAGACGAGAATGCTCACCGTCACGCCGGGGGCCAACATCGCCGGCGAACCCAGGGACACCGTCACCCTCGACACGGCCCTCTCCGGTGCTCCGATACCAGATGCTGCCGTCGATCAGCTACTTCTGCGCGGCGCACTGATCCGAGCGGTGCAGACGTGCGCCGCCCTCGACCGCATCCTCGACCTGTCGATCACTCACAGCACCGAGCGGACCCAGTTCGGGCGACCGCTCGCGAAGTTCCAGTCCGTTCAGAACCTCGTCGCCGACATCGCCGCCGAAGCAGCACTCGCCCGGGCGGCCACCGAAGCCGCACTGAGCGAAGCCGTCCGCTCCGATTGGTCCGCGACGAACCTGAATATCCTTGTCGCCGTCGCTCGCTCCTGCTCCGGCCACGCCGCCTCCACCGTGGTCCGAAATGCCCACCAGGTACACGGAGCAATCGGCACCACCCGCGAGCATCGTCTGCACGAGTTCACCAAACCTGCCCTCGCGTGGCGCTCCGAATTCGGCTCCCTCCACCACTGGGACGACATGCTCACCACCGCAGCGATCACCGCAGGCCGCCGGAACCTATGGTCCCTCGTCACCGCATGATCTGTCGGCAAATCTAGGAGACGGAATGAAATATGTTCTTGTGCAGGCAGTTACATCAGCCCTTCGTGTTCTCGCGCTCGCTCGTGTGCCCGCGCGCGAGTTCGAGTACTGGACCGCACTGTCCAGCCCGGCATCCCCGCCCGCGGCGAACCGACCCGCCCGCAGCTCAGGTGACAACGACATGACGGGGGCACGATGAGTTTCGGCCAGGATCTACCCCGCGAGGCGGTTGAACTCATCACCCTCGCTCGGCAATGGATTCCCTACGGTGGAGTTCCTCCCGAACTGATCTTCCAGACTTTCGGAATCACCGAGCACCAGTTCGCCGACAGACTGTGGGCAGCAGTCCGGGATGCACGCTGCGACCCCCACCTCGTCCATGCGTTGTCGGCTATCTATCCACGCCACGGGTCGCCGTGGGGAGTATCCACGATGCGGGGCCGCTCCCCCGTCTGAGCAATTGCATGTTTCCCGCATTGCGATACAACGTGATTGCAGCTCCTGCCGCGTTACACATATCGAGCTCGCGTTTCACGAATCGAAACTTCGCGTCTTTTCAATCGGCTGGATGGACGCTCTAGTTTCGATGCGAAGGTGAAACTTTATGTCTGCACCGACAGTCGAGGCCGCGTGCCACATCGGTGGGGGCCGGCTCGCGGGCGAGAGGAGCCGCTTACCTCCCGGTCGACCCGACGACCGGCCGGCCACTGGCGCTGACCCCGACGTCGAGCCGGATGGATGCCCGTTCGCGCCCGATGCGGGAGAGCGAACCCCGGGACTCGCCCACCAGTTCACTCAGGACGAATTCGCGTCTGCGGACTCCTCATTCGGGCGGTCGAGCAGCTGGGTGACGAGTGCGCGAGCCGCTGGGCTCGGGCCTCGCCCGTGTGCGGTGGCGAGGTGGATCCTGCGCGCCGCCCACGGTTCGGCGAATTCCATCACCGCGACGCGGCTCATCATCTCGTGACTGAGTAGGCATTCCGGCTGCACGGTGACGCCCATCCCCGCCTGGACGAGACTCATCGCGACCTCACCGCTCCGCACGGAGTGCCTGGAATCGAATTGCTCTCCCAGCCGATTCGCCGCGGCGCGAAACGCCGGCACCATCGCGCGGGCCGCAACCAGCTTTTCGGGCAACAGATCCTGGAAGGTGACGACCGGCTGCTCGGTGAGCGGGTGGCCGAGGGGCACCACCGCGACCAGCCGATCACGACGGTAGGGCGTGACATCCACGCCGTCGAGATCGAGTTCGTGTGCGGCCGCGAAGACCCCGAGGTCCGCTTCGCCGCGCGCGACCTGCTGAACGATCTCGGCGTTCTCGGTCTCGCGTACGGCCAGGTCGACGAGCGGGTATTCACGGCTGTACTCGCCCAGTTCCCGCGCCAGGAACGGCACGATGATCGATCGGGCCGACACGATCGTCAGGTCACCCTGCACTCCCTCGGTCAAAGACGCTATCTCGGAGCGCATCTCCTCGAGGTTTCCGAAGATCGTGCGGACGTGTCGTTCGAGGACCGCACCGGCGGGGCTGGGGACTACGCCCCTGGGCCCACGATCGAGAAGCTTGATTCCGGCGATGTCCTCCAGAGCCTGGATTCGCTTGGTTGCCGTGGACGCGGCGATGTTCTCCCGGATCGCGGCCAGACCGATCTGCCGTTCTTCGATCGCGGACAGAAACAGTCGCAACGTGAACAGATCGACCTGTCGAATCAGATGAAGCCTGTTGAACATAGCCATACCGCCCTCACGATCAGCGAAATACGGACTCGACCATGCCAATCATGCCCTGTCTCTCGCGACCGAGATCGTGAGAGACAAGTTTCGAAACAGGGTTGACGTGGCCCAGCTCACTCCCTAGTGTTCCCGATCATATCATCGTAGTTACGAATGGCGCGTTCATATATATGAAAGGCGCATCCGTCGTCCGAAGTGAGAGAAGAGGCTCGACCCGTGACACAGCCACAGGACTCGCTCCACAACGCCCCCAATCCGCCACGCCGGAAGCCGAAGAACGTCGGCCCCGCGGTAGTGGTCGGCACAGCCCTCGAACTGTTCGACTTCTACCTCTATGCATCGATGGCCGCCCTGGTGTTCGGCCCGCTCTTCTTTCCCTCGGAGAACTCCACGGTCAGCACCCTCGCCGCCTTCTCCACGTTCGCGGTCGGGTTCCTGGCCCGCCCGCTCGGCGGAATCGTGTTCGGCATCCTCGGCGACAAGATCGGTCGCAAGGCCGTTCTGTCGTTCAATCTCCTGCTGATGGGCCTGGCCAGCGGCTGCATCGGTCTGATCCCGTCGTACGAGACGATCGGAATTGCCGCACCCGTGCTGCTGGTCCTGTTCCGTATCGTCCAGGGCCTCGGTGCGGGCGCAGAGTTCGGCAGCGCCATCGCGATGTCCTACGAGCACGCCGACGCGAAGTCCCGCGGACGGCAGGGCGCGTGGCCGGCCATGGGCGTGAGCGTCGGCCTGCTGGCGTCATCCCTGGCCGTGGCCGCCGTGACGAGCCTCGACAAGGCCGACCTCTACAGCTGGGGATGGCGGATCCCATTCCTGGCCAGCTTCGTCCTCGTCGGCCTGGGCTACTGGATGCGGCGGAACCTGCCCGAGACCCCCGACTTCGAACGGGTCGCGGCCGAAGCGCAGACCCGCGAGAAGAGGCAGCCGTTCCGTGACCTGTTGAAGAACCACTGGCGTGGATTGACCGTCGTCGCCGTATCCACCATCGGAGTCAACGGCATCAGCTACATCTTCAAGACGTTCTCGCTGTCCTACCTCGCCGAGTTCCGCGACGTCGCCGCCAACGTCGGCGCGTTCGGAATCAGCCTGGCCAGTGCCGTCGCGCTCGTGACCATCCCCCTCGCGGGGCGGCTCTGCGACAGCGCCGGGACCCGCCGCGTCATGCTGATCGGCGCGGGCTGTGTGGCAGGACTGGCATTCCCCTTCTTCTGGCTCCTGAACACCGACCGACCGGTCTACATCTGGCTCGCACTCATCCTCACCGTCGGAATCGTCCAGCCCACGCTGCTCGCGGCTTCCGGGTCCTTCCTCGCCCGGCAGTTCCCACCCGAAGTCCGCGCCTCGGGCCTCGGCGCCGGACGGGAAGTCAGCGGCGCACTCGCCGGCGGCCTCGCTCCACTCGCGGCACTGACCATGGTGTCACTGTCCCCGACCCACTCCACCTGGGGTGTCTCCCTGATCTTCGTGGTCGGCGCGATACTCATCGCGGGTGCGGCACTCGGTGACCAGTACCGCACCATCGGCATCAGCAACCACAAACCTTCCGCCGAAAGCGCTCCCGCCGTTCGGTGATCCGGCTGGGGCACTGCCCGACGTGGCGGTGCCCCAGTCACCTGTAGGCTGATTCGATCGGTGATCGAGAAGAGGGAGAGCCACGTGCCGCCGGTTGCTGGTGAGGCGAAAGAGCATCGCACGGTCTCACGTGTCATGACGATCCTCGAGCTCGTCTCCCGGAGCACGGACGGGCTGTCACTCGCCCAGCTCGCCGCAGCGCTCGACGCCCCCCGATCGTCCGTGCATTACATCGTGAAGGGCCTGGTCGCCACCGGCTACCTGACCGAGAACGGCGCCTACACCCTCGGTCCCGCAGTGGGCACACTGCTGGCAGCGCACCAACCTCCGGTCGACCGCGTGGCCCGGGCAAGTTTGGAATCGTTGCACCGCCGCTTCGACGAGACGGTCACGCTGTGCATTCAGATCGGTGAATCCGTCGTGAACATCGACATCATCGAGTCGACGCAACCGATCCGCTTCTCGCCCGCACTCCACGTCCGGCGCCCGCTCTTCCCGTCCACCGCCGGCAAGTGCTTCCTGGCCTATGCAGATCAGCGGTTCCGCGACACCTACCTCGACACCCACATCGAGGAGACCGACAAGCGCCTGCAGGCACGCGAGGAACTCGACCGCATCGCACGCGACGGAATCGGATACGCGAGCAAAGAAGTGACACCCGACCTCGGCGGCGTTGCGGTCCCGGTGTTCCACCGCGACAAACACGTTGCCGTCCTCACGGTCGCCGGGCCACGAGCCCGCATCGATACCCGACTCGAAGAGATCGCCGACGCCGCGATCACCGAAGCCCGGCACGTGGCCGAGCGCCTGACGGCGCAGTAATTGCGCCGGGACCTCAAGTCGCGGCACTCGAATTCGTTTGCGGGGCAGCACCGTCCCCTTGACCGAACCCCCGGAGATCGACGGCGCGCCGGGCGTTTCCGACCGCGGAGACGGTGACCGAACCGACCACTCCCAGCCGGTCGAATACGAGGCCCGTGCCGACGGAAATGCCGTGTTGCTCGGCCCGATCGAGTGCCGCCAGTCCGAGTTCGAGACCCTCCGGCAGACGTGCCAGTGCGAGAGTCACGTCAGCGTTGATGAACTCCAATCCCGCACTGCCCAAATTGCTGATGACGTTGGCGGCGTCCGCAACGCTCGCGGCCATCTGGAAGGCCGTCAGTGGCTCGCCCTCGACCACCGGGATCGCGAATTGCCAGATCTGCTTACGATCACCGTTCTGCGGTGCGTCCGCGGGCAGGGTCCAGCCCGCACCGTCGCTGCAGTACAACCGTTCGGCAGTCCCCGCCGCCCGCTTGCAGTCGTCAGGGGGCGGCTGCGGGCTGTTGCCCGAAGCCCACACGATGCCGTCCGGTGTCGTGGTGGGGCTCAGATACAGTGCGCTGGCCCGCGCGACCGCTTCCCCGTCCTGGCTCAGCACCGCGTCGACGAGGCACAGGCGGCGCCCTTCGCGAACTACGGTGGTCGATGTGACGGACGGTGTCATCCCCGCGGGACGGAAGAGGTCGAGGGTCCACCGAACCGGCTGAAGGTCCTGCCGCCCGAGTTCCTCCACAGTCTTCTCGGTGGCACGAGCAAGAGCCCCACTGACGGCCATGCCGCGCATGTGCCCACTGCCCCAGCCACTTCCGGCGGGTGATTGGGGCACGTATTCCTCGGACTGCACACCGCGACCGGGCGCCAAGCGAAAGAAGGCGGACGTCATCCTCGATTCTCCTCTTCTTCGTTTCGAATCGGAACGATCTCATCGCATATTACGGACCGTGACAGTGTCACGAGGAAGGGGATCTACCGTGGCCGGTTCCGCACATGGAACTCTTTCACAGATTATCCTCGGTACGAAACCGCGTCAATTTCGTATTTTCGAATCATCTACTTCTCGGGAGCGAAGCGCCTTATTTCCATTTTACGAACTGGCGATTTCTTCCAGAGAAACCGCAGTTCACAGTTGACGCCACGTCATTTCACGGCGTACATGTTGCGTATGCCACAAACGGAATTGCGCGTTTTCGACAAGCTCTATATCGGTGGTGAATGGGTCGACCCCATCGACGGTGTCATGGCCGAGAGTATCGACCCCGCATCGGGAAAGCCGTGGGCGGCGGTTGCAATGGGGGGTGCGGGTGACATCGACCGCGCCGTCTCGGCAGCGGCCGAGGCGTTCGCGGGCCCGTGGCGCCGCACCCCCGGTCATGAGCGCGCAGCGTTACTGCGACGGTTCGCCCAGCTTTTCGAGGAAGCGATTCCCGAATTGGTGGAACTCGAGTCCCACGACTCGGGCGCCCTGAAGTCCGACCTCCGCGGGAGTCTGGCTGCACAAGTGCAGTGGTACTACTGGTTCGCCTCGCTCGCCGACAAGACCCAAGGCCGCACGATACCGATGGACGACACGGTGCACGCCTTCACCACCATGGTGCCGATCGGTGTGGTGGGTGCAATCGTGCCCTGGAATGCGCCGTTGCTAACCACGTGCATGAAGATCGGGCCTGCCCTCGCTGCAGGTTGCACGGTCGTCCTCAAGCCTGCCGAACAGACTCCGGTGTCCGCACTCGTCCTGGCGCAACTCGCGGAGAAGGCGGGGTTCCCACCGGGTGTCCTCAACGTCGTCCCCGGTTACGGGCGCACGGCCGGTGCGCGACTGGTCGCTCACCCCGACGTCGGCAAGGTCTCGTTCACCGGCTCGACCGACACCGGCCGGCGGATGGTGGTCGACGGCACCGATAACCTCAAGCGATTCACCTTCGAGCTGGGCGGCAAGGCGCCGCACATCATCTTCGGCGACGCCGACGTCGATCAGGCGCTCAATGCGGCCACCGCCTCGGCGTGGCGGTTGTGCGGGCAGAGCTGCGCGCTCGGGTCGAGGGTGCTGGTGGAGCGATCGATATACGACCGTGCCGTGGACACCTTCCGCACCCGGGCCGCCCAGGTACGTGTCGGCATGCCGGCCGACGAGACCGCACGCATGGGACCCCAGGCGCACGAAGAGCAACTGAACAAAACCCTGTCGTACGTGAAGATCGGCCAGGAGGATGGCGCCGAACTGGTCGCCGGAGGCGAACGGATCCTCACCGACGAACTGGCACCCGGTTACTTCGTTCAGCCGACCGTTTTCGCCAACGTCTCCAACGACATGCGGGTGGCGCGTGAAGAGATTTTCGGCCCGGTGGTGGCACTGATCCCGTTCGACGACGAAGAAGAGGCCGTCGCCATCGCCAATGACACCTCGTACGGGCTGACCGCGGGACTGTGGACGGGCAATATCGGTCGCGCGCATCGGGTCTCGAACCAGATCGAAGCCGGATCGGTATGGGTCAACACCTACTCGTTCGTGCGGTGGTCACTTCCCTACGGCGGCTTCAAGGCCAGCGGTTGGGGCCGGGAGAACGGCATCGACGCCCTCACCCCGTACATGGAGACCCGTACGACGGTCATCGGCCTCACCGCGCAGTTCCCCAACTATTTCGAGAACACGGAGGATTGATCACGATGCGTGCAATTGCCTTTCCGGGCGACGACACCACTGTCATCAGAGAGTTCGACGACCCTGTACCCGGGCCCGGCGAGGTCGTCGTCCGGGTCCGAGCCTCGGGAATGTGCGGAAGCGACCTCCTGTTCCGTCGGGGCGCGATAGCTGTCGGAACCGACATCATCCAGGGCCACGAACCGTGCGGGGACGTCCACGCCGTCGGTGACGGTGTGACGCCGATGATGGCGCGCGTCGGCGATCGAGTGATGATCCACCACTATTGGGGCTGCGACGCGTGTCCCGCCTGCCGCTCCGGCTGGCCGCAGATGTGCGAGCGCGAACCATCGAAGGTCATGGGAATCTCCGCGAACGGTGGGCACGCCCCATTCCTCAAAGTGCCTGCCCGCACTCTCCTGCCGCTTCCGGACGCCTTGAGCTACAAGGCCGGGGCAGCGATCGGGTGTGGAACCGGCACGGCGTGGGGTGGCCTGCAACGGCTCGGCAATGTCGCCGGGGACACGATAGTGGTATTCGGCCAAGGCCCCGTCGGTCTGTCGGGCACGATGCTCGCGTCGGCGCTGGGTGCGACGGTGATTGCCGTGGACATCGATGACAACCGGCTACAGCGCGCCAAGAGTTTCGGTGCGGCCTCGACTGTCAACTCACGGTCCTCAAATGTGGTCCATGCGATCGCCGACCTGACGGGTGGACGCGGCGCACCGCTGATTCTGGAGACTTCCGGCAAAGCCAACGACGATGCTCTCGCAGTACTCGCACCCTGGGGGCGCGCATGCTTCCTCGGCCTGCCCGGGCATATCGAGTTCGACGTGCAGGCTCACTACAAGAAGCAATGGACCTTGATGACGTCGTGGACGATGTCCACGATCGAGCAATTGCGGTGCGCCGAGTTCATCGCCGCACGGAATCTCCCCATCGACGACATCTACACCCACACCTGGTCCCTGGATCAGGGTGTGGAGGCGTACGAATGGTTCGCGCAGCAGAGCGACGGCAAGGGTGTTTTCGAGTTCTAGCATTCAGATCGCCCGGCCGCCGAAGCGCCCTCGGCAGTGGCGCTGACCATTCACTGATCCATCCCGAACGGGTAGGGGCGGACGCGCGTCGCGCATCCGCCCCTACCCGTCGGTTCAGGAATCGAAGACCACGACTCCACGCAGGTTGCGGCCGGCCTTCATGTCTTCGAAGCCGACGTTGATGTCGTCGAGGGAGTAGCGAGTGGTCACGAGCTCGTCGAGCCGAAGCTGCCCGTTCTGGTACATCTGCAGCTGTGCCGGGATGTCCGCGGTGGGGCAGCTGGCCCCGAACAGGGAGCCCTGCAGCCGCTTCTGGTACAGGACGAGCTCGTGCAGGTTGATGTCACCGTCTTTCACCGCGACATCACCGAGCCCGACCGCCACACACGTACCCGCCTTGCGGACGGACTGCAGACCCTGCCCCACATGACGTCCGCTGGTGACGCCGACGGTGACAATCGTGGCGTCGGCGCCCTGACCGTTGGTCATCGACCGGGCCACCTCGGTGGCCTCCTCGATGTCGGCGACGGCATGGGTGGCCCCGAGCTTCAACGCCGATTCGCGTTTGAACTCGACCGGGTCGACGGCGATGACGGCGCCCGCGCCGGCGTGTGCGGCACCCTGGACGGCATTGATCCCGATCCCGCCGATGCCCATCACGATGACGACGTGCCCCGGCCTGATCTGTGCGGAGTTGACCACCGCACCCCAGCCGGTCCCCACGCTGCACCCGGTCAGGCACGCGACGTCCAGTGGGATCGAGGGGTCGATCTTGATCGCCGATGCCGTCGAGACGGTCACGTATTCGCAGAATGTTCCCAGACCGGCGAGCTGTCCGACCGGGGCACCGTCGAGGGACAGTCTGAACGAGCTCGGATCGTCGAAGCGGGCACCGGTGGCGAGGAAGCGGCCGAGATCGCACAGGTTCTGATGACCGGTGGCGCACCATCGGCAGCGACCGCACACCGGGAGGAAGGAAAAGACCACGTGGTCGCCCTCGACGAAGCCTGTAGTGCCCGGTCCCACTGCCTCGACGACCCCCGAGCCTTCGTGGCCACCCGCAATCGGGAGGATCCCCGGTTGCTGGTCACCGGTCGCGAAGTGGTCGTCGGAGTGGCAGAGGCCGGTGGCGGCCATCTTGACCCGGATTTCCCCAGGCCGGGGATCATCGACCTCGAGCTCGACCACCTCGTACGAGCCCGGCGACTGCCGCAGCACAGCGCCCCTGGTCAGCATGAGCGAGCCGCCCGCGCGCTGGAATCGGATACCGCCCTGCCCGCATCGACGCGATCATTCGGTGTTCTCATGGTGCATCCACTCCTCTTGGTGACGATCCCGCTGGTGAGCGCCGGTGAACACCGGCGTACGTTCGATGACCCCGACCGGCAGACTGCGCACGGTGTCGGCCGTTGCCGAACACTGCGCCGCTGTCTCCGTGCGCGGATTCATCCGCAGCACGGGAAGAAATACTGCCTCCGTGAATGGTGTCACTGTGAAGGCGAATTCGTCAATGGTGGCATAGAATTGGCTGAATAGATCGATGGAATTCGGTTTGCCCGAATCGACACTTCACGTTTCTTCAATTGGAACCGACTCCGGTGAGCAATAGACTCGAGGTGGTCGATTGGAGCCGAAATATGAAGAAATCCCGTGGCCCGCTCGCGGGCGTCAAGATCGTGGAACTGGGCGGCGTCGGGCCCGTTCCGTTCTGCTGCATGCTCCTGTCCGACTTGGGGGCGGATATCATCCGGATCGACCGACCGCCGGGCTACGACGGTGGCGCGCCGGTGGATCCGCGCTTCAATCTCCTCAATCGCGGACGCCGCAGTGCAGCAATGGATCTGAAGAACGAGGCGGCCGCCCCTGCGATTCTCGACCTGGTGCGTCGAGCCGATGTGCTGGTGGAGGGATTCCGGCCCGGCGTGGCGGAGAAGCTGGGGATCGGCCCGGACGACTGTCTCGCCGCGAATCCCGCGCTGGTGTACGGGCGGATGACCGGCTGGGGGCAAGACGGACCGCTGGCTCAGTCCGCGGGGCACGACGCCAGTTACATCTCACTGACCGGCGTACTTCACGCCATCGGGCCCAAGGATGGACCACCGACGCTGCCGCTCAACCTTGCCGGCGACTTCGGCGGCGGCTCACTGTATCTGGCGCTGGGAGTGGTTGCGGCTCTTCTCGAGAGCCGGCTGTCCGGCCGCGGGCAGGTGGTCGATGCGGCGATGGTGGACGGGTCGGCGTCGTTGATGACCCTGTTCTACGGCCTTCACGCAGCCGGATACTGGCGCGACGAACGCGGAGCCAATCGGCTCGATTCGGGCGCGCCCTGGTACCACGTGTACGAGACCTCGGACGGACGCTGGCTCAGCGTCGCCTGTAACGAAACCCGCTTCTGGCGCAACACTCTTCGCCTTCTCGGACTGAGTGAATCCGACATGCCCGATCAGCACGACCGGACCCGCTGGCCGGAGATACAGGAACGGTTCGCCGCGGTGTTCCGAACCCGCACCCGCGACGAATGGTGCGCCCTCGCCGATGGGGAGGACGCGTGCTGGGCGCCGGTGTTGTCGTTGACCGAGGCACCGCAGCACAAGCATCTCGTTGCGCGCGGCACGTTCACAGAGGTCGACGGCGTGGTGCAGCCGGCTCCTGCGCCGCGGTTCAGCCGCACTCCGGGCGCGATCCAGGGCCCGCCCGACGCGCCCGGACAGCACACCGACGACGTTCTCGGCGACTGGGGTTTCACCGCCGAACAACTCGCTGCGCTCCGCACGGCGGGCGCAATCACCTGACCCCTCGGCTGTGCCTCACAACAGGATTCGCACTCGCCGAATCGTTGATTCGAAAAGAATCACTAGGTTCGGCAACCGCGCAGTTCTACGCTTTATTCAAGCGGTGCAACCGAAATACGGGCACCATTCCTTCCGATCTGGAGAGAAGAATATGAATTCGAACTTCCTCGACGAATCCCAGGCAGCCTGGCTCGACGTCGTGAACGATTTCATGGACAACGAAATCACCGTCGAGTATGTCCGGCACTGCGACGAGAACCGGCTCTACCCGTACGAGGCGTACGAGAAGATCGCCAAGCAGGGCTGGCTTGGCATCCTGTTCCCCGAGGAGATGGGCGGCTCCGGCGGCGATATCTTCGACTACTCGCTGATGGCAGAGGGTCTCGGCAAGTTCGGATTCGACTTCGCGTGCTCGGTGCTTGTTCCGACCTTCACCGCCATGAACATCCTGAAGTTCGGCACCAAGGAGCAGCAGGACCGCTACGTCAAGCCGTTCATCGACGGTGACATTCGCTTCTCGGTCTCGATCTCCGAGCCCGACGCCGGTTCGGACGCCGCGAACACCAAGACCCGCGCTCGCCGTGACGAGAACGGCGACTGGGTGATTACAGGCTCCAAGCTCTGGTGCTCAGGTGCAGCGGCCGACAACACCGTCATCGCGATGCTGGTTCGCACCGACACCTCCGACAAGCACAAGGGCCTGTCGGTGCTGCTGATCCCGAACGACACCCCGGGACTCGTCATCAACAAGCTGCCGACCCTGTCGCGGCACGCGACCGGCACCACCGAGATCTTCCTCGACGAGGTCCGGGTTCCCGGCGACGCGCTGCTGGGCGAAGAGGGCCAGGGCTGGAAGGTCATCACCGACCACCTCGAACTGGAGCGTTGCGCCGTCGCAGCCGCTTACACCGGCAACGCGCAGGAGGCAGTCGACAACGCCAACCGGTACGCGCACCAGCGCACTCAGTTCGGCAAGCCGATCCGTGAGTTCCAGGTCCTCAAGCACATGCTGGCGGAGAACCAGACCCGCGTCGACGCTGCTCGTCTGCTCTGCTACCGGGCCGCCGCGATCAAAGCCGAGGGCACCCCCGCCGCCCGCGAGACCTCGATGGCCAAGCTGTACGCGTCGGAGACCCTGAAGCAGTGTGCGCTCGACGGCATGCAGATTCTGGGCGGCTACGCCAACCTGCCCGAGGGCGACATGGAGCGCTACCTGCGCGAGTCGATCCAGTGCACGATCGGCGGCGGCACGTCGCAGATCCAGCGCACGATCATCGCCAAGTCGATGAAGCTGACCAACGCCTGAGTCTCCCCCGATCACCCTTCACGTCCCAAGGAAGCAGCGATGACAACGACGAATCCCGTAACCATCAACAACCGCATCGACATGCCGCTCGACGAGATCGAGGTCGGCACGGTGTTTCGCAGCGGTGGTCGCACCATCACCGAGACCGACGTGGTCAACTACTGCGCGCTGACCGGCAACTGGATCGAGATCCACTCGAACGTCCACTACGCGGCCCAGACCCGTTTCGGTGAGCGCCTGGTACAGGGGTCGCTGACCTACTCCATCATGACCGGCCTCATCACCTTCGGTCCGCCGATCCAGGCGAACTACGGGATCAACAACCTCCGGTATCTCACGCCGGTGCACATCAACGACACCATCTACGTCACCGCCGAGGTCCTCGCCAAGAAGGACAAGGACGACAAATACGGCGTCATCACGCTGCTGATGAAGGCGCTCAACCAGAACGGCGACGTGTGCCAGAAGAGCGAATGGAGCCTGTTGATGCTGCGCAAGCGCGAGGATCTCGAGGCCCTGGTCGGCGGGTCGCTGCCCACCGAGCGCGCCAAGAACTAACTATGTCGTCGAAGCCCGGCGCAGCGATCGTCGGCATGGGCGATGCGTCCGCATCGCGATGCAGGGCGCCGGGCTGACGTCGACTATCACCGCCGCGTCGCAGACGATCGCCGCAGGCACAGTGGAGTACGTGCTCTGCCTGCACAGCGATGCGACGGAGTCGGCATTGTCGTGGACACAATCGGCCGGGAGCGGGACGATCTACTCGTACAGCAGGATCATGCGTGGACCGACGCCCGTCTGGACCACGGTCGTGCCGTACGCGGTCGACTTCGTGAAGATGGACGACGGCTACACCTTGTTCGCACAGATCGACGGCGAACCCGACGCCATCGCGATCGGAAAACCGGTCACGACGCGTTTCGTACAACGTGGGGAGCAGAAACTCCCCGTATTCACCATGACGGACCACCAGTAGGAGCAGTGACATGACCGGACCATTGGAGGGTGTGCGCATCCTTGACCTGACATCGAACTTCATGGGCCCGTACGCGTCGCTCCTGCTCGCCGACATGGGGGCAGACGTCTGGAAGATCGAGTCACGGGCCGGCGATACGACTCGCGGTGTCGGCCCGTCCCGCAACCCCGGGATGAGCGCGATCTTCCTGCACCTCAACCGCAACAAGCGCAGCCTCGTCCTCGATCTCAAGTCCGCCGGCGGCAGCGCCGCACTCGAGCGGATGATCGGTTCCGCCGACGTGCTGCTGTACAGCTTGCGGCCTCGAGCGATGGCCAGGCTGGGGTTGAGCTACGAGGACGCCCGCGCGATCAATCCGCGGATCATCTACTGCGGCTGTTACGGGTTCGGCCAGAACGGCCCCTACGCCGACCGGCCGGCATACGACGACCTGATCCAGGCAGCGGTCGGTATGCCGGTACTCCAGAGCCGCAAGGCAGGTCCGCCGACCTATGTGGCCACCGCCATCGCAGACCGCGTCGTCGGCATGGCCGCGAGCACGGCCGTGTCGATGGCACTGTTCCGGCGCGAGAAGACGGGTGTCGGTCAGGAAGTCCAGGTACCGATGTTCGAGACGTTCGCGCATTTCGTCATGGGCGACCACCTGTACGGGCACACGTTCGATCCGCCGATCGGCGATTGGGGGTACGGCCGGATGATGAACCCGGACCGCCGCCCGTATCGGACGCTCGACGGCGGCTACCTCGGGGTGAACGTCTACGTCGACAAGCATTGGCAGCGATTCTTCGAAATCTCCGGACACCCGGAGATGGTCGAGGACCCGCGTTTCGCCGACATCAACGGACGGACCCAGAACATCGGAATCCTGTACGAGTTCCTGGGGCAGGTGTTCGAAACGAAGACGACGGCGGAATGGATGAAGCTCCTGACCGAAGCGGATATTCCGGTCATCGAGATGAACACCCCGGAATCGTTGCTGGACGATCCACACATGAGGGAGGTCGGCTTCTTCGTCGACCAGGACCACCCCTCGGAAGGCCCGCTGAAGACGATGG
Organism: Rhodococcus sp. T2V; assembly: GCF_029269925.1. NCBI lineage: Bacteria > Bacillati > Actinomycetota > Actinomycetes > Mycobacteriales > Nocardiaceae > Rhodococcus > Rhodococcus sp. T2V. Next base: position 62,710 of record NZ_JARJBD010000023.1, read on the forward strand.
CGATTCCGCAACAGTGGAGCGAGAGTCAGCCGGACCTGCGGTACCCGGCGCCACGCCTCGGCGAACATTCGGTGCAGTTGCTCACCGAAGCCGGTTTCGATCGCGGTGAAATAGACGAGCTGCTGAATTCCGGCGCCACGTACACACCCGAAGTGCGCGCCGCACATTCGGCCGGCTGACCACCAAGGAGGAAGACGATGCAGCGTGATCTGCCGTTATCGGGAGTTGTCGTGGTCGAGCTGGGCGACAGTGCCTCGGCACCGTTCAGCGGGAAGATCCTCGCGGAACTCGGCGCCGAGGTGTGGAAGGTGGAGCGTCCGACGGGCGACTCCGCCCGCGGCTGGGGGCCGAGCACATGGAAGGGCAGCGGCGCCGCGTTCCATGCGCTCAATCGCGGTAAGCGTTGCATCAGCATCGACATCAAGGATCGAGATCAGCTGAAGACGCTGCACACGCTGATCGCCGAACGCGCGGACGTCTTCATCCACAACCTCCGGCCGGGTTCCAGCGCGAAGTACGGGCTGGACGCCGACAGCCTCCGGGTGACCAAGCCGGAGTTGGTCTATTGCGAGATCGGCGCGTTCGGACATGTGGGTCCGCTGAACACACTCCCCGGATACGACCCGCTGATGCAGGCATTCTCCGGAATCATGAGCATCACGGGCGAGGAGGGACAGCCCCCGGTGCGGGCAGGGGTGTCCATCATCGACTTCGGGTCCGCGATGTGGGCGGTGATCGGCATCCTGTCGGCGCTGCACCGCCGTCAGGTGAAACACGCCGGTGCGACGGTCAACGCGTCGCTCCTCGAGACCGCCATGGCGTGGATGTCGATCGGAGTGGCGAACTACAACGCCGACGGCGAACCCGGCGGTCGCCACGGGTCGGGTGTCGCTTTCATCGTCCCGCACCGCGCGTACTCGACCAGCGACGGCGATCTGATCGTGAGTTGCGCCAACGACCCGCTGTTTGCTCGCCTCTGCGCCGCACTCGGACATCCGGAATGGTCGACCGACGATCGGTTCGCCACCAACGCTGGGCGGTTGCAGAACCGGGCCGAGATCGACCGGCTGATCGGTGAGCAACTGGCGAAGGAAACACGTGCCCACTGGCAGGAACTGCTGCAGGGTGCCGGCATCCCGGCGGCACCGATCCAGACCACCGCCGAAGTCGTCGCCCACGAGCACACCCGTGCGCTCGGCATCATCGGCACGCCGTCGGACGACGAGATCGGACTGGTCGGTCTGCCCCTGTCGTTCGACGGTCGGCGCCCGCCGCCCCTGCACGCGGCCCGCGACATCGGGGCGGACAACGACCAACTTCCCGAAGTGCTGAAGATCAGACCCTGACGGAGGTGCCCGCCTGGTATTCCGACAGCTCGATGAGATTTCCGTCCGGATCGCGGATGTACACACTGGTCATCACCCCTCGAGCGCCGTGGCGCTGGACAGGACCTACTTCCACCGGAACGCCCCTGTCGGACAGCTCGCGGACAACCGCGTCGATGGATTCTTCGACGATCAGGCAGACGTCGGCGCTACCGGGTTGCGCGTGCCGAGCGTTGGGCGTCACCTCGCTCGGTTGCTGGTGCAGATTGATCTTGCTGCGACCGAACAGCAATGCTCGGCGATCGTCGCCGTACCGGTGTTCGGACATCCCAAGCACCGTCGAGTAGAACTCGACGGTGGTGTCGATGTCGGCAACAGTCAGCACGAAATGGTCGATATACGCGATATGCATCTGAATCGTCCGTTCCCGTCTCGAGCAAACCCACCGCTCAGTTCATTTGCGCCCGAGCACCGATCGGCGCCCGCACTGAGAATTTTCTGCAGAATTGTTCCGAAAGTCAAAGATGCGGAAGCTAACCCGAGGTAAGCCTCACCCTATGGATCGTAACTTCAACTCCCCCTTGCGTTTCTGTTCCCAAAGGCCGAACGCACGCCGCGAAGCCAGGAAAGCACTGTGAACCATGAATCTCGCATCACACGTCGATCGTGACGATTGGCGACCACAGGCGCGTTGCCGTGGCATGGACATCGCCGTCTTCTATACCGATCGCGAAGACAATCGCACCTGGTCACGCCGTCAGGAGCAGCAAGCGAAGGCGATCTGCCGCCAATGCCCGGTGATCAGCGAATGCCGCACAAGCGCGATTCATTTCGGAGAGCAACACGGAATCTGGGGCGGCCTGAACCCGAACGAGCTTCGCGCCGCGCGCAAGTGGAGTCGATGGCAAAGATAGCCGATCAATTGTCGCGGTCATGGGGGTGCTGGTGGCCCCTCCCACGCCGGCTTCGAGATACGTAAGATCAGACCAGAGGGCACACTCGATCGGCTCGCCGAATCGAATTCGTCGGATCACTCGGCCCTCATCCGACATCGGCAGACGTCGCATTACCCGTCCCGACGTTCCGGTCGGGGCATCCATCATTTCTTGCCGCCATCACAATGCGGTGGGACCAGGAGGACACAAGAATGGTCACGAACCACGAATCCCATTACATCGGCGGCGAGTACCGGGCCGCCCACTCCGCCGAGACAATCTCCGTCATCAATCCGTCGACGGAGGAAGTCTTTGCCTCCATCGTCGACGGTGATTCCTCCGATATCGACGCGGCCGTGCAGGCCGCCGACGCCGCCGGGGTCACGTGGGCCGCCACCCCTCCGTCCGAGCGAGCCGCTTCCCTGCGCCGCCTGGCCGACACCTACGAAGGCCGTATCGACGAGATCGCTGCGCTGGTGACGCGGCAGAACGGCACCCCGATCAGCGTGTCCCGGGCGATGCAGCAGCAAGTTCCGTTGTACTACCGGTATTTCGCATCGCTCGCAGACACCCTCGTCGAAGAGGAACCACTGGAAACGTCCATCGGTGACGCGCTCCTGCAGCGTCGGCCGGTCGGCGTGGTGGGGGCGATCACCCCCTGGAACGGCCCCCAGCCCCTGCTCGCGTGGAAGATCGGACCGGCACTCGCGGCAGGATGCACCGCCGTGATCAAGCCGGCACCAGAAACTTCGCTCGATGCTTTTCTCTTCGCGGAAATCGCCACCGAAGCGGGTATCCCCGCCGGCGTCGTCAACGTCGTCACGGGAGGCCGCGAGACCGGCAGCGCCCTCGTCGAGCATCCGCTGGTGCGCAAGATCGCCTTCACCGGCTCCACCGTCGCCGGCAAGGCCATCGCCGAGACCTGCGGCAGGGACCTCAAGCGGGTAACGCTCGAACTGGGCGGCAAGTCGGCCGCCATCCTGCTCGAGGACGTCGATCTCGACGCCTTCAAGCCGTTCGTAGCAACCGCGTGCTCACCGAACACCGGCCAGATTTGCCGGTCCCTGACCCGGGTGCTCGCACCCCGATCGCGGTACGACGAAGTAGTCGACGCTGTCAGTGCCGCGATGAGCGAGATCCCGATCGGCGATCCCACCGATCCCGTCAACCTGTTCGGCCCCCTGGTGTCCGAACGGCAGCGAGATCGCGTCGAGTCGTACCTGGAGCTGGGACAACGTGAAGGAGCGAAGGTCGTCGTCGGCGGGGGCCGATCCACGGCGAACGACCGGGGTTTCTACATCGAGCCGACCGTCTTCCGTGACGTCACCAACGACATGCGCATCGCCCGTGAAGAGATCTTCGGCCCAGTCCTCGTCGTCATCGCCTACGAGAACGAGGACGAGGCCATCGCCATCGCCAACGACTCCGAGTACGGCCTCGGCGGCGGCGTCTTCTCTCCGGACCGCGAGCACGCCACCGCGGTCGCCCGACGCATCGTGACCGGCACGATCGGTGTCAACAGCGCGTCGTTCCCCACGGAGGCACCATTCGGCGGCGTCAAGAACAGCGGCATGGGCAGAGAACTCGGGCCCAGCAGCCTCGAACCGTACCTGGAGCTCAAAACGATCTTCCGCAGCGCCTGACAGCCGGATCCCGGAGAAGGGGGCACCCCCGCGAAGGACGAACAGTGCGAAAACACGTCATGACAGGCTCGAAGCGACCGAAAGACGCCACCGACAGGCGGCATGTGATGCACCGCGAGGCACTCGGCCGCGCTGCCCTGCGAGGGCTGAAGCCCGGACCGCCCCTTCAGGATCCTGCCCGTCTGCTTCGTGTGGCAGCCGGCATGATCGTCGCGGCGATCGGTGGCTACTTCCTGCACGACTTCGAAGAGCAGGTCCTGATCTGTGTCGGTGCGTTCCTCGGGGGCATCGCATCCTTGATGCCACACAACCGCTCACGTCTGGGAGCAGCCGTCCTCACCGGAACAGCCGAGATCTTCGCCGCGGCCGCCGGGATCCTCTTACACGGGCTGTGGTGGCTCATTCTCCCCGTTCTCTTCATCGGCTTGTTCACGGCCGGGATCCTGCGTGTAGTGGCGCTGAGCATCAGCATGCGGTTTCTCGTCGTCACGATCATCTTCGTCGCATTCGCCGAGATCACCCCGTCCCTGCCGGTCGGTGCCCGTGAACTCGCACTGTTCGCGGTCGGCGTCGCCGTCATGCTCATGGCACAACTGCTCCCGCCGTACGAGCCACGCCATGCGGTGCAACGCCGCGCCGTCGCATCGCTCTACGACGCGTTGGCCTCCGGGGGGCCCTACGGTCCGGCGCTACTGGCTGCCGACCGAAGCCTTGCCCTGCTTCGCGGGCGCCGCCACCGCGAGATCGACCACCTCACCGAACTCGTCGAGCGTGGGGAGGAGATAGCCCAGTTGCTCGCGGCCGTGAACAATCGGGGCGACGATGTGGCCGCCCCCTGGCGAGCAGCTGTGTCCGAGCATCTGCACGCGATCGGAGGCGCCATCCGGCGCCGCCGCCCCGAACTTCTCCCGTCGGATCTGGCAGTGACAGCCGGGCAGGACCGACTGCAGCGCAGGCTGATCGACGCAATCACGACCGCGGCGCGGACCACCGCCGGCGCCCCCGCCCCCGTCCCGTCGGACGAGCGTCGACCGCCGACCTCGCTGGAACTCGTCCGTGCCGAATTGCATCCGGCGTCACCGATCGTCCATCACGCGTTGCGGCTCGCGGTCACCGGTGTCATCGGTCAAGTGATCGGCGTCGCGATCGGCGCCTGGGTCGGCACGCAGGTGTTGCTCCACGGACACGGCTTCTGGGTTGTCGTCGCTGTGGTGCTGATCCTGTTTCCCGACTACGGAGAGACTTTTGCGCGCGGCATCGGCCGTACCGTCGGTACGCTCGCCGGCGCCGCCGTCGGTCTCGCGTTGTCGTTCCTCCCCCCGGATCCGATACTGCACACCGTCACGCTCATCACGCTGTTCCTCGGCTATCTCGCATTCCGCAGCTGCGGCCAGCCCTGGACCATGCTGTGGGTCGTGGCCTGGATTTCGGCATTGACGGTCGGCCCACTCGGGGCGGTGACCCGCGGCGCCGAAACAGTCATCGGCTGCGTTCTGGCATTCGCCGCGTACATGCTCGCGCCCACCTACCAGCGCAAGCGGCTCAGCGAGTTGCTCGCGGTATGGGCGCGAGCCGAAGCGGATCGCCTCGACGCGCTCGATCGGCTATCGGACCAGCCGCAGGAGAACCACCGGCTCGAGGTCGCCAGGGCGACCGTGGGCAGTAGGTTGGCTCGACTCGAGATCGTCGAGGCCGCGGACCACGCCCAGCTCGAACCCGACGACAAGGCAGGACGCTGGACGAACGACGACATTGCGCGGGCCGTCCAGGCTGTCGTCGAGATCGGACGGCAGGTCTCGGTCCTGGGCGCTCTCGCGCCCGGCTCGGACCGGGACAGCGGCCCTCAGCTGCGGCAAGAGACGGCATTGCTGGCGTACAAGCTCAGGGACCTGGCGGCCCCTATCGAGTTACACGAAACCGTGCCGCCCTCAGATCCGGCTCGTCCGGTGCCGAACCGGCAGCAGGACCACCCGGTGCCCGACCCGGACCTGCAGATCGCCATCGACAAGGCCACCGAATCGATATCCGTGCTGGGCGCGACCCTGGCGAAACAGCTCAGCTGCCGCAGCGTGTGAGGCAGCCCTCGGCGGGCGGTGCCTGCGCCCAGCCGGCGAGAACGAGCAGGGAATCCTTCGTGGCGGAGTCGCTCGGTTCGGCGATGAAGCAGACAGCATCAGGGCCCCGCGATCCCATACAAGACCGAGTCCGACACATCGCCCACGCGGCCACGCTCGATCTGCACGTAGTAGTCCGGGCTGACCCCCGCCAGCGTGGCGACCTCTTCGCGACGCAGACCGGGAACTCGCCGTCGCCCGGTGGGTGACTAATCTCGAACTAGGGCAGTTGATTTCAGGTCGGGGAGGGTATCGAACCCCAACCCCGTCAAGCGAAGTGGGCATTGAACCAGTCGAGCATCTGCTCGGGGTTCTCGGGGAAGTAGTTGTACCCGTCGAAGCGGCGGGTGGTTCCCTCGATCCAGTGCAGCCGCTTGTCGGCAGTACCGAGGTTGTCGTAGATGCCCTGCACGTCGTCGGGGCGGGTAGCGGAGTCGTGGCGGACTTGCGCCACGAGCGTCGGCACGGTGACGTCCTTGGCGTAGCCGAGCGGAGACATCTCGTCGAGGTCGAAGCTGGTCAGCTTCTTGATCTCCTGTGCGACCATCTCGACCCCACCGGGGATGCCGCTGGTCGCCACTTCGATCATGGGCCGCAACGACACCGGCTGGACCGCCACCATGGCCCGTAGACCCTCGAACTCCTCGGGGTGCTTCGACATGGCCACAATCGTGGAGTCCGCGCCCAGGCAGCGGCTGAGCAGCCCGATGTGCGAGTTGTCGATGCCCAGGCGAGTGCGCCCGTAGTGCAGGGAGCCGATGACGTCACGGTATTCGAGGAGGCCGATCCCGACGATCCCGCCGTTCGCGGCGCCGCTGTGGCCGTGGTTGCGCAGGTCGTACGCGAGCACGTTGTAGCCGGCGTCGTGGAGATTCTTGTAGTCGGGCAGGAAGTTGACCTCGAAGTCGGCAAACGGGGTGCTGAACTCCTTCAGATGACCGGGGTAGCCGTAGCGGTTCCCGGGCATAGGGTGGTTGGCGATGACGAGCTTGTCGGAGTCGGCTGGGATGAACCAGCCCTCGAGCGGGGTGCCGTCCTGTGCGGGAAAGAAAACGTCCTCGTAGGTGAGGCCGTATTGGTCGGGCCGTCTCATGATCGGGGTGCGCCTGGTATAGGCGAGACCCTGCGCCAGGTTCGCGGCGATCGTCTCTGGCGAAGGGGTTGTCATGGAGATCTCCTTGCGGTGGTGGCGGCAGTAGTGGAACAGAGGCGTACCGCGAAGAAGTGCAGTGCAGAGCTTGCCTCGTTCCCCGCGCGTGCAGTACTCCACGCGCGGGGAACGAGGCCACTCCAGGCACCCCTTGTGCATCACCCGGTCGAGGGAAAGCGCCCGTCGCGGTCAGGTGATCGGTCAGGTGATATTGGCTGGATTCGAGACTGGGTGGGTTACCGTCTCGGGCATCGATAACCCACCCCGCGTCAATATCAGAGGTGCTTCTTGTAGAAGGGAATCAGCTTGTCGAGGGCGATCTTGACGGGTTCGGGCTTGTCGTAGAGGTCGTAGTGCGAGAATCCCTCGGCCACAACGAGTTCCTTGTCCTTCGATGCTGCGCGCCGAACGATTTCCAGGCCGTCGCGGTACGCTCCGAACGCGCCGGGCTTGTCACCGACCACAATGCACATCGGCTGGGTCAGGAGCACTTCGGCGCGGTTGAAAGCATCCCAGCCGACGGCGGTGGCCTGGTGGGAGAACAGCGATCGATTGAGACCGTGCGGTTTCTGTCCGCGGTCGGTGCGGTAGTACTCGGTCGCCTCGTACACGTCGATCTCGGTCAGACCCTTTTCTTTGGCGACCTCCGGGGAAGGCGGCAGCAAGTCGTCCACCCGCAACTCCGCGCCACGCGCTTCGGCGGTGCGCTGCGCGGCCATGGCCTCGAGGGCGCCGATGGGGTTGTAGCCGGTGAACGACTCGTGCATCAGCCGACCGTAGTTCGCGCCCGTGACCGTGCCCAGGGCCTTGATCCGGCGCTCGGTCATCGTGGCGTTGACTGCGTAGCCGCCCGCGCCACAGATTCCGAGGACGCCGATTCGATCGTCGTCCACGTAGGGCAGCGTGACCAGGTAGTCGATGACGTAGCTGAAGTCCTGGACCCGGAATGTGGGGTCCTCGAGGAAGCGCGGCTCGCCGCCGCTGGCGCCCTGGAAGCTCGCGTCGAACGCGAGGACCACGAACCCCTCCGCGGCAAGGGCGCTGCCGTAGACGTTGCCGGAGGTCTGCTCCTTGCAGCTCCCGATGGGATGGGCGCTGATGACGACCGGGTACTTGTTGGACTCGTCGAACCCTGGAGGGAAGTAGATGTCCGCTGCGATATCCCAGTACAGCGCCTTGATGCTCACGGTCTCGATGTTGTCGGTCATTGTGGGGTGCCTTTCTTGTGTGCGTGTGTTTTGTTCGGTGACGTAACTGCTCACCGGGGGAACGGGTTTGGCGCGGACATTCACATGAATGCGGGCCGGTCCCCGTCGGTCCCAGGTTTGTCGACACCGAGGTTCGTCCGGCTCCAGGTGTCCGGGGAGCTGATGATGTCGGCTATCAGTGCGGCGACGCTCTTGCGGGAGACCTCTGTGCCCTTGAACGGTTCATTCCGTTGCGTGACCTCGTAGGAGATCTCGTCGTTGTCGGTGAGCCAGGCAGGCCGCAGGATCGTGTAGTCGAGTGTGGACGCCTCGATCGTGTCGGCGGCCGCGCGATAGGTGTCCAGGACGCTGCCGATCTGGCGTCGATTCCATTGCCCGAACGGGCCGGGTACTTCGCCATAGATACCGAGAGCGGTCACGAAGATCAGGCGTTGCACCCTCTGGCTCTGCATCGCCGCGACGATGCGCTCGGCTTGGGTGTCGATTTCACCTGCGAGATTTGCATAGACGATGTCCTGACCGCGCACGGCCTCGGCCACTGCCTTCTCGTCCCGTGCATCGCCCTCGATGACCTGTGCGGCGTCGGGTGCTCCAGCGAGTCGACTCGCGTCGCGCACGAACAGCGTCAGGTCTATTTCCTTCCCGGCGAGCATTTCGACCGCCCACCGTGCTATCCGTCCGTTGGCGCCGATGATCAGCACCTTCGTCATTACGATGTTCCTCCTGGTCGAGTGTTCTCCCGCCCCACCGAACGAACCGCCGTCACCTCGGCGAGGTGTTTCCGGTGCGGGCGAGGGGGCGAGCAATTCCGGCGTGAACTGCGCCGGGCGCTTCGGGCGGATCGCTGTGCCACCGATATTGCCTCACTCCATGGGACTGCACAGCGGCCAATTTTGTCCAGGGACAAATTGTCCCCCTATACATGGTTCAGGTTTGTTTGCCATTATTCGTAATGTGAATGCGCACAACGAGCAGGTCGAGCGCCGTACCGAGATCGGTGATTTCCTCAAAACTAGGCGTCTGGCCATACAACCGGAGGACGTCGGGTTGTCCCGGGACACCGGCCGACGCCGTCGGGCACAGGGCCTCCGCCGGGAAGAAGTCGCGGCGCTGGCGGCGATCAGCACCGACTACTACGCCCGCATCGAGCAGGGGCGCCGCGGGGCGCCGTGGCCGACCCTGGAAACCATCGCCAGCGCGTTACGTCTGGACCAGGCAGGCCGTGACTATCTTCTCGAACTGTCGATGCGCCCTCCTTCACAGCCGCGTCAGCGAAAAGCCCAGCGCGCATCACCGCACCTGCTGCGACTGCTCGACGATCTCGCAACGATTCCGGCGCTGCTGCTCGGCCGGAGAATGGACGTGCTCGGATGGAACGCGATGGCGGCCGCGTTGATGGTCACCGATTTCGATCAGTTGCCCGCGCGCCAACGTAATTACGTGAGAATGGTATTCACCGATCCCGCGGTACGACGTCTCTATCCCGACTGGGAACAATCTGGTCGACTCTGCGTCGCGCAGCTCCACATGGAAGTCGCGCGTGATCCGCACGACCCGCGGCTCACGGAACTTGTCGGGGAGCTGTCCATCCAGGACGTCGACTTCAGGCGCTGGTGGAGCGACCATCAGGTCGCGATTCGCAACCGCGGTGCCAAACGGTTCAACCACCCGGAGGTCGGTGAGATCACCCTCGACTGGGACACCCTGGCATGTGTGGGCGACCCCGACCAACAACTCATCACCTGGAGTGCAGAGGCCGGGACGATATCGCACGACCGACTCATGGCGCTTCGCCCAAGGCACTGACCACCGGCTGGCCCCGGCTCCTGCTCCGTGGCACTCATCGTTCATCGCATCGTCGCCCGGGAACCATCCCGACATACGGTCACACTTCTCGGTCAGTTGCCTTCGATGCTGTCGAGGACGTCGGTAACGGCCTCGAGGTGAGTGTGGGCGTTACGGCGAGCAGTGATGCCGCCGCCGCGTGGGCACTCCTCGAACTACGGACCGACCATTCATTGATCAACCTGCGCGTACTACGCGACAGGGATGTGCTGGTCGCCAACGGCACCGCTGCCGGCCTCGGCGCCGCCATGTACATCTGCTCCGTCGCCAGTCTCATCGCTCAATCTCCCGACACCACCGGTTACGGCATCGCCCTCCCCCTGTTCTGGGCATGACGTACGCCGCCATGCCCGCCCTGATCGCACGCACCGTCGCAGCCACCGAACTCGGCAGTGCTGTCAGCTTCAACCAAGTGCTCCGCACCGTCGGCGGGTCCGTTGGCAGCGCCGTCTCCGGTGCCGTGCTCGGCGCGCATCTCGCTCGGGACCCGCATCCCACCGCGACCGGAATCAGCACCGCCCTCACCCTCGACGCGCCGGCCTGCGCGGCGGTAACCGTCGCGCTTGTCACCAACCGCGTGACAGCACCACACCCACCGAGCGTCGCACTCGAGTCGACGCGGTTCGACCCACCAGCATCAGAAAGCGGCCCGTCGGCATCCGTGAAATACACTGTTCGCCAACATAATCGGTGCACCCCGGCGAGGACTCTTGGCGCGTGACGTCCGCACACGATTCGAGACCGTTGCGAAATCCGGCAGTCCAGACCGCGGCATACGGATGCCGATCAGTGAAGGGTGAGGCCTCCGGTAGGGCTGAGTACCGCGCCCGTCAGATACATCGATTCGTCGGACGCGAGAAAACTCACCACGTCACCGATATCCGGAGGTGAGGCGATACCGAATGGTGCCCTCGCGACTATCTTCTCGTACTGTCGACGGTGCGCCACGGAGACGGCGTCATCGTGATCGAACGCAGCCTGCCACGACGGTGTGTCCCGGACGACGGTCACGCACACGCAGTTGACTCGGATCTTGTCTCTGGAGAGTTCCTTCGACAACAGTTTGCTCACCTGAATCAACCCAGCCGAGAATGCTGCGATGCCCGTCTGCCCCGGCGTCGGTGCACGTCCGCCCTCAGAGGTAACGAACACCACCGACCCGCCGTTCTCCCGCAGGTACGGCACCGACGCCTGCACCACCGCCAGCTTTCCGAGCAAAGCTTGACCTGCGAAATTCGTGACCCGTTCCAGATCGATGCCAGCGAACGGCCCTCGGACCTTCGGATCACGCGCCTGCTCGTCAAACCCCCCGGCATTGGGCACGACAATGTCGATACGACCGAACTTCTCGACGACGGATTCGGCCAACGTCCGCATATCGCTAGTTGACCCGACGTCCCCGGATTGGAAGTGCGCATTGCCGCCTGCCGCGCGTATCTCATCGACCACGTGCGCAGCTCGCTCCTCGCTGCGCCCGTTGACAACCACAATCGCTCCGCGAGCGCCCAATCTGGCGGCAATACCGCGCCCGATCCCGCCGGACCCGCCGGTGACGATCGCGACTTTCCCTTTGAGGTCCGACACCACCCGCTCACTCATCGGGCACTCACCGCATCACGCTGTCCGAGCTCGTCGGTCACCGCACCGGATGCGAGGAGCGTGCCGATTTCGCCTTCACTCACTCCGGCCTCACGCAAGAGCTGGACCGAGTGCTCTCCGAGCCGTGGCGCCGGATAGCGGACCGCCGGGGCACAGGAGCTCCATGTCTGGGGGATGCCGAGTGAATTGATCCTGCCTTCGGACGGATGTTCTTCGACAAACGAGAAGCCGGTCTGCCGCAGGTGAGGATCATCGAGTGCCCCTGCGGGAGTGTTCGTCTCGATCGCCGGAACATCTGCAGCCGCCAGGTCGGCCAGCCATTCGTCCGCCGGACGTGTTGTAAAGATGTCCGACAGAAGACGCAGCAACTCCGGCATATTCTCGGCGCGGGCGTGCACGTCGGCGAATTTCGGATGGTCGGCCAAGTCTGGACGACCCGCGACCTGGAAGAAGCTCCGCCAGTGCTTGTCGATGTAAATGCTGACAGCGACGTACCGCCCGTCCTTCGTCCGGTACGGACGACGGTCCGGATTCATCGTCCGCGCATAGCCCCAGTCGCCAATCGGCGGATCGAAAGAGTGCCCCCACAGGTGGTCCCCGAGAACCAACTGCGCGAAAGTCTCGAACATCGGAACCTGGACTTCTTGCCCAACACCCGTGACGTTGCGGTGATAGAGCGCAGCACAGACAGCCATCGCGGTAGATATGCCGACCACCCGGTCCGCGATCGGTGTGGCGACGAACTCCGGGCTACCAACCTTCCGGTTCTGCAATGCAGCCATGCCCGACGCCGCCTGAATCAGGTCGTCATACGCGGGGCGGTCCGCATATGGTCCACTCTGACCGAACCCGACCGCGCCGGCGTAGACGATCCGTGGGTTGATCTCGCGCACATCGTCGTAGGAGAACCCGAGCGAACGCATTGCTTTCGGACGCATGCTGTACAAGAACACGTCGGCGCCCGCGATCATCCGGCGAAGCACCGACGCCCCACCGTCCGATTTCAAATCGAGCACGATCGACCGCTTGTTACGATTCAAGTGCAGAAAGTTCGAACTCATCCCCGCATTCCGCGCCGGGCCGACCCGGCGGATCGTGTCGCCACAGCCGGATTCGATTTTCCACACGTCGGCACCCATGTCCGCCAGGTGCAAAGATGCGAATGGCCCCATCACGTTCGACGTGAGATCGAGGACCCTGACGCCGTCGAGCGGACCGGAGACGGTCATGACACCCTCCGATACATGGTGACGACGCACGCGCCCCCCAGCCCGATATTGTGCTGTAGGCCGATCCGTGCATCTTCGACCTGCCGCTGTCCTGCCGTTCCGCGCAGGTGCCAGACGAGCTCGGCGCACTGCGCAAGACCGGTCGCACCGAGCGGATGGCCCTTGGACATCAGCCCACCGGATGGGTTCACCACATACTTACCTCCGTAAGTGTTGTCCCCGTTCAGAATGAGCTTCTCCGCAGTACCTTCGGCGCACAGGCCCAGGCCTTCGTAGCTGATGACTTCGTTCGGCGTGAAGCAGTCGTGCAACTCGACGACGTCGACGTCCTCAGGGCCGACGCCGGCCGACTCGTACACTTCGGCCGCCGCACGGCGCGTCATGTCGGCACCGACCAGGTTGATCAGGTCGACCGAACTGGCCTCGGTGTCGGTGGTCATCGACTGCCCGATCATCTCGACACCGCCCGCAAGTCCGTGTCGCTGGGCGAAGGCCTTGCTGACCACGATCGCAGCTGCCGCTCCGCAAGTGGGGGGGCACGCCATGAAGCGGGTCAGATACGGGAACAGGGTCGGCGCTTCCATCACCTGATCGACGGTCAGAGGCTTGGTGAACAGCGCATACGGGTTGTTACTCGCGTGGGTACGCGACTTGACCGCAACTCGCGCAAAGATGTCCGGATTCGCACCGTACCGCTCGATGTACTCCCACCCGGCCGCGCCGAATGCCTGGATCGCACGTGGGGCATCGGTTGGCAGCTCAGGATGCAGCTCCACCCGACGTTCGTGAATCCAGCCCACCGGAGACGTCCGATCGGGGAACGCGCTGCCGAGGGCGCCCGGTGTCATCTCCTCGAATCCGAACGCCAGCGCGCAGTCCACGATCCCGGTCTCGACTGCCTGGCGGGCGAGCATGAGCGCGGACGAACCGGACGCGCAGTAGTTGTTCAAGTTGTACACGGGAATGCCGGACATCCCGACCGAATACACCGCGCGCTGACCACACGTGCTGTCGCCGTACACATAGCCGGCGAATGCCTGCTGTACCAGGGAGTAGTCGATTCCCGCGTCGGCGAGGGCCCCGCGGATCGCCTCCGCAGCCATCACCTCGTACGGGTCGTTTGCGCCGGGCTTGGCGAATTTCACCATATTGACGCCGACAACTTGCGCTTTGTCACTCATCTCGGGATCTCCGAACTCTTGTCGATTGTGCAGTACTAAATCGAACCGATCAGTGCATCAAGTGCAGATCGGGCTCGGCGACCTCGAACTCGATGCGCAGCAGGGCCTGGCACATCGTCTTGCCGGTGAAGTCGGCACGCAGACTACGCGTGGCTCCGCCGCCGAGTGCATTGCGCAGAACGAAATTCATCGCTTCCAGGGTGCGCACCTCGTAGCGGTTCACCTCGCCCTTGACCATCTCGCCGAAGAACTCCTTGACCACGTCTGCGGTCAGGTACTCCAGGATCAGCGGATAAAAACGCTTCTCCTTGGCTATGACAGCGATATTGCAGATGTCGCCCTTGTCCCCGGAGCGGGCGTAGGCGATGTCGTTCAAATGGATACGGCTCATGTCGTCACAGTTCCCTAGTCTCGACGGTCTGCGAGATCTCCTCGCGCGGAATCAAAGTCGGCCACAGTGCGAAAACCTCGCGCGGCGGCGGAGTGTTGAGCTGACCGGTCGATCCGATCGGGCCGGTGCCCATCAGCATCACGCATTCGCGAGCTACCTTCGCGGCCTCTGCACGCTCGGCGCACTTGGCCGCGACGCGAATACGGACCTCGTTGATGTCCGGGTCCGGAGCGGGCGACGCCGACCAGTGGCACGAGTTGACGCCGATCATGTCGAACCGGACTTCCTCGGCGTCGAGGTTTACCATCTCCAGACGCTTCTTGATGATCTCGATCGACCGCTCGGCCTTTTCGACGGCGTCCGGCCAGGTCACTGACGACTCAGCCTCGCCGATGAAACCGTCCATGTAGGCGATGCCCGCCTTGAGGGTGTCCGGACGTGGCTTGCCCTTGGCGCCCCATACCTTGACACGGTCCTTGGCGACCTCGTCCATCTCGACGTTGGTGAAATCCGTGATCACCTCAGGCATCAGGTAGTTACCCGGGTCGTGCACTTCGTACAGGAGGTGCTCGGTCAAGGTGACCTGGTTGATGACGCCGCCGGTGCCGTCCACTTTGGTGATGAACAGTTCACCGTTCTCGTTGACCTCGGCGATCGGGTAACCGATATTCCAGGGCTCGGGAACCTCGCGCCACAGGCTCGAGATCCCGCCGCTGCACGCCGCGCCGCACTCGATCAGATGTCCGGCGAGGATGCCGATCGCGAGGTTGTCCCACTCGTCCCACTTCCAGCCGAATTCGTGGACGAGCGGAGCCAGAATAGCCGCGTCGTCGGTGGCTCGATCGGAGATGATGATGTCGCAGCCCGCTTCGAGCGCCTCCACGTAACCGTAGGCGCCGGAGTAGACATACGATCCCACGATCTTGTCGCGCACTCGGCCGAGATCCGCGTCGCCGTTGTCGAGGTTGGTGAACTGGACTCCGTTGTCGAGAAGTTCCTCGACCTTGGCCTGAACATCGTTGGTGGTGACGATACCCACCTTCAGCTTGGTGATCCCGAGTTCCTTCGCGGTGGTCAGGATCGTGTCAGCACAGGCCTGCGGATTGGCAGCACCCGCGTTGGTCAAGATCTTGATGCCCTTTTCCAGACAGATCGGCAGCACACCACGGACCACAGCCCGGATCGACGGGACATAGCCGCGCGACGCATCCTTGCGCTGCATCTTCTGCAGGGACGGGATGGTCGGCTCGCCCAGGAAGTCATATGCGAGGTACTGCACGTCACCGTGCTTGGCAATCTCGATCGCAGGGTCCAGATTGTCGCCCCAGAATCCACTTCCAGATCCGATCCGAATCTTCTTCATACTGTGTCCTCTTCCATTGCTGAATGTGTCGTCTCGAGGGCCGCGGCCCGGCTCCGCCGAGAAGCTCGTTGAGCTCGGCGTCATCCCGGCCGACGGCCCGACCGCGCACTGGACCGGCGGTCGCTCGCCGTAGTCCTTCATGTGAGGGTCGCCGAGCAGCATCTCCGGGGTGTTCCTCGCGATAGCCGGGATGTCTGCCTGACCGAGGACCTCGACCCATTCGGCTGTCGACTTGGCGGCGAGCACCTTGTGTCCGAGTTTATGACTCCCCCAATCGCCGATCAATTGACTTCTGACGAAGTTCGAATTCAGGTTTTCCGAAGGACCCTCTGATTGCCGTGGACCGAATTCGAACTTCGAGATTTTTCAGTCGATTCGATGCTGCCTCTGATGTTTTATGAGTGTGAGCCGAGTTACATGCCGGCTTGCAGTCATTCTCCCGACACGAAAGCAACACATGCCCACTTCGCTCACCCCCAGCGCGTCAGCCTCTCGTGGCCCCGGTCTGGTGTTGGCCCTGTGTTTCGCCACCATTCTCGCTGACGGATACGACCTGATCGTCTTCGGTGCAACTCTGCCCTCGCTCATGCACCAGTGGGGGCTGGAAAAATCTGCACTGGCGGACGTTCACAGCATGACTCTGTGCGGCCTGATGGTCGGCTTCCTCGTCGCCGGCACTCTCGCCGACCGCATCGGGCGGCGCGCCGTGATCTTGGCTGGTGTCACCTGGTTCTCATTGTTGTGCCTGGTGTGTGCGTTCGCGCCCAGCTTCACGGTCTTCGGAATCGGCCGCGTTCTCTCCGGCGTCGGACTCGGTGCCGTCGTCCCCGCCGCGGTAGCCCTGGCCAGTGAGTTCGCAACCGCCCGGCGCAAGCAGCTGTTCAATGGAATCACCCTTACCGGATACCCGATCGGCGGTGTCCTCGCCACGGTCGCCGCGCTGATCGTGCTTCCCGGTGCGGATGCGCTCGCGAAATCCACGCCACCGTCCGAGCAGTGGCGGCTCCTGTATTTGCTTGGCGGTGCGCTGATCGTCCTCGTCCCGATCCTGTATTTCGCGCTCCCCGAATCGCCGAGCCTCCTCGCTGCGCGTGGCCGCGACGAGGAAGCACGCGCGGTCGCCAACCGGTTCGGCATCGAACTCACTGCGACAGACGCCCGTCCAACAGATCAGGCGAAGGGCGGCATACGACTGCTCCTGTCGCGTCGATACCTGTTTGCCACGGCAATCTTTACGGCGGTGATGTTCTGCTGCCAGATTCTCGTCTACGGCCCGAACACCTGGCTGCCGAGTATGACCAGGGAATTGGGTTTCGGTGGAACACAAGGAATTCTAGCGCTGATGATGCTGCAGTTCGGTGCGGTCGTGGGCACGATCGTCGGCGCCTTGCTCGTGGACCGGGGTGGTGCGACGCGGACCGTAGTCCCGTACTTCCTCCTCGGAGCCGTCGCTCTGCTGGCGCTCGCATTCGGTACCGAACTCGGTGCGGCCGGCCTCTTAGTCGCCGCTTTCGCAGCGGGCGTCGGAACCGTTGGCACCAGCACGCTCATGTACGGCGTGATCGCTGCACACTATCCGACAGCGATTCGGGGATCCGCAATCGGATTCTGCCTGGGCATCGGCCGAATCGGTGCGATTCTCGGCCCTCAGATCGGCGCTCTGTTCGCGACGCCACGCGCAGGTCTCCTCGCATTCATGGTCCCTTCTCTCGTCGGTGCCGGACTGGTTCTCGTCCTCGCCGCGAGCACGCGGAATCGACAGGTGAACGACAGTGCCCAGGGCGAAGACCTGGTCGACAGCCGGGCATGACATTCACCAAAAATCCACTGAGCGCCATGAACCACTACTGGCATCACATTGTTCGACACACCGAGAAACGAAGGTCAGGTACCCATGATGTCGACTGAATTCGCTGATCCCCTCCGCACGCTTTACCTGGATTGGGTCGCCCGCATGCAGGCCGACCCGGAGATGTCGGTGCAGGTCATGCGGGACATGCAGGAGGGGTGGCACACCGTCGCAACCGAACCGAAGGGGGTCAGCTACGAGTCGGTCGACATCGACGGACTCTCCGCCGTGTGGAGCATTCCGGCGGACGCCGATCCGACAACGGTCGTCCTCTACTTCCACGGCGGGGGTTTCATCACCGGATCCGCCCACTCGCATCGGAAGATGGCCGGTCACCTCGCACGAGAAATCGGTTCTCGCGTCCTGCTCGTCGACTATCGACGCGCACCGGAGCACGCCTATCCCGCTCAGGTCGACGATGGGGTCTCGGCGTTTCGGTGGCTGATCGATCAGGGCTTCGCACCGAACCGGATTGTCAGTGCGGGTGACTCTGCAGGCGGGACACTCGCGCTCGCGCTCGTCGTGAGTCTCCGAACCCGGGGCCTACCGACCCCCGGAGCAGTGGTGACCTTCTCTCCCGGACTCGACTGGGACGGCGAGTGGATGGTCAACGAAGAGAACGACATACTCGCGAGCAAGGCCATCATCGTGGCGATGGGCTCACTCGCCTTCGGTGATCGCAGCACCAAGGACCCGCTCTGCAACCCGACGTACGCCGATCTCGCTGGATTCCCCCCGGTGTACCTGTCGGCGGGCGGGCACGAGAATCTGCTCGGCGGCATACGGAAATTCGTCGAGGCGGCCGATGCCGCGGGCGTCGAGGTGACGCTCGACGTCGCTCCGAGCAGACAGCATGTTCACACGTTCGCCGTGGGCAATGACCCCGAGGCCGACCGGACGATCACCGAATCCGCCGCCTGGGCCCGCGAGCGGTTGGGCTGACAGCCGACCCCTTGTCTGTGTTCGGTCACGTCACACTCACACCCAGGAAGAAGAGCGAAAGATGAAGCACCAGGCACGACGTGTTGTCACCGGCCACGATTCGGACGGCCGCTCGGTCGTCCTTTCCGATTCGATCGTCGAAGCGTTCGAAGCGTCCCCTGCCGCATTCGCGACACGGCTGTGGGCCACCGACACGTTTCCGTCCGACAATACGGATCCGCGGGACGGAGCGGCGTTGATCGAGACGTTCTCGACCGCGGACGGAACCGCCTTCTACATCGTGGACTGGGCTCCGAACAGTGAGTTCCCGTTCCATCGAACCCAGAGCCTCGACTACGGCGTCGTGATCAGCGGTCAACTCGAAGCAGTGCTGGATGGCGGAGACGTCGCGGTGTTGACCACCGGCGACAGCATCGTCCAGCGCGGGACCATGCACGTCTGGCGAAACTCCACCGACCAGTGGGCACGTACGGTGTTCGTTCTGGTCGGGACCTCACCGGTCACCGTCGGCGGACAAACCCTCGAAGCCAACATGTAACCCTAACCGTGCGTCCGCTCCACGACCCAGGCCGCGACCTGGGTGCGGGAGGTGAAGCCCAGTTTCGCCAGGATGTGCTCCACGTGTCCTTGTGCGGTGCGGGGTGAGATCACGAGGCGGTCGGCGATGGCCTGATTGGTCAGGCCTTCGGCGATCAGGCCGGCGACCTGGCGTTCCCGCTTCGTCAGTCGCGCCGGCGCGTCGGTGTCGGGTGTGGAGGCCCCGGGTGGTTGCTCGTGGAGGGCGTAGGCGATGGCCGCGTCGAAGCCGAGTTGTTCACCTTTGTGCTTGGCTGCTGCGAATGCTTTGTCGCCGAGTTCTTTCCGGGCATTCTCGGCGCATTCCTCGTGGTGGACGATCAGGTTGGAATGGATGACGGCGGAACTTCCGATCGCCCGCGCCAGCTCGTCGGCGGCCCCCAGCAGCACGGCGGCCCGGAGTGCGTCGTGTTGTTCGAGGCCGATCCACGCGAGGGCTGCGAGACAGGCTGCGACGACGCGCGGACTGCGCACCCGCTTGGTCAACTCCAGCGCCTCGTCGAGAAGCCGGACCGCGCGATCCGCATCACCCCGCTGCCAGACGGCAATCCCCAAGGCCCACAGCGAATGAGACCGGTACATCTTCTCGCCGTACTGTTCCGTGATCGCGAGAACCCGCTCGTGGCGTTCGACGGCCTCGTCCGTCAGACCGGACATTCCATAGGCTGTCCCCAACGGGTACAGGGCGGCCACTTCGAGTGTCCGCTCTCCGCGTTCGCTGAATTCCGCGAGTGCGGGTTCGAGATGCGCGCGGGCGCGGACGGGATCACCCCCGAGAAGGGCCAGCATTCCGTCGGCGAAGGAGACGAACGCGCGCATCATGGGGTCAGTGGTCTGTGCGGCGAGCGTGCGTCCCTCCGCCACGAGCGCGGCCCCCGTCTCGAGATCGCCCTGCACGTTGGCCATCACGCTGGCGCAGTAGATCGCCTTGGCCCATTCGAGGGTGGGTGGCCCGCTCTGGCGGGCGAGCAGTTGTTCGAGCCAGCGCCGACCCTCGTTGTATGTTCCCTGGGAGCTCCAGAACAGGAACAGTGCGGTGGCGGTGCGGAGGCCGGCGGCGGGATCGTCGTCGACACTGAATTCGAGGGCCTCCCGCAGGTTCGGTTGTTCCCGCTTCAAACGGGCGATCCAGTCCAGCTGCCGGGCGCTGATCCACTCCGCGTCCGCATCCAATGCCAAGGCCTCGTACCAATCCCGGTGCCGGCGGCGCAAAGTCACGGTCTCGCCGGTCTGCTCGAGTTTCTCGTAGCCGTACGCGCGGAGCGTCTCGAGCATCCGGAACCGCACCACCGGCCCGTGTTCCTCCCGGATCAGGATCGACTTGTCGGCCAGGGACGTCAGTGTGTCGAGCAGGTCGTCCGGGCCCAAACCGTCGCCGCAGACCTGCTCCGCGGCATCGAGTTCGAAACTGCCGGCGAAGACCGCCAACCGTCCCCACACCAGTTGTTCACGAGCGGTGCACAGTTCGAAACTCCAGTCCACCGACAACCGCAGGGTCTGTTGCCGCGTCGGCGCACCCCGGCTGCCTCGGGACAGCAGGGCGTAGCGGTCGGTCAGCCGCTGCAGGATCTGCTCGGGCGACATCGCCCGCAACCGCGCGGCGGCCAACTCGATCGGCAACGGCAATCCGTCCAATCGGTGGCAGATCCCCGCCACCGCCGCCGCGTTCGCCTCGGTCAGCACGAACCCGGGAACCGCCGCAGCGGCGCGGTCGGCGAACAACGTCACCGCATCGTATTTGGGCAACCCCCGCACCGACGGAGTCCGCTCCGGGTCCGGGACCCCCAGGGGCGGCACCCGCAACACCGCCTCTCCCCCGATGACCAGGGGTTCGCGGCTGGTGGCCAGGATCCGCACCCGCGGACAGGCCCGCAGCAGGAGGCCGGCGAGTTCGGCGACCGCGTCCACCATCTGCTCGCAGTTGTCGAGGACCAACAGCAGTTCTCTCGACGTGAGGAACTCGATCAGCACCTCCCGCAACGGCCGCGTCGAATGATCCCGCACCCCCACCGCCGCGGCCACCGCGTCGACCAGCGACGACCCGTCACGCAGTTCGCCCAGTTCTATCAGCCGCGCACCGTCGTCGTAGTCGCGCTGGACGGCAGCCGCGACGCGCATCGCCAACCGGGTCTTGCCCACCCCGCCGATCCCGGTCAGCGTCACCAGCCGCGATCCGGCCAGCAGGTTCTTCGCCTCGGTGAGCTCGTGCCGGCGCCCCACGAAACTGGTCAGTTCCAGCGGGAGGCTTCCCGTCGCCCCCAGCGTGGACGGGCCATGCGACCGTCCGGGATGCGAGCTCGGTTGCTCACCGTTGCCCTGCGCATCGGGTTCGGTGCGCAGTGCCATGTCGTCGACGGGGAGGTCGTGGTTGCGTTGCAGGGCCCGCAGTTCCTCGCCGAAGTCGGCAACGGTCGCCGGTCGCTGACCGGGCTCACGGGACATCGCCCGGGCGATCACCTCGGACACGTCGTCCGGGATTCCGTGCTCCCGCAGATCCGGCACCTCCTGCGTGGTGATCCGCAGGAACTGCGCGACCACCTGCTCCCCGCTGCGACGCTCGAACGCGGCATGACCGGTCAGCGCACTGAACAACGTCGCCCCGAGCCCGTACACGTCCGCGGCCGGACTCGGCGGATCACCCGCGAGGACCTCCGGCGCGGTGTACGCCGGCGACCCGGTGACGACGCCGGTCGCGGTCTCGAAACCGCCGGTGATGTGCGCGATGCCGAAGTCCGTCAACTCCGGCTCACCGTAATCGGAGAGCAGAATGTTCGCGGGTTTCACGTCCCGATGCAGAATCCCGAGCCGGTGCGCCGTCTCCACCGCACCCGCCATCTTCACCCCCAACCGCAACACCTCGGCCAACGGCAACGGCCCGCGGCGGCGGATGAGCGCGTCGAGGGAATCCTGCGGGTGATACGGCATCACGATGTAGGGCAGACCGCTCGCGGTCGCGCCGACCTGCAGAATGTTCACGATGTTCGGATGCCCGGTCATCCGGCCCATCGCCCGCTGCTCCCGGAAGAACCGGGCCCGGTTCTCCTCGTCGAGATCGACGGTGAGCACCTTCACCGCCACCGTGCGATCCAGGTCCGCCTGCGTGCAGCGGTAGACGACGCCGAAACCACCGCGCCCGATCTCCTGGGCGTCGTCGAAACCGGTGCCTGCCAACTCCGCGGCCGGGGACGGCGGGTACCGCTGCGTGTCGAGCGGGTCACCTTCACCCATCGGCCGGTCTACTCACTCCGTCGGCTCGTGCTGCCGCGCGCTGGTTCCGACGGCATGACCAGCGCGGATACAACCGTGGACTCACCTCTCGATGGCGTGCTCTCAAGGATATCGCTGACGCTGTCCGCTGCGGGCGATCCTGCGGTGGGCGGTGTGAGCCTCCCCATTTAGACAACTAAATTGATCAATTGGGTTGTACGCTTTGCTCATGATCACCGAACAGGCCACCGCACAGGTTCTGCGGGAAGCATTGCGCCCGATCTGGCGACAGCTCACCGCGGGCAGGACGATCTCCGTGGGAAAGATAGGTGTGCTCGCGTACCTGTCGAAGCACGGGCGAACGTCGGCCTCGACACTCGCGTCGGCCGAGAAGATCACGCCGCAGGCGATCGCGACGGCCGTGCGTGAACTCGAAGGTCTCGGCCTGGTGGCGCGCACCCCCGACGAGCAAGACCGACGCCGGATCTGGATCGAGCTCACCGATGCCGGTCGCGAGAGGCTGACGCAAGAGCGGTCGAAGGGCCTCGAGTGGCTGGAACACGCCATCGCGGAGCGGTTGACGGCGGAAGAGAAAGCGACTCTGGACTCCCTGATCCCGATTCTGCGCAAGTTGGTGGACGATGCACCCACCGACTGACGCCGCGACACACCCCCGGTTACTGCCTGCCCTCGCCTATGCCGCCCTGACCACCGCGGTCGTCAGTTCCCTCGGCATGCTGCTGGTGCCCACGATCTCCCAGGACATGCACGTCGAGGTGAGCACGGGACAGTGGATGCTCACCGTCAACCTCCTGGTCGGGGCGATCGCCACGCCGATCATGGGCCGGCTGAGCGACGGACCCCACAAGAAGCGCCTGCTCCTGTGCTCCCTGGCGACGATCCTCGCCGGCTCGATCATCGCCGCGTCCGCTCCCAACTTCACCGTCTTCCTGATCGGACGCGCTCTGCAGGGACTCACGTACGGGATCGTTCCGGTGACGATCGCGCTCGCCCGCCGCTACCTCCCCGACAGCCAGGCCCGCGTCGGCATCTCGAGCCTGTCGGTGACGGTGACCACCGGCCTCGGGCTCGGATACCCCCTGACCGGCATCCTCGCCGACCTTCTCGGATTCCGCTTCGCCTTCTGGTTCGCGGCTCTGTTCCTGATCACCACCATCGTCGTCGTCTGGCGGGTGATTCCCGCGGGACCGGACGAGCGGGCACCTCGGTGCACTCTCGACGTCCCCGGCGCTCTGCTGGTCGGAACGGGTCTCGCGTCACTGCTCGTCGGCGTCAGCGAGGGATCGCGGTGGGGATGGACCTCCCCGTGGACCATCGGATTCTTCGCCGCCGCGGCGATACTGCTGACGCTGTGGTGCGTCGTGGAACTGCGCACCCCGAATCCGCTGATCAACCTGCGGGTACTGCGCAACGGCGACGTACTGGTCGCGAACAGCACCGCGATCGGTCTCGGCGCCACGATGTACATCGGACTCTCGATCGGCAGCCTCATCGCGCAGGCGCCCGCCTCCACCGGGTACGGCATCGCGCTGCCGCTGTTCTGGGCCGGATTCGTGATGCTTCCGCTGTCGGTGGCGAGTTTCGGCGCGAACCGACTCGTGCGCGCGCTCTCGCAGCGGGTACGCATGCGAACGCTGCTGCTCTCCGGGGCGGGACTCGTGACGGCCTCGAGCGTGCTGCTCTGGTTCGCGCACGACGAACTGTGGGAAATCCTGATCGGCATGTTCGGATTCGGCATGGGAATGGGTATGACGTACGCGGCGATGCCCGCCCTGATCGCCCGCAGTGTCGCGGACACCGAACTCGGCAGCGCCGTGAGCTTCAACCAGGTGCTGCGCACCGTCGGCGGCTCGTTCGGCAGCGCCGTCGCGGGCGCGGTGCTCGCCGCGAACCTGGCACCGGACCTGCATCCCACCGAGGGTGGGATCAGGACCGCTCTCGCCGTCGGCGCCGTCGGCTGCGCGGTCGTCTTCGCGGCGCTGCTCGTCAACAACGTGATGTCGCGTCCGCCGGCCCCGACATCGGAGCCGGCGGACGCCAGGGTCAGCCGGGGTTAGACACCCTCGACGACGGCGGCCATACCCTGCCCACCGCCGATGCACATCGTGACGAGCGCCTTGCCGCCACCACGCCGCTTCAACTCGTGCAGCGCGGTGGTCGTCATCCGTGCGCCCGTGGCGCCGATCGGGTGCCCGAGCGAGATGCCGGACCCGTTGACGTTGAGGCGGTCCCGGTCCTCGAAACCCCATTCCTTCAGGACCCCGAGCACCTGGCAGGCGAACGCCTCGTTCAGCTCGATCAGCGTGAAGTCGTCGAAGCTCGCACCGGTGCGGCGGAACAGCTTCGACGCGGCCGCGACCGGACCGAGTCCCATCAGTCCCGGTTCACACCCGGCGGCGGCCCACCCGGTGAGGAAACCCATCGGTTCGAGCCCCAGTTCGTCGAGTTTGTCCTCGGCGACGACGAGCATCGACGACGCCGCGTCGTTCTGCTGACTCGCGTTGCCCGCGGTGACGACACCGTCCTTGACGACACTGCGCAGCCGTGCCAGCGACTCGGCGGTGGTGTCCGGGCGGATGCCCTCGTCACGCGCCACCACCGAGACGTTGCCCTTGCGGTCGGTGATCTTCACTTCAATCACCTCGTCGTCGAACTTGCCTGCCTCCCAGGCGGCGTGGGCCTTGGCGTGACTGTCGGCGGCGAACGCGTCGGATTCCTCGCGGCCGATGCCGCACCGTGTCGCGACGTTCTCGGCGGTCTCGATCATTCCGCTGATCTTCCCGAACCGCCACTCCGGCTGGGAGCGCTCCCGGCCGCGGTCGAGGCGGTCGTAGAGGTTCAGCGATCCGGCGCGGGTGCCCCAGCGGGCCCCGGTCGTGTAGTGCTCGATGTTGCTCATCGACTCGACACCGCCGGCGAGGACGACGTCCGCGGCGCCGGTCTGCACCATCATCGACGCGGTCACGAGGGCCTGCAGTCCGGTGCCGCAGCGGCGGTCGGTCTGCAGTCCGGCGACGGAAATCGGCAGTCCCGCTTCGAGTGCGGCCCACCGTCCGATGCACGGGGCCTCGGAGTTGGCGTACGACTGCCCCATCGCTACGTCCTCGATGAGTTCGGGGTCGATGCCCGACCGTGCGACGGTCTCCTTGATGACGGCCGCCGCAAGGCTCTCGGCGGGTACGTCGCGCAGTCCGCCGCCGAAGCGGCCGACGGCGGTGCGGACGGGGGCTACCAGTGCTGCTCTTCGCATGTTGTTCCTCGTTTCAGGCGACCAGGACGCGGACGGTCTCGGCGACGCACGCCGGCTTGTCCTCGCCCTTGATCTCGATGGTGTACTTGACGACGACCTGCGCGCCCTGCTTCGTGTGCTCGAACGCCGCGATCTCACCGCCGACCCGGATCGACGCTCCCACCTTCACCGGCTTCGGGAAGCGAACCTTGTTGAGTCCGTAGTTGATCACCAGCTTCGTGCCCTCGACCCGCATCAGGTCGGCCCCGAGCTTCGGCAGCAACGACAGCGTGAGGTAGCCGTGGGCGATGGGGGCGCCGAACGGGCCCTCGGCGGCCCGCTCGGGGTCGACGTGGATCCACTGGTGGTCGCCGGTGGCGTCGGCGAACACGTTCACGCGGTCCTGCGTGATCTCGAACCAGTCACTGTGGCCGAGATGTTCGCCGACTGCAGCTTCGACGTCGTCGATGTTCTGAAATACGCGCATGAGCTCTCTTCGGGTCGGCCCGGTACCGGGCAGGGTGGGGACGGTCAGATGTTGACGTTCTCGAATACGGCTGCGATGCCCTGGCCGCCGCCGATGCACATCGTCTCGATGCCGTAGCGGGCCTGACGGCGGTCCAGTTCGCGGACCAGGTTGGCCAGGATGCGGCCACCGGTGGCACCGACGGGGTGACCGAGCGAGATGCCGGATCCGTTGACGTTGAACCTGTCCCGCATGTCGGACTCGTCGAACTTCCACTCCCGAGCGCACGCCAGCACCTGCGCCGCGAACGCCTCGTTGATCTCGAGGAGATCGATGTCGTTCAGGGTGAGCTTCGCCCGCGTGAGAGCCTTGTCCACGGCCGGAACCGGGCCGATGCCCATCCGGTTCGGCTCCACTCCTGCCACGCCCCAGCTGACGAGCCGGGCGAACGGGCGCAGTCCCAGCCGTTCGGCGTTCTCGGGGGTGGTAACGATCGCGGCCGCGGCGGCGTCGTTCTGGCCGCACGCGTTGCCCGCGGTGACGGTCGCCTCCGGGTCGACGCGCGACCGGATGGGCCGCAGCGCCGACAGCGATTCGACGGTGACGTCGCGGCGCGGGTGCTCGTCGGCGGTGTGGACGACCGGATCCTTGCCGCGCCTGCCGGGCACCGTCACCGGGATCGTCTCGGCGTCGAACAGACCGCCGTCCTGCGCGCGGATCGCACGCGCATGGGATTCGGCGGCGTACGCGTCCTGCTCCTCGCGGCTGATCGAGTACTCGCGGCGGAGATTCTCCGCGGTTTCGATCATGCCGCCCTCGACGGGGAAGTTCACGCCGCCGGAGTTGGTGCGAGGCTTGGCCAGCCGGTCGTGGAACTCCACCGACACGCCCTTGACGCCCCAGCGCATCCCGGTGCTGTAGAACTCGGTCTGGCTCATCGACTCGGCGCCGCCCGCGATCACCAGATCACTCATCCCGGTCTGCACCTGCATGGCCGCGTAGATCACCGCCTGGAGCCCGGAGCCGCACCGGCGGTCGAGCTGGACGCCGGGGACCGTGACGTCGAGACCGGCGTCGAGCGCAGCGATCCGGCCGATGGCCGCCGCCTCACCGTTGGCGTAGCCCTGACCGAAGATGACGTCGTCGATGTCCTCGCACGTCAGCGACGTCCGCTCGATCAGGCCCTTCAGCACCGTCGACGCCAGGGTGGTGACGGGAACGTCGCGGTAGATGCCACCGAATCCCCCGACGGGGGTGCGGACAGGTTCACAGATCACTGCGTCGTACATGGGTCAGAGCGCTTTCTTGGCTTCGCGGACGAGTCCGCCGCCGATGATCAGGCGCTGGATCTCGCTGGTGCCCTCGTACAGGCGCAGCAACCGGACCTCACGGTAGATCCGTTCCACCGGAACGTCTCTCATGTATCCGCTTCCACCGTGGACCTGCACCGCCAGATCGGCGACCTTGCCTACCATTTCCGTGCAGTACAGCTTCGCGACGGACGGGGAGATCCGGCGGTCCTCGCCGCTGACGTACTTCTGCGCCGCGTCCCGGACCAGCGCGCGGCCCGTGGACACGCCCACCTGCTGGTCGGCGAGCATGGCCTGCACCAGCTGGAAGTCGCCGATCGGGGTGCCGCCCTGCTTCGTGACCGCCGCGAAGGCGACGGACTCGTCGAGCGCACGCTGGGCACTGCCCACCGAGAGCGCCGCGATGTGGACGCGGCCGCGGGCGAGAGACGTCATAGCGGCGCGGTAGCCGGCTTCCTCACTGCCGCCGACCAGCGCGGACTCGCCGACGACGACGTCGTCGAACGCCACCTCGGACGTCCAGGCACCTTCCTGGCCCATCTTCTTGTCCTTCGGCCCGACCACCACACCGGCGGTGTCTGCGGGGACGAGGAACACCGCGATGCCGGTGCCGGTCTCGTCGGCGGGACGGGTGCGCGCGAACACGACGAACAGATCGGCCAGCGGCGCGTTCGTGATGAACCTCTTGGTGCCGTTGATCGTCCACTTGCCGTCCTTCAGGACGGCGCGCGTGGTCAGGCCCGCCGGGTTCGATCCGGCCTCCGGCTCGGTCAGCGCGAACGAGGCGACCACGTCGCCCGACGCGATGCGCTCGAGCCATTCCGACTTCTGCTCGTCCGTACCGAAGTTCACCAGCACCTGGCCGGCGATCCCGTTGTTGGTGCCGAACATCGACCGCAACGCCAGGCTCGTGTACCCGAACTCCATCGCCATTTCCACGTCTTGCGTGAGGTCGAGTCCGAGCCCGCCCCACTGCTGCGGGATGGCGTACCCGAACAGACCCATCTCCGCCGCCTTACGGCGAATGTCGTCCGGAATCAGATCCTTTTCCGCGATTTCATTTTCCCTGGGAATTACTTCCTTCTGAATAAAGGTCCTCGTCTGCGCGAGAATGTCCTTGAAGTCTTCGTCACTCACTTCGCGTTCAGCCATGAGGTGAATATCCAGCAACCAGGCCCGGCTGTCAAGCGCGGTCTCCGAACGAGAACTCGCAGCGCAGAGGCTGTTTACGACCCATAGGAAGAAGGCAACTGTCGGTTTCCTTCCGCGTCTTTGACCGCGGCGGTCCGAGGCACTTGAATAGATGTCGACCGCCCGGATTTCAATTCGGGCATATTCGCGGACAAATAAACTCCCGGCGAGATGGAATTCGATATTCGACATGGTTGGCAGACCCGAGGATGCACTCCTCTACAAGGGCTACACCGTCGATCCGCAGGAACTCGAACAGTTGCTGCTGTCACGGCGGGGCGTTCTCGACGCCGTGGTGGTCGGCCGCTCCGTCCCCGGGGTCGGAGAGATGCCGGTCGCGTTCGTGGTGGCCGACGCAGCGCACCCGACCGCCGAGGAACTGATCGAGTTCGTGGCCGCCGCGGTGCCGCCGTACAAGAAGGTGCGGGAAGTGGTGTTCGTCGACGAGTTGCCCCTGTCCCCGCGGGGTGCGGTCCTGCGGTCCGCGCTGCGCGACCGCCTGACCCCGCACGCCGAAGACGTTCGTACAACTGAGGAAGGAACACACACATGACACTTCTCGAGGGACGGGTCGCCGTCGTCACGGGCGCAGCCCAGGGCATCGGTTTCGAGATGGCCAGGAAGTTCGCGAGCGAGGGCGCATCGGTCGTCCTCGGCGACATGCACGCCGACAACGTGAAGGGCGCGGCCGCCAAGCTCGAGGCCGACGGCTTCCAGGCCGTCGCCGTGGCCTGTGACGTGACCGACCCGGATCAGATGCAGAACCTGGGCAAGACGGCGCTCGACAGTTTCGGTGCGATGGATGTGTGGGTCAACAACGCCGGCATCACCCGCGATGCGACGCTGCGCAAGATGTCGCTCGCCGATTTCCGCTCCGTCATCGACGTCCACCTGCAGGGCGCGTGGCTGGGCACCCAGATCGCGTCGATCGCGATGCGGGAGGCGGGCAAGGGCTCGATCGTCAACATCTCGTCGATCTCGGGCAAGGTCGGCATGGTCGGGCAGACCAACTACAGCGCCGCGAAGGCCGGCATGGTGGGCCTGACCAAGGCCGCCGCGAAGGAGGTCGCCCACCTCGGCGTGCGGGTCAACGCGATCCAGCCCGGCGTGGTGAACACCGACATGATCCGGGCCCTGCGCGCCGACATCATCGAAGCGAAGCTCAAGGAGGTCCCGATGGGCCGGGGCGCCGAGCCCGAGGAGATCGCGAACGTTGCGCTGTTCCTCGCGTCCGACCTGTCCAGCTACATGACGGGCACCGTCCTCGAAGTCACCGGCGGACGTCACATCTGACAGCCGGCGCGAGGTCACGCAGTAGTCTTCACTGGTGGAGTCGCGTCACGTGGAGTACTTTCTCGCCACCGTCGACAACGACGGCCTCGCGCTCGCGGCCGAGGCCCTGGGCGTCACGAAGCCGTCGTTGTCGAAGGGGCTGCGCAATCTCGAGCGTGACCTCGGTGTCGACCTGTTCCACCGCGTGGGCCGCGGTCTCGTGCTCAGCGCGGCGGGCAAGGCGTTCGTCGGCCCCGCGCGGCAGATCGTGCGAGACCTGGTAGCCGCCGAGAGCTCATTGGTCGACGTGTCGGGTCTGCCGCGCGGCCGCCTCGACATCTGCGCGTCGGCGCACGTCGCGGAAGGCCCTGTCACGGAACTGATCGGGTCCTTCCGCAAGCAGTATCCGGGTGTCGTCGTCCGGCTCGCCGACCTGCGTCCGGTCGACGTCGTCGGATCGCTGATCCGGGACGGACACTGCGAGATCGCCTTCAGTCATTTTCCTTTTTCCGCACCGGGATTGACGACCCGCGTCCTCGGAATCCACGAATACTGGCTGGTGGTCCCGCACGACGCCGAGATCGTGTGGCGGGATCCGTTCCCGCTCGACGACCTTCCGGACATTCCCGTGGTGGGGCTGCCCAAGGAGTCGTCTTCGCGCACCGTCATCGAGAAGGCGCTGCAGGCCGCGGGGCGGCGGACCACCCTGTCGGCCGTCGTCGAACAGCGGGAAGCCGTCGGCGCGTTCGTCGTCGAGGGTGTGGGAATGTCGTTCATGGAACGCACACTTGCGGAACGGGCCGCCGGCGGCGGAGCACGAATCTGCCCACTCGATCCACCGATCACCGCCCCGTACGGAGTGATCTACGACGAGGCCAGGCTGTCGCCCGCCGGCCGCGCCTTCCTTGGCACGCTCGCGTCGTGAGTCTCGTCGAGCGCAGTGATGAACGCCGCCGCGGCGGGCGGAAGCGGATCCGGCCGGTGCACGATCCCGACGGTCCGCACCTCGGGCGGCGCGAGCGAGCGGACCACGACGCCCGGTAGTTCCTGCTCGGCGACGCGCCGCGGGAGCAGGGTCGCCCCCGCACCCTGGACCACCAGTTCCCACATCGACTGGCGATGCGCACATTCGACGGCGATGTTGTTCACCGGCAGTCGTGGGCGCGACCCGATCTCGACGATCATCGGAATGTCGGAGAGCAGACCGACGGGCACCGGATCGGGGAGTTCGATCGCCAGGTCGGCGTGCAGTGCGAGCACGATCTCCTGCCCCCCCACCGTCCGGAACTCGAGGCCCTGCTGGTCGACGAGCAGTTCGGTGAGCCCGAGGTCGCACTCCCCCGACCGGACCGCGCGGCCGACGCCGTCGGGACCGTCCGCCGACACCGTGGACAGGACCACACTCGGGAACTGTCGGTGGAATCGGCCGACCAGACGCGGAAGCGGATCGGCGGCAAGCGAATTGAGAACGGCGATCGTGAGCGTGCCGGACCGCAGTTCGGCGACGTCGTGCACGACGGCCCGCGCCCGCGCGACGTCCGCGAGCACCTGCCGCGCCGCATGCGCGAACGACGCGCCCGCCGGGGTGATCCGCAGCTTCCGTCCCCCGCGATCGAACAGTTCGACACCCAGATCGCGTTCGAGAGTGCGGATCGCCTGCGACAGCGACGGCTGCGCGATGAACAGCGCCCGCGCAGCCTCGGTGACGCTGCCGTGATCGGCCACGGCGACCAGGTATTCGGCGTCCCGGATGTCCACCACCCGAGTCTAGCGACCACGGGGTCCGGGGCCTAGACGACCTGCCGCCCGTTCGCGCGGAGGCGATTCCAGTCGTCGATGTCGTGGTTGACCACCACGGTCGTGTTGGGCTGACTGCGAAGCAGTTTGAGCTTCTTCAGCGATTCGATCGCGCCGACGGTATCGGAGTCCGCGGGCATGCCGACGCAGCAGCTGATGTTGTCCTGGATGTGCGCGACGTCGCCGGACAGGACCAGCGTGCTGCCGTCCGGCAGGCGGAGTTTCAGCCCGAGCGAACCCGGCGTTTGCCCGGGCAGCGACAGCACGACGACGCTGCCGTCGCCGAACACGTCGTGGTCGTATCCGGCAGGCACTTCGCACCAGTCGATCCGACCGGCCGCGTCGAGATCTTCCTGCCGAAAGAAGCCCGTGACGTGATTGTCGGGTGTGCGGGCGTACCGCAGCTCTCCGGATCCGATGTATCCCTGCGCCCCGGCGAAATGCTCGAGGCCGCCGGTGTGATCGAAGTGCAGATGCGAGATCACCACCCGCTCGACGCCGGCGGTGGAGAATCCGAGCGACTCCAGCTGGCGGTCGAGGGCACGCTCGGCGGGGAAATCGATCATGAACAGTTCCGCGAGCGGGCCGTAGGTGGATGCGGGATCGCCTGCGCCGGCGAGACCGGTGTCGAATATGAGCAGTCCGTGCTCCGCGTGCTCGATCAGGAACGACGGCGACGGCAGCGACACCAGCTCACCGCCCGCACCCAGGATCATGATGCTTTTGTCGACCTTCAGCATGGGTGCGTCGAGCGCCCACAAATGCTTGATGGTGCCGGAACTGGCCACGTCGTGCCTCCTCGAGCCCGGAAGGGGGAAGTCGCGGCACCGTGTGAGCCGCGTCACGCATGATATACAAAGCACCGTGCATCACAGGCCTCTTATATATATTTTGTACCATGTACTCATAATGTAGGAACCAGTCGGAGGTAGCAGATGACGTCGACCACGGGTGCACAGGCACTGAAAGAACTCATCGAGCCGGAACGACTCCTGATCGACGGTTCCTGGGTGCCCGCGGCCGAGGGCGCGTCGTTCCCCGCGATCGATCCCGGCACCGGGGAACAGGTGGCCCGGGTGGCCGACGGCACCGAGGCCGACGTCGACGCCGCGGTGGCCGCCGCGCGCCGCTCCTTCGACGACGGGCGCTGGCTGCGACTGTCGGGCCAGCAACGGTCGCTGATCCTGTGGCGCATCGCCGACCTGCTGGAGAGCCGGGCCGACGATCTTGCCGCACTGGAGAGCATGGACGCAGGCATGCCCGTCTCCCAGGCACGACTCATGGTCGGCGAGGCGGTCAATCAGTTCCGGTACTTCGCCGGCTGGGCCGACAAGGTCGAGGGCAAGAGCGTCGAGATCGGCCCTGCCGAAACGCGATTCCAGGGATACACCCGCAAGGAAGCCGTCGGCGTGGCCGCACTGATCGTGCCGTGGAACGCCCCCGTCGTCGCGACCGCGCAGAAACTGGCACCGGCGCTCGCCGCCGGATGCTCATGTGTGCTCAAGCCCTCCGAGGAGGTGTCCCTCAGCGCGCTCGCCGTCGGCCGACTGCTCCTCGACGCCGGATTGCCGGCCGGCGTCGTCAACGTCGTCACCGGATTCGGGCCGCGGGTCGGCGCTCCGCTCGCCGCGCACCCCGGCGTCGACAAGGTGAGTTTCACCGGGTCGACCCACGTCGGCAGGCAGATCGTGCACGCCGCCGCGGGCAACCTCAAGAAGGTCTCGCTCGAACTCGGCGGCAAGTCGGCGATGATCGTGCTGCCGGACGCGGATCTGGACACCGTCATCCCGGGCGTCGCCACCGGAATCTTCTGGAACTCCGGACAGATCTGCACGTCCGGCTCCCGCCTGTTCGTCCATCGGGACATCGCCGACGAGGTATCCGACGGGGTCGCCGAGTTCGGCCGCAACCTGAAGGTCGGCTACGGCACCGACCCGGACGTCGACCTCGGGCCCCTTATCTCGCAGCGGCACCTCGACCGGGTGCACGGATACGTCGAGAGCGGCGTCGCGGCCGGGGCGCGGATTATCGCCGGCGGCAATCGAATCGGCGACACCGGCTACTTCTACGAACCGACCGTGGTGGTCGACGCCGACCCGTCGATGGCAATGATCCGCGAAGAGATCTTCGGTCCCGTGCTCGGCGTCGTGAAATTCACCGACCTCGACGACGCCGTGACCGCCGCCAACGACACCGAATACGGACTCGCGGGCAGCGTCTGGACCCGCGACGTCGCCCGAGCCCACTCGATCGCGCATCGGCTGCGGGCGAGCCGAATCGGCATCAACGTCCACCGCGCGGGCGGTGTGCAGATGCCGGTCGGCGGATACAAGCAGTCCGGCTGGGGCCGTGAGAACGGCGCCGAGGCACTCGCCGAATACCTCGAGACGAAGTCCGTGGTCACCCGGCTCGCCGACTGACACCAGTCACATCCCACTCACCAACCCCAAGGAGAAGCATGAGAACTCGCGGCGCAGTCATCCGGCAGGTCCCCGGCGAACTGGAGGTGATCGACCTCGAACTGGAAGATCCCCGCGACGACGAGGTCCAGGTCAAACTCGTCGCGAGCGGCATGTGCCACTCCGACGACCATCACGTCACCGGGGACATCCCGGTCGGCATGTACCCGTTCGCCCTCGGGCACGAGGGCGCAGGCATCGTGACGAAGGCGTCCCCCAACTACAAGGGAATCGAGGTCGGCGACCACGTCGTCTTCTCCGCGATCCCGTCCTGCGGCCACTGCCGCTGGTGTTCCAGCAACCTGCAGAGCCTGTGCAATCTCGCCGCCGGCATCCTCGCAGGCCCGCGCTGGACGGACGGGACGTTCCGGGTGCGGACGACCGACGGAACCCCGGTCGGGCAGATGTGCGGCATCTCCACGTTCCTCGAGACGACGACGGTCTCCATCAACTCGGTCGTCAAGATCGACAAGGACATTCCACTCGACAAGGCCTGCCTCGTCGGCTGCGGTGTGAGCACCGGCTGGGGATCGGCAGTCAATCTCGGCAACGTCGAACCCGGACACACCGTCATCGTGATGGGCATCGGCGGACTCGGCTCCGCCGCGCTGCAGGGTGCTCGGCACGCCGGCGCGTCGCACGTCATCGCCGTCGACCCCGTCGCCTTCAAACGGGACAGCGCCAAGACGTTCGGCGCCACCCACGCCGTCGCGACCATCGAGGAGGGAGCCGAACTCGCCAAGCAGTACACCAACGGTCAGGGCGCGGACGCCCTCGTCATCACCGTCGGTGTGCTCGAGCCCGAGCACGTCGCCCAGGCACTCGCCTCGGTCCGCAAGGCGGGCACCGTCGTCGTCACCGCCGTCGGTGAGCATTCCCGCGTGGGGCTGCCCATCCCGATCGCCGACCTGACGCTGTCCCAGAAGCGCTTGCAGGGATGCGTCTTCGGCTCGTCGAACGGCACGTGGGACGTGGGCCGGCTCCTGAACATGTACAAGGCCGGACAGCTCAACCTCGACGACATGATCACCCGCACCTACCGGCTCGACGACATCAATCAGGGATACCGGGACCTGAAGGACGGCAAGAACATCCGCGGCGTCATCCTGTTCGACTGACCCACCCGCACGAGGAAGGGCCGCTCGGGATCTCCCGAGCGGCCCTTCCTCGTTCTGCGGCTACTCGGTAGTGGCGAGCGCCCGGGCCGTCCGGCTCGATTCGCTGCCGACCTGGTCTCGGGTGATGCGGGTGAGAGCGATCGCCGCGACGGCCGCGAGCACGAGAGGCACGATGACGGCGAGGTACATCGCGCGCGGTGTCATGACACTGAGCGCGTACCCCGCGACGATCGGCGACAGGATGGCCCCCGCGCGGGCGACGCCCATCATTGCTCCATAGCCCTTGGCACGCGCGAGCACGGGGTACGCCGCCGTCGACGTGGAGGTGAACCCGGACATGGCCGCGAAGGTGCCTGCGCCGAGAAGCCCGGCCATGGCCAGCGCGAACGGTCCCTGCAGCGTGAGTGCGAACCCGGCGATCGCCGCGGCGGACACGGCCGAGGTGATCACCGCGATCCGCGCGCCGGGGAACCGCAAGCCGAACGCGCCGAACAGGCATCCTCCGACCACCGCACCGAAGCTGATCATGATGCCGGCCAGCGCACCGCTCCCCGCGTCACCACTGGCGTCCTTGATCAGTTGCGGCGTCCAGGTGCCGACGAAGTAGTACCCGGCGGTGAGCATCGAGTATCCGAACGTCAGGAGGAGTGTGCGCGATCGCAGTTCCCGGCCGAGCAGACGGACCTCGCTCTGCGGCGCGGGGATCGTCTGGTCGGGTTCCGTCTTCGTTCCCTTGCGGGCCAAGAAGGCGTCCGATTCGCGGAGGAAGGCGACGGTCACCACGAACGACAGGACCCCCAGCGCGGCGCCGATCCAGAACATGCCCTGCCACGCCCCGCCTGCCAGTGCCACGAGCCCGGCGCCCGCGAAGCCGGCGAGCGTCGTGCCGAGCGGATAGCCGACCATGACCAGGCCGAGCGCCACACTTCGCCGATTGGGCGGGACGACTTCCTGGCACAGGACGATGATGACGACGCTGATGGTCCCGATCGCGATGCCGGTGACGAAGCGGGTCACCAGGAGCATCGCGAAACCGTTCGACAGCGCCGACGCGGTCAGGCCCAGGGTGTTGGCGGCGAGGCCGACCAGCAGAATGCGCCGCCTGCCGATGACGTCGGCGAAGCGGGCGAGGCCGATCGCGCCGACCGCCATCCCGGCGAGGGCGGCACTGATCAGGTAGCCCTTCTCCGGATTGGTCGCGAAGCCCTCCGGCAGATGCGGCATCGCGAAACCCATCACGAGGACGTCGTATCCGTCCAGCATGTTCAGGAACATGCAAAAGACCACGGATGCAATCTGATACGGGCGCATCCCCACGCGCGACGCCCCATCGTTCGTTGTGCTCATCAGGTCCCTCTCGCTCGTAGCACCGACAGTCGGTGCGACACAGATCACACTCGGAACAATATATGATGTGTCGTGGATTATGTCGACTCCGAACTGTGACCGACCCGACTGCGAGAAAATTGCGACGAGGGCGCGCACTCGCCCGCTCGCGGGAATCGGGTATTTCGGGCACGGCTCAGGCCACGGTCGGCCACGCGGGCGCGGATGGTACATTATGTCGAGTCTTTCGAATCCGGGAAGGTGCGACCGACGATGCCCCTGAATGACAGGTCAAGACGACAGCAACTGCCCGAGGAAGTTGCCACGTACGTCCGCGAGATGATCATCTCCGGCGAGGTGCGTGCCGGCGACTTCCTCCGTATCGAGCGGATCGCCGAAGCTGTCGGAGTCAGCACCACACCCGTCCGCGAGGGGCTCCTCGCCCTTCGGAGCGAAGGCTTCGTGGAGATGGTCCCCCGGCGCGGCTTCGTCGTGGCCCCGTTCACGAAGCAGGACGTGCGTGATCTGTTCTGGGCCCAGGCTCAGCTGGCCGCCGAACTGGCCGCACGGGCCGCGAAGAACATCACGCCCCAGCAGATCGCCGAACTCGAGGGAATCCTGAAGCAGCACGAGGACGCCATCGCACAGGGCGACACCGAGCGCATTTCGTCCCTCGGGCACGCGTTCCACCGAAAGATCAACCTGATCGCGGACTCACCGCGTCTCGCCCGCCTCCTCGGGTCCGTCGTCACGAATCTTCCGAACCGCTTCTACGCCACCATCGAGGGTCATGTCACCACGACCCAGGAGGAACATCCCCTCCTGCTCGATGCACTGAAGAAGCACGCGGGCAAGAGGGCGAAGACGATCATGGAGTCGCACATCCTGGACGGCGCGGATCACCTGATCGACGAACTCGAGCAGCGCGGACTGTGGGATACCGACGCCGAGGCCAACGCGGGCTGATCGCCCGCGGCCTCGCTTCGGTCAACTGTCCACGGCCTGCTGACGCACCCGGCCGACGAGAAAGTCCTGCAGGTGAGCGGTGAAGACGTCGTTGTCGTCGCCGGCGACCATGTGACCGGCACCCACCTCGACCACCTCCGCCGTCGGCACCAGGTCGCGGATCTCGGCGGCCGCCTCGGCGGTGACCATGTCCGACTTCTTCCCGCGGACGAGCAGGGTGGGCACGGTGACGTTGCGGGCCGCCCGTGACAGCCGGTCGGCGTCGACGTTCGCACCGTCCGTCGTGAACTCGAGAAACCGCGGATCCCAGTGCCAGTACCAGCGGCCGTCGGCCCGCTGCCGGAGATTCTTCTTCAACCCGTCCAGGTTCCGGCGTCGTCGCGGCGCGGGCCGGTAGGCGTCGACCGCGGCGGCGACGTCCTCGAGAGTGGCGAACCCGTTCGGCGCGCCGGCCATGAAGTCCTTCACTCGCTCCCGCCCGTCCGGGTCCACCCGGTGCGCGATGTCCACCAGCACCAGACCCGACACCGATCCGGGCCGCTCACCCACGGCCGCGAGCGCCGTCCGTCCACCCAGGGATGCCCCGACGACGACCGGAGCGGAGCCGATCTGCGCGATCGTCGCATGGAGGTCGGCGACGAAGAAGTCCAGCGTGTAGCCGGCCTGTGACCATTCACTGTCGCCGTGCCCGCGGGCATCCACCGTGATCGCCTGCCATCCCGCACCGGCGAGGCGTCGCGCGGTGCGCTCCCAGGAGTGCCGCGTCTGACCGCCGCCGTGCAACAGCAGCACGGTCCCCCGATCCTGGCGCGGGGACGTCCATCGGTCGCCGATCAGTGTGTCGCCGTGGGCGCCCCGGAGTTCCAGGGCCTCCCGCCGGACGGATTCCGCCACGGTCATGCCGCCTCTCGCCGCAGTGTGAAACATTATATATATCGATCTCACCGCACACCCGCCGCCCGAATCGACGTGGCGGATCCGGCTCAGCGTCGTGAGCGCAGCACGGTCTCCGAGGGAAGGAACCCGAACCGGGCCCGGTACTGCTGAGCGAACCGGCCGGGATGGTAGAAACCCCAGCGCGCGGCGATGTCCGTGACGGAACCCGAAGAGCCACAAGCGAGATCGAGGTGCACCCGATCGAGTCGGACGCCGCGGAGATAGGCGGTCGGCGACATCCCGACCACCTCACGGAAGCCCGCCTGCAGGGCGCGTTCGCTCACTCCGGCCATCGACGCGAGATCGGCCGTGGTGATGTCGTCCTCCGGATGCCGGTCGACGTAGTCCACGATCTCGCGGATCTTGGACCGCCGGGTGTGAGGGGGTTGTCCGCGCAACTCCGGGGTGAACTGACTCGGCACCGTCATGAGCAGTTGTGTCATGAGGGCCGATTCGAGTTCGTGGCAGGCAGCGGGCATCGTGGAGATGCCGTCCGGCCGGGAGAGCTCCGCGTACAGGAACCCGGCGGTCGCGACGAGCGCCTGCGCGGCGCTGGACCTCAGATCGAACGTCAGATCGAAGCAGATCTCCTCCCCGATCGGGCGGCCCGTCAGCTTCGCCGCGTGCGCCTCGAGCGGGTCTTTCGGCAACTTGATGTGGTACTGCCACGAATCCGCACTCCACTGCACCAGCACGGGAGCCTGCGGCCCGAACGCCACACCCGCCTCCCCCGCGACGAAGCTTCGGCGCACACCGCCCTGCTCGACCGTGCTCGCACCGGTGACGGGCAGATTCACGTGGTAGCAGAGACGCATCGGCGGCCCGTGCAGGGTCACCGCCGCCCCGTACGACATCCGGCCGATCGTCAAGCGCGGAGCCGGCGCGAGATCCAGTCGGAAGTCCACTTCCCGATCGTCCGGCACGTGCACGTCGTGACCCGCGAACGTCTTCGTGACCTGGGCGTGCGCGGCTTCGAGATCCGCCGTGCGGAAGTTCAGCTGTCGGTCGCTCACGCGCCCCACCTCCTGAGACCCGGCGTGGCCGGATTTCACCCACGCCGCCGTAGTGCCGGTCAGAATAATACATCATATCGGGACGAACCTGCAGGTGGCCGCGGATGCGCACCGCGCACGGCGTTCGGAAACTGGATGTCGGCCTTCGCCAGAAGGATTGTGACGCAGATCCCATCCCCATAGCGTCGTGACGACCAGCGCACCTGCGCTCCCGTCTCCGAGAGCACCTGGAGTTGTGCCCACCATGATCGAAGAACACGACAGCCCACCCACCCCGGTTCTCGAACGAACCCCTGTCGACGGCCACTGCCCGCGATGCGGTGCCGAGGAACTCCGCCGCTACCCCGTGGTATCCGAAGGCGGCTGGTTCCAGGTCGTCAAATGCCAGCAGTGCCTGCTGTCCCTGGACCGCTCCCCGTGGTCCCGGCTCGGGCCCATCCAACTTCTCACCGACCTGCTCTGACGAAGGATTCCACGATGATTGCAGTCGATGTCGGCGGAACATTCACCGACGTAGTCGCCCTGCGCGACGGCAAGATCCAGACCGCGAAGGTCACCACCGACTACGCCGAGGTGTTCGGGCCGGTCCTCGAGGGCGCCGCGGCACTCGGCGTCGAGGACGCGAGCGTGTTCAACCACGCGAGCACGCACGGCCTGAACGCGGTGATCACCCGGCGGTTGCCCAAGATCGGTTTCCTCACCACCGAGGGTCATCGCGACATCCTCGACATGGGACGGGTGTGGCGCCCGGCGCACGCCATCCTGGACTCGCGCTGGCGTCGCAGCTTCGGTGACGCCTCCCGGCCGCTGGTCCAACGCTACCTGCGGCGCGGCATCCACGAGCGGATCACGGCCGACGGCGGCGTGCTCTTCGAACTGGACGAAACGCAGGCCCGCGCCGAACTGGACGTGCTCCGGCGCTGCGGCGTCACCGGTGTCGCGATCTGTCTGATCAACGCGTATGTGAACCCGGCGCACGAGGTCCGGCTGCGCGAACTGGTCCGCGAGGTCCTCGGCGACGTGCCCTGCTCGATCTCCAGCGACGTCTCCCCGCTTGCCAAGGAGTACGCACGGGCCTCGACCACCGTGATCGACACGCTGATGAAGATCATCTACACCGACTACACCGCCAAATTGGAGAAGGGCCTCGCGGACCTCGGCTTCAGCGGGGAACTCAACTTCGCCGACTGCGCCGCCACCCTCGTCCCGTCCGGACGCGCGATGGAACTGCCGTTCCGCATCGTCTTCTCCGGGCCGGCTGCCGGCACCGTCGGATGTGCTCACTTCGGCGGGCTGATCGGCGAGAACAACCTGCTCTGCGCGGACGTCGGCGGCACGTCCATCGACATCAGTGTCGTCACGGCGGGTGAACCGTTCGTCAACACCAGCTTCGAACTCGAGCACGACCTCGTCGTGAACGCCCTGGCGAACGACATCTCCAGCATCGGCGCCGGCGGCGGCAGCATCGTCGCGATCGGCCCCGCGGGCGAGATCCAGGTGGGCCCGGACAGCGCCGGATCCTCCCCCGGGCCGGCCTGTTACGGGCGCGGCGGCACCCAGCCGACCACCACCGACACGTGCCTGATGATCGGCATCATCG
Source organism: Rhodococcus sp. T2V (assembly GCF_029269925.1). Lineage (NCBI taxonomy): Bacteria > Bacillati > Actinomycetota > Actinomycetes > Mycobacteriales > Nocardiaceae > Rhodococcus > Rhodococcus sp. T2V. Next base: position 103,971 of record NZ_JARJBD010000023.1, read on the forward strand.
ATCCCACCCGGTTCGCCGGTGGCGCGGTGGACCTCGATCCGGCGCTGTCCCGGCAGGCCTTCGAGGACCTCGATTCGGAGTTCACGCTGGCGCAGAAGGTCCGCTACGCCTACGAAATGGCCGTCAACAACATGGCGGAGGGCGTGTTCAACGTCGCGATCAAGAACGGTGTGGACCCTCGCGACTACAGCCTCGTCGCGTTCGGCGCGGCCGGCCCGATGCTGTTGCCCGCGGTGCTCGACACGGTGCACTGCAAGCAGGTGATCGTGCCACCGTATCCCGGCCTGTTCTCCGCACTGGGTCTGCTGTCCGCCGACCAGGTGTTCACCGCCAACCGCAGCGCGTACATGATCCTCACCCCCGACGCGGCGCCGACCATCGACGCGCTGTTCGGCGAGATGGAATCGCAACTGCGCGAGGGGCTCGACGAGGGCACCGGCGTGACGTTCCACCGCAGCATGGACGCCCACCTCGCCGGGCAGAGCTGGGAGACACCGTTCGTGCCGGTTCCCGACGGCACCATCGACGCCGACGCGATCACCACCATCGTCCAGTCGTTCCACGACACGTACGAGAACCGGTCGGGCAACCGGTTCGAGGCGATGCCCGTCGAGGGCGTGACATTCCGGGTGCGGGCGGTCCTCGACACCCCGAAGGTCGACTACCCCGAAGCTCCGCAGCGCGGCGACGAACCCCTTCAGCCGGTCCGGACGACGGTACTGCGCTACCTCGGCGACATCGACGCCGACGGCGAGGGCACACAGCGGGCCGACGTCTACGATCGCGACACCCTGTGCGCCGGCGATGTTCTGGAAGGGCCGGCCATCGTCGACGAAGGACTCTCGACGACGCACATCGGAGCCGGGCAGCGCGCCACCGTCGGCCGCTACGGCGAACTGATCATCCGGAGGAAGTGAATCCCATGACCACTCTCGAAGCGACACCCGCCTCTGCGGGCGCAGAAACGACTCGCCTGCGCGACATCTCCGACTCCTCGTTCACCGACGCCTACGGCTGCGACCGCTTCACCGCGGCCGTGATCCTCAACCGGCTGCGGTACACCGTGGAGCACATGTCCACCGGTTTCATGCGCGAGGCGTTCTCGCCGATCATCCGCGACTGGTACGACTTCGCGTGCACCATCAGCGGTCCGCCCGATCACAACTATCCGATGGCCGTGGTCAGCAACAGCCTCGTGGTCTTCCTCGGCACACTCGGCGACGCCGTGCGGAACGTCGTCGAAGAGTACGGGCCCGAGAACCTGTCCCCCGGTGACGTGCTCATCTGCAACGACCCGTATCGCGGCGGAACCCATGTCAACGACGTGTGCTTCATCCGCCCGGTGTTCGTCGACGACAAAATCGTCTCGTTCGTGAACATGCGCGCCCACCAACTCGACATGGGCGGCACCGTGCCCGGAGGATTCTCGGCCACGAAGGCGAACGTGTACGAGAACGGTCTCGTCATTCCGCCGATGCTGTTGTGGTCCAAGGACGAACCGGTGCGGTCGACGTTCAGCCTGATCTTCGACAACACCCGGTGGGGCGGCATGCTGCTGCCCGACTTCAAGAGCATCTACCAGCAACTCGCACTCGGCGAGCGACTCGTGCTCGAGAACATCGAACGCTACGGTCTGGACGCCTATCTGGGAACGTTGACGTACGCCTGCGACACGTCGGCCGAGCGCATGCGCGACGCCATCGCACTCGTGCCGGACGGCGAATACACCGGTTCTTCGCTGATCGACGCGGATGGCCTCGACGACAGCGTCGACTACACGGTGCAGGTGACGCTGCGCAAGCACGGCCAGGACATCGAGGTCGACCTGTCCGGCACCTCGCCGCAGGCCCGTACGTGCATCAACTGCGGGGTGCTCGACGCCAAAACCGCTGTCGGCGTGGCGTTGACGATGCTGTTGGACCCCGAGGTGCCGTTCACCTCGGGCACCTGGCGCAACATCGACCTCGCCACCCCGCCGGGCACGCTGGTGTCGTCCCTGCCGCCCGACGGCGGGATCATGATGTTCTGGGAAGCGTCGGGCGCCGTCGTCTCCGCCGTCTTCGACGCACTCAACCCGGCCCTCGGCGAGAAGGGTGTCGCGGGCGACTACGGTTCCACCAACACCCACAACGCGTCCGGCGTGACCGCCGACGGAACCCCGTGGACGAGCGCCACCCAGTGCGGCGGCGAGCACGGGCCGTGGGGGGCCACGAAGGAAGGCGACGGCGACAGCTACACCGTCCTGTTCTTCCTCAACAACCTCGACCCCGCCACCGAGACGATCGAGCACGACTCCCCGGTTGTCATGCTGCGCAAGGAACACGCGATCGACACCGGCGGTCCCGGCACGTTCCGCGGTGGTGCCGCGAACCTCAAGGACACGCTCTGGCTGAGCGAGGGCAGCCACTACCTGTCGCCGTTCCGCACCAAGGTCCCGAGTGGAGTCGGCGCGAACGGCGGCGAACCCGGTCCGAACGGCGCCATCTGGATCTTCCCGCCGCGTGACGGCGCGGACGGTCCGGGCATGCTGGGCACCACACAAGACGTCTACGCGGACAGCGTCCCCGTCGCCGGGGTGCTCGACCCCGAGACGAAGGCACTGGACCCGGTCGACGGCGAGTACCACTATTTCGCCAGTCAGCAAGTGTGGCAGACCAAGACCGGGTCGATCCTGCGGTGCCTGACCAACGGCGGCGGCGGCTGGGGCGACCCGTTCGCCCGCGACCCCGAACGCGTGCTCGCCGACGTGCGCAACGAATACGTCAGCATCGCCGGTGCCGCCCGCGACTACGGCGTCGTCGTGATCGGCGATCCGCAGTCCGATCCCGAAGGCCTGCGCATCGACGTGCAGGCCACCGCGGCGCTCCGCAACGAGGAAGAAGGTCGATAATGCAGGGAATCACTTTTCCGGGGGATGGCAGCGTCGTTCTCAAGGACTTCCCGGCACCGCAACCGGGGCCGGGCGAGGTCGTGGTGCGGATGCGGGCGTCCGGAATGTGCGGCAGCGACCTCCATTTCTACCGGGGCGCGGTGTCCTTCGGCGGGAGCGCCGACACCATCCAGGGGCACGAACCCTGCGGTGACGTACACGCGGTCGGAGAGGGGGTGTCGCCCGACACGGCGTCCGTCGGCGACCGCGTCATGATCCACCACTACTGGGGTTGCGACGTGTGCGAGCAGTGCCGCTCCGGATGGCCGCAGATGTGCGACCGCGGGAACGCCCAGACGATGAGCATCACCACCCACGGCGGTCACGCACCGTACGCGGTCGTGCCGGCCCGGACTCTGCTGCCGCTCCCCGACGGCCTCAGCTACAAGGCGGGCGCCGCGATCGGCTGCGGCACCGGGACGGCGTGGGGCGGTCTCATGCGGCTCGGCGACGTCGGCGGGAAAACGCTGGTCGTGTTCGGGCAGGGCCCGGTCGGGCTGTCCGGGACCTTGCTCGCCTCGGCGCTCGGCGCCCGGGTCATCGCGGTGGATGTCAACGATTCGCGACTCGAACGCGCGCGGAAGTTCGGCGCGAGCGAGATCGTGAACTCTGCCGACGTCGACCTGTCCGCGACGATCTCCGAACTCGCGGGCCGCAAGGGCGTGGAGATGATCCTGGAGACGTCGGGAGTGGCGGGCGCCGACGCGCTGAGCATTCTCGGCAAGTGGGGACGGGCGTGCTTCATCGGACTCCCCGGCGAGGTGCACTTCCGGACGGAGGAGCAGTACAAGAAGCAGTGGACGATCATGACGTCCTGGACGATGTCCACGATCCAGCAGCGGCGCTGCGCCGAATTCATCGTCGAGCACGGGCTGCCCATCGACGACCTCTACACCCACAGCTGGTCGCTGGATCAGGCCGTCGAGGCGTACCAGTGGTTCGACAAGCAATCGGACGGCAAGGGAGTCTTCGAATTCTGACACCCGCACAGGTCACCGCATCGACGAAGCCCGCGGCCGCATCGGCCGACCACGACTGTCTCGGCCCGGCGCCGAGACGGGAGGAGGAGAACGAGTTGCTCACCCAAGACGAAACATCGCTCACCGTCCCCGCTTTCATACAGGGATCGAAGAAGAATCTGATCGGCGGCAAGTGGGTCGACGCCACATCCGGCCGGCAGATCGACACCGTCAATCCGGCGACGGGACAGGTACTCTGCCGCATCGCCGGCGGCGACGCCACGGACGTCGACCTCGCCGTCTCGGCCGCCCGCCGCGCCTTCGAGGGCGAATGGAGTCGCTGGACTCCGCATCAGCGCCGCAAGCTGATCTTGAAGATCCACGACATCATCCTCGACAACTTCGACGAGTTGGCGATGATCGAAACGCTGGACATGGGGGCGCCGCTGAAGCGGACCACCGGACTCGCCGAGTGGACCTCGCAGGTGCTGCAGTTCTTCGCGTCCCAATGCGACGCCGCGACCGTGGCGACACCCCCGAATTCGCTGCCCGGGGATTTCCTCACCCTCAAGTCCCTCGCCCCCGTCGGAGTGGTCGGCGGCATCATCCCGTGGAACGGGCCCCTGATCGGCCTGTGGTGGATCTTCGGCCCGGCACTCGCCACCGGGTGCACTGCCGTCCTCAAACCCGCCGAGGACGCCTCCCTCTCGGTGCTGCGGGTGGCGGAACTGATGATGGAAGCCGGCGTGCCCGACGGCGTCATCAACGTCGTGACCGGGTACGGCGCCGACGCGGGCCAGGCCCTGGCCGAACACCGGGACGTCGACCGGATCGCATTCACCGGATCGATCGGCACCGCCCAGACCATCGTCCGCGCATCCGCCGGCAACCTCAAACGTCTGCAACTGGAGTTGGGTGGCAAGTCGCCCGACATCGTCTTCGCCGACGCCGATCTCGACAAGGCGGTGCCCGGCGCCGCGATGGGCGTGTTCACCAACAGCGGCCAGGTCTGCGTCGCCGGCACACGGATCTTCGTGCAGCGTTCGATCCACGACGAGTTCGTCGAACGGATGCGGGAGTTCACCAAGACCATCCGGGTGGGAGACGGTCTCGACCCGAATACCCAGTTGGGTCCGCTGATTTCGGAGCGGCAGCTCGAGCGGGTCATGCACTACATCGACGTCGGTGGCGGCGAAGGCGCGCACCTGGCGAGCGGCGGCAAGCGCCTCGGCGGCGAACTGGCATCGGGCTTCTTCGTCGAACCGACCGTGTTCTCCGGCGCGTCGAACGACATGACGATCGCCCGGGAAGAGATCTTCGGGCCCGTCGCCTCGGTCATCCCGTTCGACGACATGGACGACGCACTGCAGCTCGCGAACGACACCCCGTTCGGCCTGGCGGGCGGGGTGTGGACCCGCAGCCTGTCCACAGCACACAAGGTCTCGCAGAACATCAAGGCCGGAACGATCTGGGTCAACTGCTACGGCGTCCTCGACCCGGCCATCGGATTCGGCGGCACCAAGATGAGCGGGTACGGCTGGAAGGGAGCGAAAGAACACGTGGAAGGCTATCTGTACCCGAAGGCCGTCTACATCAACCTCGACTAGCGCCTGAGGCAGGTGCCATGGAGGAGGACCGATGCCCCCGCGGAATGAATCGATGATCGAGCGGGTCGTGCAGGTGCTCGAGTCGTTCAAGGGGGCAGGCGGTTCACTGACGGCGTCGGAGATCGCGCGGAGGACCGCGATCCCGATGCCGTCGGCGCATCGGATCGTGGCCGAACTCGTCGACGTGGGTTTCCTCGAACGCGACCCCGACCGCAGGCTGCGCATCGGCACACGCCTGTGGGAGGTGGTGGCGCGGTCGTCGAGTGCGCTCACGCTCCGGGAGGTCGCCCTGCCGTACATGGAGGACCTGCGGTCGGCGGTGCAGGCCCCCACCCTGCTGTCGGTACTCGACCGCAACGACGTCCTCAACCTGGAAACGCTGTCGACGCGGCAACCGGGTGTCACCAACGTGACTCAGCCGGGTGTGCGGCTTCCCGCGCTGGCGTCGTCCCCGGGGATCGTGCTGGTGGCGTTCTCTCCGCCGGAGGTGCGGGAGCACATCCTCGCTACCGGCAAGATCACCCGCTTCACCGAGCACACCGTCGTCGACCGGGCCGAACTGGTGCGGATCGTGAACGAGACCCGCCGCACCGGATACGTCGTCGCCCGCCGCTGGATCTCTCCCGACTCGACGGCGGTCGCCGTGCCGATTCTCGCCGACGACGGCACCGCGATCGGCGCGCTGTCGGTCACGACCGCGTTCGGCGCCGACGCGCCGTCTACCCTGCTGCCGGCGCTGCACGCCACCGCTCTCGGCATCTCCCGCGCGACGCGCACCGCCGACGGTCCGCGGTTGACGTTGCTGAAGCAGCAGATCCGGCACGCGACCGAGGTGCCCTGACCGGACTCGCCTTCTCGGTAGGCGAGAATCCCCCTATCCCCGAGCCGAGACATGCGCGACCTTCTGACATGAACCGGGACGCCGACTTGCGTTGCCGGCAGCGACATCTCGACGCGGAAGAGGGACGACATGACGAAGTTCGCGATCCAGGACTCGGAAGATCCGATGAGCACCCTGTGCCGGATGGCGGTGCAGACCGACTACGACGATCTCCCCGCCGAGGTCGTCCGGCATGCCAAGCACACCCTGCTGGACTGCATGGCCGTGATGATCGGCGGCTCCGGGATGGACGGGATTCCGGCGATCGTGGATCTGGTCAAGGACAAGGGCGGCGCACCGCAGTCGGTCCTGCCGTTCTACGGTGGCCGCGTTCCCGCGGCCGAGGCGGCGCTGGCGATCGGCCCGATGCCCCGGGCGATGGACTGCGGCGATCTTCACGAAGAAGCAGGGCACATCAGCGAATACATCGTGGCCAGCCTGCTCGCGGCCACCGGGCTGCGGCCGGACGTCACCGGGAAGGAATTTCTGACGGCGCTGGTCGTCGGCCAGGAGACCCTCATCCGGGTGGGCTCGGCCTACAAGGTCATCAGTACCGCCGTGAAGTCCCACGATTGCGGCGGCCACTACATCTTCGGCGCCGTCGCCGCCGTCGGCACACTCCTCGGCTTCTCCCAGGAACTACTCGAGAATGCCCAGGGCATCGCCCGCACGATGACCCAGCCTCACACGATGGCGATCTACGCACCGGCCACCCTGATGGTCCGGGTGCACCACGGCCTCGTCTGCCAATCGGCGATCACCGCCTGCCTCCTCGCGGAAAAGGGCATCACCGGCCCCCGCCGGGAGGTGCTGACGGGACCCAACGGATACCTGCGCACGGCGCGCTGGGAAACGGACCCCGAGCCACTCACCCGGGATCTGGGCGAGCGCTGGGAGACGACGAACATCACCACCAAGGGGTACAGCGCCTGCTACTTCTCGCACTCCTCCATCGACGGCATCCTGGATCAGATGCGCACGCACGGCTTCGGCCCCGACGACATCGCCACCGTCCACATCGACGTCTCCACCTCCGGCTGGCGCGCCGTGTGCGAGCCGACCGACGTGAAGTGGCACCCGCGGACGGTCCCCGAATGTCAGTTCAGCCTCCCGTACGCCGTCGCGACCGCCGCGATCGACAAGAGTGTCTTCGTGCAGTCCTACACGGACGAGGCACGGCAACGTCGGGACGTCCGGGACCTGATGTCGAGGATTTCCGCCGCCGAGGACCCGTCCGTGTCGGACTGGGGCGCACGCCTGACCACCACGCTGCGTGACGGCCGCACGATCACCACCGAACACGTCTACGTCAAGGGGCACCCGAACAACCCGTTCGCCGAGCAGGACTTCGTCGACAAGTTCCGCAAGTGCGTGCCGTACTCGGTGCATCCGCTGGACGAGCAGGTGGTCGACACGATGATTCACGACGTGCTGTACCTGGACAAGGTGGACGACGTCGTCGCCTCCCTGCTCCTGCCGCTGACGCCGGGCAACTGACCCTTCCCGGCGCCCGGGCCATGTTCCTACTGTGGATCCATGGACATCGGCAAGGACCTCAAAGAGTTCTTGATGACCCGGCGGGCGAAGATCACTCCCGAGCAGGTAGGCCTGCCGCCCGGCCGGCGACGTCGGGTGCCGGGCCTGCGGCGTGAAGAGGTCGCCCAGTTGGCCGGTGTCAGCATCGAGTACTACACCCAGATCGAACGCGGGAACGTCGCCGGAGTCTCCGACGACGTGCTGCACGCCGTCGCCCGGGCACTGCGGCTCACCGAGGAAGAAGCGGCGCACCTGTTCGACCTCGTGCGGGCCGCCGGCACCACGACGGGCGCCGCGCGGGCCCCGCGGCGGGCCGACCGGAAGATCCCCGACGGCGTGCAGGCACTGATCGACGGCATGGTCGACTCGCCGGCGGTCGTGCTGAACGGGCACCTCGACATCGTCGCCGCCAATCCGCTCGGCCACACGCTGTACGCGCCGGTCTTCGCGCGGGCGACGGGAGTGCCCAACCTCGTCCGGTTCATCTTCTTCGACCCGCACGCCGACGACGTGTTCCCGGAGTGGAACACCGCGGCCGACGACGCCGTGGCCCTGCTGCGGGTGGAGGCCGCACACTCACCCCGCTCGACTGTCGTCACCGGACTCGTCGGCGAACTCGCCACTGGGAGCGAAGAATTCCGCACCCGGTGGGCCGCCCACAACGTGAAGGCGCATCGGCACGGCGTCAAACAGTTCCGGCATCCGGACGTCGGCGACCTGTCGCTGACCTACAACGTCTTCGACATCACCGGCGCGGACGGACTGTCTCTCGTCGGGTACACCGCGGAACCGCAGTCACCGTCCGAGCAGGCTCTGCGACTGCTCGCGATCATGACTGCGACCGATACACCTTCCACGGCAACCGAATAGGGCGCTACCGGTCCTGCCAGTTCACGACCTCGTCGAGCGTCGCGCGTGCGGTCCGGTAGCTGTTCGCCGGGTGGTCGAGGTCGGCGTAGCCGAAGGAAATCCCCACCAGAATCTTGCGGTCGTCCGAGATACCGAAATGCTCACGGATGAAGGGAGACTGGCTCGCCAGAGCGGCCTGCGGGATCGTGGCGATCCCCAGGCTCCGCGCCGCGAGCAGGAGGGTGCCGAGGTAGAGCCCGGAATCCACCGCGCCGTACACGCCCTGCTCGGCGTCGGTCGTGATGATCGCGACGTGCGGGGCGCCGAACAGTCGGAAGTTCTCGAACGACTGGCGTGCGGACGCGGCGCGGTCACCGCGTTCGACTCCCACGGCCTGATACAGCTGCCACCCGCTCGCCCGGCGCCGGTCGCGGTAGACCCCGCGGTACTCCGCAGGCGGATCGAATTCGAAGGCGGCACCGTGCCCACTCGCGTACTCCGCGAGACCGTCGCGGAATCGCTCGGTTCCCGCACCGCTGGTCACGATGACCTGCCAGGGCTGTGTGTTGCACCACGACGCGGACCGCTGCGCCAGCGTGAACATTCGCTCGATGAGCGGGCGCGGAACCTCGCGCGGCTCGAACGCGCGGCAACTCCACCGTGTCGCCAGCAGGTTCTCCAGCACGGCGGACTCATCGTCGACGGGACCCACCGCGATCCCTTCGGTCGATACATCGGCAGTCATCGATTACTCACCCATCGTTGTTCGAATACGGAATATGTGCGTCCGGGGTCGGGGCACCGATCAGGCTCAGGGTTCGACGAACAGAACGTCCGCCTGCACCAGGTCGTCGATCTGCTCGGCGGAGTACACCTCCGAGGCGACGTCGCGGCTGTCGGCGCCGACCCGCGGCGCGGTGCCCGCCCGATCGGGGCGCTCGCCGGCGAACCGCCACGGCGGGCGGATGAGCGCCAGCCCGTCCTGCTGCCGTTCGACCAGTTCGAGCCATTCCACCTGCTCGTGCTCGACGAATCCGGTCATCGACAGCACCGGGGCGAACGGCACGTCCGCAGCGGAGAGGGCATCCTCCCAGTGCTGCAGCGACTGCTGCTCGAACTCGGCTTCGACGATCTTGGCCAGCTCGTGGTAGTTGGACTCCCGGGGGCGGTACTCGGCGAAGCGGGGATCCTCGGTGAGATCCATCCGGTTCATCGCCGTGCACAGCGAGCGCCAGAATTTCTGCGAGGACGACAGGTGGACCGCCAGATACTCGCCGGTGGCGGTCTTGACGCAGAAGTTCTGCGCCTGCGGATGCCTACTCTGCCTGCTCGGGTCGTATCCCAATTCGAAGGACTGCGTGATCCCGTCCGTCGCCAGAACGCTGACGGCCTCCATGATCGACGTCTCCACGTGTTGCGGCGAGCCGGTGCGCAGCCGTCCGACGAGCGCCGCGAGGACGCCGGTGGCCGTACTCAGTCCGGTGATCAGGTCCGCGCTGAGCCCGCCGGCCAGCTGGGGCCGGGCGTCGTCGCCGAACAGGGAGTAGAGACCGCCGAACGCGTGCCCGATCGTGTCGTAGGCGGGGCGGCTCGCCAGCGGACCACCCGAGCCGAACCCGGTCACCGACCCGTAGACGAGGTCGGGTCGCAGCGCGCGGCACTCGTCGGGTCCGAGGCCCAGCGCCGCCAGCTTGCCTGGCCGCAGGTTCTCGAGGACCACGTCGAAGTGCGGCACGAGGGCCTTGACCAGCGCGACGCCTTCAGGACGCTTGAGGTCGATCGACAGGCTCCGCTTTCCGGTGTTGTACTGGCGGAAGTAGGGGCTGCCGTCGTTCTGGTGGCGACGGAAGTCCTCCCCGACGACGGGCTTCTCCACCTTCACGACCTCTGCGCCGAGAGCGCACAGGATCGACGTGGCGAACGGAAGGGCGATGTAACCCCCGATCTCCAGGATGCGGATCCCGTCGAGCGGCTTGTGCTGCATGGACATGCCTCCGTGAGTTCAAGTGACAATATAATACATTATCCGTGGATCGGGTTCTGTCAAGGCCGGACCCACCTCACCCTGCCGGCCGCCGCAGTCTCGTGGGAGACCCTGGCTACAGGGGTATCAGCAGCCTCTCCTTCCCGCGCCGAAACCGCCTTAGCCTCTGATCACGGAGATCGCCGACAACAGGAGATGACGACATGGCATGGCACAGCGACCAACTCGACGCACTCGGCCACACCGAGGAAGTGCACATCAGCAGCTACCGGCGCGACGGCTCCCTGCGCCGCTGGATACCGATCTGGGTCGTGCGCGTCGCCGACGACCTCTACGTCCGGTCCGCGTTCGGCCCGGACGGCGGCTGGTACCGCAACGCGATGCGGAACAACACCGCCCGGATCAGCGCCGACGGCGTCGAGACCGACGTGACCCTGCACCTGGCCAACGACCCCGCGACGAACGCCGCGGTCGAGGCCGCGTACAAGGCCAAGTACCGCAGCCAGCCCGCCGCGCTGGAACCGATGGTCGCGAAGACCGCCGCGGAAACGACCGTCCGCCTCGACGCCGCCGGATAGGATTCGGGCGCCGAGGAGGAATCCAAGATGGTCAGGCAAGCACGCAGCACCCACCGCGAGGTCTCGCCGCTCGAGCTGTTCTTCGACCTGGTGTTCGTGCTGGCGATCGGTCAGCTCACACACCATCTCGTCGACCACCTGACCTGGCACGGCGCCGCCGAAACCCTTGTGGCACTCGTTGCGGTGTGCGGGGTCTGGGCGTTCACCACGTTCGAGGTCACGCTCCTCGACATCGAACGCACGGCCACCCGGGCCGTGACGATCACAGTGATGGGCCTCGGCCTGTTCATGAACGCGGGCATCGGGCACGCCTTCGACGAAAGTCCCTGGCTCTTCGTCGTTCCCATGCTGCTGGCACTGATCGGCCCCGCCGTCTACGCGGCGGCCACCGCCCCGACGCCCAGACTCCGCACACACTTCCTGCACGTGCTGATCTGGTTCGCGGTCTCGGCGCCGTTCTGGGTGGCCGGCGCCGCACTCGACCCGGAATGGCGCCTGTGGCTGTGGGCGGTGGCCGCGCTCGTCGATCTCGTCGGCACCTGGAGCGCGCACCCGCTGCCGGGCGGACGCACGCAGACGCAGCAACTTCCGTTCGACGCCGAGCACATGCTCGAGCGGATGCGACTGTTCCTCATCATCCTGCTGGGCGAGACGGTCCTGACCCTGGGACGCGTGATTGCCGCCCATCATCCCGACGCACTGACGCTCGCGCTGGCGGCGGGGTGCTTCGTCGCGCTCGTCTGCCTGTGGGCCGTCTACTTCGGGCGCGCCGAACAGCTCGTGGAAAGTCATATCGCCGCCACCGAGAACCCCATCCGATCCGTGCACATCGGGATCAACGTGATCTACGGCGTCGTCACCGGACTCGTCATGTTCGCCGCGGGCAGCGAGTTGGTGCTCGCCCACGCCGGCGACGACCGGGCGGGGGTCGGCGGCGTGCTGATGCTCGCGGGTCCGGCGATCTACCTGCTCTCGCACGCAATCTACTTCCGGCTCACCACCCACACCGGCTGGGTTCCGCGCGCCGTCGGCGCCGCCGTGCTCGGATCGGCCGCCGTCGCGGCGTACTGGCTGCCGTCCTACGCCGTCGTCCTCGCACTGGTCCTCATACTTCTCGCGGTGGCCGTGACCCTCACCAGGGACGCGTCGCCGAGCGAATCCTGAACTCGCCGTTGCCCTGCTTCACGAATGTCATGAATGCTGATGTGCCGAGCTGTCGGTGGCGATCCAGCTGGACAGCAGGCGGAGAGCCTCCTCTGAGGAGGAATCCGGCGCCGCGGTGAATCCGTACAGGGTGAGGCCGGTCGCGCCGGCCACCTCGAGCGCCTCGAAACGCAGCGTCAGGTCGCCGACGACCGGATGATGGAACCGCTTCGTTCCGCGCCGGTGCGCCTTGATGTCGTGTGCCGCCCAGCGAGTGCGGAACTCGTCGCTGCGGGTGGCGAGCTCGCCGACGAGACCGGTGACCGCCGCCGAATACGGCGACCGCGCCGCCTCCACCCGCAGCATCGCGACAGCGTCGTCGGCCGCGTTGTTCCAGTCGGGGAACGTCTCGTCGGCGCGGCGGTCGAGGAAGATGAACCGGGCCAGGTTGGGCGCGCCGTCCACGCGGTCGTACACGTCCGCGTACAGCGCGCGACCGAGCGCATTGGCGCCGACGATGTCGAGGTGACCGTTCTGCACGACGGCGGGAGCGGTGATCATCGCATCGACGAGCGCCTGGACCGGCTCCGGCATCTCGACGCGCGCCTTGGCGGGCTTACGCCTGCGCGGCTTCGTGGCCGCGGCGCGGACGAGGGTGAACAGGTGCTTCGTCTCCTCGTCGTCGAGTCGCAGCGCGGTCGCGATGGCGTCCAGCACCTCGTCGGACACACCCGACACACCGCCGCGTTCGATCTGTACGTAGTACTCCGCACTCACTCCGGCGAGCAGTGCGACCTCCTCGCGACGTAGCCCGGCGACCCGACGCCGGCCGCCGGCGGGCAGGCCCACCTGGTCGGGCGTGATGCGTGCGCGACGGGTCGTCAGGAAGTCCTTGATCTCCTTGGCGATCTCCATACCTGCAGCCTAGGGACCTCCGGCGGCCCGTGGGAGAGGCTGCCGGTACCCCCGATAACCGGCCTCTGGTACGGCCCCGCGGATCGCAGCAGAGTGATGAGTGCGGGTCGAGGACATCGTCCACGACGCAGTGACATCGAGCGTCCGCGACGCAGTGACATTGAGCGTCCACGACGCAGTGAGATTCAGACCGTAGGGCTCCGGCGGACGACGAAGGGAAATCAGTTCATGACCACAGAGAGGATCGAGACCGTCAGCATCACGACCCCGTACTGGGACATCGCGGCAGACATCTACTTCCCGCCAGGATTCGACAACACGAACAAATACCCGGCCATCATCAGCGCACACCCGATCGGCAGCTGCAAGGAGCAGACGTCCGGCAATGTGTACGGCACCGCCCTCGCCGACGCCGGCTACGTCGTCATCGCATTCGACGCCAGCTACCAGGGCGCCAGCGGCGGCGAACCCCGATTCATCGAAGACCCGGCGCAACGAGTCGAGGACTTCGGCTACGTCGTCGACCACCTCGTCACCCTCCCCTACGTCGACGCCGACCGCATCGGCGTACTCGGCATCTGCGGCGGCGGCGGATACTCGATCAGCGCGGCGAAGACCGACCGTCGCATCAAGGTCGTCGGCAGCGTCGTCGGCGTCAACTTCGGCCACCTGCTGCACGAGGCGTTCAGTGCCTACGACCCGATCGCGACATTGGACGCGATCGCCGCGCAGCGCACCGCCGAGGCCCGCGGCGCCGAACCGAACGTCGAGAACCTGCTGCCGCCCACCGTGGACGCGGCGGCCGGGGCGGGACTCGACGTCGTCGAGGCCACCGAGTACTACAAGACACCCCGCGGGGAGAAGCCGAACGGCGCCACCCGCAGCCTGATCTCACGACGGGCAGCGGGATACGGGTGGGACGCCTTCACCCACGCCGAAGTACTCCTCACCCAGCCGCTGTGCGTCGTCGTCGGCGACAAGCCCGGCGCCTTCGGCTCCTACCGCGACGGCCTCGAAATCTACCGCCGCGCCCGCTCCGAGAAGAAGCAACTCGTCGTCGCCCAAGGCTTCTCCCACTACGACCTCTACGACCAGCCCGAGCCCGTCAAGGTCGCCCTCGACGCCCTGATCCCGTTCTACGACACCAACCTCTGACCAAACAGCACAACCCCATCAGAAAGAGACACAGTAATGGACAGCATCACCTTCCCCAACGGCCCGATCGCCATGGCCGGCAACCTGTTTCTGCCCGACAACTTCGATCCGCAGAGTAGCTACGCGGCGGTCGTCACCGTGCACCCCGGCGGCGGTGTGAAGGAGCAGACCGCGGGTCTGTACGCCGCGAAGCTGGCCGAGGAAGGCTTCGTCGCACTCGCCTACGACGCGTCATTCCAGGGTGAGAGCGGCGGCGAACCCCACCACCTCGAGGACCCGGCAGCGCGAGTCGAGGACGTGCGCGCGGCCGTCGACTTCCTGCAGAGCCTGGACTACGTGGACGCCGAGCGGATCGGTGTTCTCGGTGTCTGCGCCGGCGGTGGATACGCCGTGAACGCGGCCCTGACCGACTACCGGATCAAGGCCGTCACCACCGTCAGCGCCGTGAACATCGGCACCTCGTTCCGACGCGGGTGGTACGGAACCGATTCCGACGCGGCCGCGGTGCCCACACTGCAGGCCGTCGCGCAGCAGCGGACCGCCGAGGCCCAGGGCGCCGACCCGGCGTACATCCCGTACGTTCCGGAACAGCCGGACGAGAGCACTCCGCGCGACCTGGTCGAGGCGCACGACTACTACCTCACCCCGCGCGCTCAGCACCCGAACGCGAAGAACAAGCAGCTGTTCACCAAGAGCATCTCGCGGATCTTCACGTTCGACGCGTTCCACCTGGTCGAGGACCTGTTCACGGCACCGCTGCTGATCGTCGCCGGTAGTGAAGCCGGTTCGCTGTGGATGTCCACCGAACTGCACAGCCGGGTCCGCAGCCCCAAGAAGCTGGTGGTCGTCGACGGCGGCGCCCACATGGACTTCTACGACGTGCCGAAGTACGTCGACCACGCCGTGGCGGAGGCGACCCCGTTCTTCCGGGAGAACCTCGCAGCTCGCGCCGGCGAGAACTGATAGCACCGGCCCGATCAAATCCGCCCGAGCTCCTGGGATCCCCAGGGGCTCGGGCGGACTCGGCTCGGGCGGTGTCAGCCGCCGGTGATTGTGTATCACCAATATCTATTGTTGTGAACGGGATCGCAGCGGCGACGAACTGAGACCGGCCTCACTCTTTGCTTCTCGGTGGCCGAGAAAGCTACTTCCGCCCGTGTCGCCTCCGGGCAAATCTCGGACCCACCAGATCGGGAGTCGAGAACGGAGTGTGCGCATGCGAGACGAAGGCCCCACGGTGACGAAGAACGGGATTCCGCACTATCGGATGTTCATCGACGGCGGGTGGGTCGACACTGCGGAGTGCTACGAGATCGTGAATCCGGCCACCGAGGACATCACGGCGACCGCGGCGAAGGCGACGACGGATCACGTCGATACCGCGGTCGCTGCCGCGCGACGCGCGTACGAGGAGGGTTCCTGGCGCCGGACACCGCCGGTCGAGCGGGCCGCCGTACTGGATAGGGCCGCAACCGCTCTCGCCGCCCGGATGGAGGAGATCGCGACGATCAGCTCCCGCGAGACCGGAATGCCGATCCGATCGGCGCTCGCGATCGCCGTGGGATTTCCGCAGATGCACCTGCAGTACTACGCCGAGCTGACCCGCACGTTCGAATGGGTACGGCCGGCACCGATTACCGGCCAGGTACTGCACAGCGGGCTCGTCAAGAAGGAACCGGTCGGAGTGTGCGCCGGAATCTGTCCGTGGAACTTCCCGGCGAGCATCGCCGTGTGGAAGTCGATCCCCGCGTTGGCGGCCGGCAACAGCGTCGTCCTGAAAGTGGACGAGAAGACTCCGAGTTTCGCCCTCGAACTGGCGGCGATACTGCGCGACGCGGGCCTCCCCGACGGTGTGCTCAACGTCGTGATCGGCGACGGTCCGACCGTCGGTGAGCACCTTGTCAAGCATCCCGATGTGCGGCTCGTGTCCTTCACCGGCTCGACCGCCACCGGCCGCCGGGTGATGGCCAACGCATCCGAGACGATCAAGCGCGTGCTGTTGGAACCCGGCGGCAAAGGACCGAACCTCGTCCTCGACGACGCCGACGTCGACCTCGCCGTCGACGGCACCATCTACGGGTTCGTTCTACACGCCGGTCAGGCCTGCGAGTCCGGCACCCGGCTGCTCCTCCCGGCCTCGATTCACGACGAGTTCGTCGACAGTCTCGTCGCGCGGTTGGAAACGCTGAAAATCGGTGACCCCCTGGATCCGTCGACCGACGTCGGCGCCGTGATGAATGCGGCGCAGCGCGAACGCATCCTCGGCTACATCGAGAGCGGCAAGACCGAAGGAGCCCGGCTCGTCCACGGCGGCGGAACACCTGCGGGTCCCGAGTTCGACCGCGGCTTCTGGGTTCAACCGACGGTGTTCACCGGCGTCACCAACGACATGCGCATCGCGCGCGAAGAGATCTTCGGACCGGTGCTGTCGATCATCGCCTACGACTCGGTGGACGAGGCCGTCAAGATCGCGAACGACACCGAATACGGCCTGGCCGCCGGCGTCTGGAGCCGGGACAACCAGCGCGCACTGGACGTCGCCGACCGACTCGAGGCCGGATCGGTGTGGATCAACGACTGGCACAACATGTCTCAGCACCTCCCGTTCGGCGGCTACAAACAGAGCGGGATCGGTCGAGAGCTCGGCCCGGACGCACTCACGGAGTTCACCCAGGACAAATCCATCACGGTCGACATGTCCGGCGATCTGAGCCGTCGCGCCTACGGCCTGGTCCTCGGGACACCGCCGAAGCACTGAACAACCGACAACCCATTCAGGACACGAGAAGGGACAGGCAGATGCCGAGACTCGAAGGAAAGGTCGCATTCGTCACGGGGGCGGCGCGCGGTCAGGGGCGGGCGGAAGCGCTTCGCCTGGCACGGGACGGAGCCGACATCATCGCCGTCGACGTCGCCGCACCCGTCGAGACCAACGTGGCTCCGCCGTCGACACCGGCGGACCTCGAAGAGACCGAGCGGGGCGTGAAGGCGCTGGGCCGCAACGTCGTCACCGCCCAGGTCGACGTGCGTGACTACGACGCCCTGAAGCATGCGCTCGACGAAGGTGTGCGGCAGCTGGGCCGGCTGGACATCGTCGTCGCCAATGCGGGGATCTGGTCGTACGGGCTCAGCGAGGAGGTCTCCGACCTCGAATGGCAGGTCACGCAGGACGTCGTCCTCAAGGGCGTGTGGCACACCGCCAAGGCCGCGATCCCGATTCTCAAGCGCCAGGGAACCGGCGGGTCGCTGATCTTCACCAGTTCGACCATGGCGATCAAGGGGATGCAGAACTTGTCGCCGTACGTCGCCGCCAAGCACGGCGTCGTCGGACTGATGAAGTCGCAGGCGCTGGAGTTGGCCCCGTTCGGGATCCGGGTCAACTGCGTCGCGCCGACATCGGTCAACACGAAGCTGATCCACAATGCGCCCACGTACGCGCTGTTCGCGCCCGACATTCCCGAGGCGGAGCGCACCCCCGACAGCGTGGCGGACCGGTTCGCCACCATCCCCGTCATGGACGTTCCGTGGGTGGAACCCGAGGACATCGCCAACGCGGTCGCATTCCTCGCGTCGGACGAGGCACGCTATGTGACCGGCCTCGAACTCAAGGTCGACGCCGGACAGACACTCAAGTAGGTGGACAATTCTCGGGGCGAAGCCTCGCATCCCGCCGGATGCGAGGCTTCGCCGCGATCGGTGCGGGACGGATCAGGCGTGGGCCATGATGGCTTCGGCCTGCGCGATGATGCCCTCGGCGGTCTTCACATGGGCGATGTCGATGTGCTGGCCCTCGAAGTCGACGGCCGCGCTACCGGCGGCCTCGGCCACCTTGAACGCCTCGATCATGCGGCGGTAGAAGTCGACCTGCTCGGGGGACGGCGTGAACACGTCGTTGGCGATGGCGATGTGCGACGGGTGGATGCACACCATGCCGCGGTAGCCGAGCTGCTTGTTGTCCAGGCAGAACTGACGGGCACCGTCGAGGTCCTTGATGTCCTGCCACACGCCGGCGACGGGATGGTGCAGGCCCGCTGCGCGGGCGGCGAGGACGAGTCGACTCCGCAGGTACAGCGTCTCCAGGCCGGCCGGGGTGAATTCGAAGCCCAGTTCGCGTCCCACGTCCGCGCTCGGACCGGTGGCGCCCAGCAGGCTGGAGATCCGCGGGGTGGCTGCGGCGATCTCTTCGCAATGCGCCATCGAGACCGCGGTCTCGTAGCTCACGATGAGTCCCACGCTGCCCGCCTCGAGCCCCTGCCGGGCCTCGATGTGCGACACCACGGCGTCGATCCGCACGAGTTCCTCGGCGTCGAAGACCTTGGGCAGGAACAGACCGGTCAGCCCCGGCCGGATCACCGCCTCGAGGTCACTGCCCTGGATCCCGGTCACGAACGCATTGGGCCGCACCCACACGTCGGCGCGAACACCCTCGGCGTGCAAACGGTCGATGGTGGCGGCGGTGACGCCACGTGCCTCGTCCTTGTCCGCGACGGGAACCGAGTCCTCCAGGTCGAGGATCAGGGCGTCGGCGCCGGAGGCCAGCCCCTTGTCGGCCCAGGAAGGCTTGTGACCGGGCACGAACAGCATGGAACGGTACGGATTCATGAACTCTCCTCAGTAGTGAGTACGGGAAACAGTGAGTACGGGAAGTAGCGGGTATGGGAAGTAGCGGGTCAGGACTCGTCGGCGTAGAGGACGCCGGACGCGAGCAGCTCGTCGATCTTCTCGGCGGGGAGCACCTCGCCCGCGACCGAACGGGTGTCGGCGCCGACCTTGGGAGCACGGTCACCGCGGTCCGGGCGCTCGCCGTCGAACGTCCACGGCGGCCGGATCAGGGCCAGGCCGTCGGGTTGCCACTCGACCAGGTCCAGGTGCTCGACCTGCTCGTGCTCGAGGTAACCGGTCATCGACAGGACCGGTGCGAACGGCACGTCGGCCTCGGTGAGGACCTTCTCCCAGTGGTCCTTCGACTTCGTGGCGAACTCCGCCTCGACGATCGGCACCAGCTCGAAGTAGTTCGACTCCCGCGGGCGGTACTCGGCGAACCGGGGGTCCTCGGCCAGGTCCATGCGGTCCATCGCGCGGCACAGCGACCGCCAGAACTTCTGCGAGGACGACAGGTGGACGGCCAGGTACTCGCCGGTCGACGTCGGGACGCAGAAGTTCTGCGCCTGCGGATGCCGGCTCGTGCGGGCGGGGTTGCTGCCGAGCTCGAAGGACTGCGTGATGCCGTCGATGGTCAGTGCGCTGACGGCCTCCATGATCGACGTCTCCATCCGCTGCGGCTGACCCGTCTTCAGCCGCCCGACGAGGGCCGCGAGAACACCGGTCGCGGTGCTCAGACCGGTGACGAGGTCCGCGCTCAGGCCACCGGCCAGCTGCGGGTGGTCGCCGTCGCTGAACAGCGAGTACAGACCGCCGAAGGCGTGGCCGATCGTGTCGTAGGCGGGACGGTTTGCCAGCGGACCACCGGCGCCGAATCCGGTGACGGACCCGTACACGATGTCGGGTCGAAGTGCGCGGCAGTCCTCGGGGCCGAGCCCCATGGCGGCCACCTTGCCCGGGCGCAGGTTCTCGAGCACCACGTCGAAGTGCGGCACCAGCGCCTTGACCAGCGCGACGCCCTCTTCCGACTTCAGGTCGACCGACAGACTGCGCTTGCCGGTGTTGTACTGCCGGAAGTAGGGGCTGGCGTCGTTCTGATGGCGCCGGAAATCTTCTCCGACCACCGGGCGCTCGACTTTGACCACCTCGGCGCCGAGGGCGCACAGCATCGACGTCCCGAACGGGAGCGCGATGTATCCCCCGATCTCGAGGATCCGAATACCGTCGAGCGGCTTGTGCTGCATGTTGCCTCGCCTTCGTCTCAACAAAACATTATATATAGTTCACGCCGGGGTCAAGCCCCACCGGATCGGGGTACCCCACCGAGGCAACTCCCAGTCGGGTGGATCACGGCAAGGCACTTCCCTGGAGCTATGCAACATTATATACTTTGCATGGTGCATGCTCACATATCGAGCAGAAGACTCCGCCCACCGGGCCGGACACTTCGGTCCCGCCTGCGATCCGGACCACTTCCACCCCCTTATCGACCAAAGAAGGAGCAGCACCGTGAGTGTGCAGACAGAAATTTGGCAGGGACAGTACGACAAGCTGTTCATCGGCGGACGGTGGGTGCAGCCGGCCACCGCGCGCACCTTCGACGTGATCTCGCCGGCCACCGAAGAGCTCGTCGCGCAGGTTCCGGAAGGCGTCGAAGAAGACACCGACGCGGCGGTGAACGCGGCACGCGAGGCGTTCGACAAGGGGCCCTGGCCCCGGATGGCACTCGACGAGCGGATTGCGGTCCTGCGGAAGCTCAGCGCGGAACTCGCCGCGCGCGAGGCCGACGCCGCCAGACTCGTCAGCGCCGAGATGGGATGCCCGATCACCCTGTCCACGAAGATGCAGTCCATCGGACCGCGCCTGCTCCTGGACTCCTTCCTGGACCTCGCCCACGCCTACCCGTGGACCGACACCCGGTCGTCCGCAACGGGCAGCGCGCTGGTGACTCGCGAACCGGTCGGGGTCGTCGCAGGCATCGTGCCGTGGAACGCCCCGCTGCTCATCACCATGATCAAACTCGCCCCGGCGCTGCTGGCGGGCTGCACCATGGTCATCAAACCCTCCCCCGAGACCCCGCTCGACGCGTACCTGCTCGCCGACATCCTCGACAAGATCGGCCTCCCCGCCGGCGTCGTGAACATCGTCCCCGCGCAGCGCGAGGCCAGCGAATACCTCGTGCGCCACCGCGGCATCGACAAGGTCTCCTTCACCGGATCGACGGCCGCGGGCCGCCGGATCGCCTCGCTCTGCGGCCAGGACCTGCGCCGCGTGACCCTCGAACTCGGCGGCAAGTCCGCCGCAGTCCTGCTCGACGACGCCGACCTCGACGCCGCAGTCGCCGCCATCCGCGCGGTCTCGCTGCGCAACAGCGGTCAGGTGTGCAGCAACAAGACCCGGATCGTGGTGGCGCGCTCGCGGCGCGACGAACTCCACGACCGGCTGGTGGACCTCATCGAGTCGATGCCCGTCGGCGACCCGTTCGACCCCGCCACGGAGATCGGCCCGATGGTCAGCGCCAATCAGCGGTCCCGCGTCGAGGGCTACATCGACGACGCCAAGGGATCCGGTGCCTCCCTGCTGGTGGGCGGCGGACGCCCCGACGGTCTCGACCGCGGCTGGTACGTCGAGCCCACGATCTTCACCGACGTCGACCCTGCCGCGAAGATCGCGCAGGAGGAGATCTTCGGCCCGGTTCTCACGGTGCACACGTTCGACACCGAGGCCGAGGCGATCGACATCGCCAACAACTCGGAGTACGGCCTCAACGGATCGGTGTTCGCCGCCGACCCCGAACACGCGCTGGCGGTGGCACGTCACATCCGCACCGGCACAATCGAAGTCAACGGAAACCCGGCGGGCTTCAGCGCCCCGATGGGCGGCTTCAAGAACAGTGGCATCGGCCGCGAGGCGGGCCTCGAGGGCTTCGACGCCTACGTCGAGCTCAAGTCCTACGGAATCCCGGGCGGCCTGCTCGGTTCGCTCTCCTGACCCAGATCTACCGAAAGGCAACACACATGGGCAACATCCCTCCCGTCGAAGAAGCTGCCGCCCGGCTCGTCACGGATCTGACCTTCGACTCCATCCCCGCCGACGCGCTCGCCGGTGCGCGACGCCTGATGCAGGACCAGCTCGCCCTCCAGGTCGGTAGTGCGTCGCTGCCCTGGAGCAAGGCACTGCTCGAGCTGACGCGCGCAGCGCACGTTCCGGGCAAAGCACACGTCGCCGCGACAGGCGACGAGATGAGCGCCGCGGACGCGGCATTCGTCAACGCCTCCTTCGGCCACGGCTTCGAATACGACGACGCCCACCGCGCCAGTTCGTCGCACCCGGGCAGCACCGTCGTCTCCGCCGCACTCGCGGTCGGCGAGGAACTCGGCGCCACGATGCGCGAGGTGATCACCGGCATCGTCGCCGGTTACGAGGTGTACACCCGCATCGGCAACCTCGCCGCACCCGAACTGCTCGAACGCGGCTTCCACCCGCACGGGTTGCTGTCGAACTTCGGCGCGGCGGCCGTCGTCGCGAAGATGCGCGGCTTCGACGTCGAGACGACCGTGCATGCCCTCGCCATCGCCCTCAGCCACGCGTCGGGCACCACCGAGTACACGTCGTCCGGTGGCTCGATCAAACGCATCCACTCCGGCATCGGCACCCGCAACGGGATCCGCGCCGCCGAGATGGCGGCCGCGGGCATCACCGGTCCGACGACGTTCCTCACCGGCGGGAAAGGCTTCTATCGCACATTCGTCGGACGCCCGGTCGCCGACGACGCCGCGGCCACGTTCGGCCTCGACAAGACGTTCGAGATCACACGCGTGTGGATCAAGCCGTACTGCTGCTGCGGCATCAACCACGCCTACATCGACGGCGCCCGCCAACTCTCGGCCCGCGTCGCGGACGTCGACTCGGTGCTGCTGGGCATCCAGACCGGCGGCGACGTGGTGATCGGCAACAAGAACGCCAACGCCTACGCGCCGAAGATCATCGAGCACCTGCAGTACAGCCTGCCGTTCCAGTTCGCACTGTCGATCCTCGGCAAGGGCAACGGATTCTCGACCCACAACGCTTACATGGCCGGCCGCCTCGACCTCGGCGAGGGCAGCGACGTCGCCGCCCTCGCCCAGAAGGTGAAGATCGAAGTGAAACCGGAACTGGACACCACGTACCCCGGTCGCTGGGTCGGCGACATCACCGTCACCTACACCGACGGCACCAGCGAGAGTCTGTTCGTCGACAACCCCACAGGCACCGCCGAGAACCCGATGTCGCAGCAGGACCTGGACGCGAAGTTCCGGGACCTGACGGTGACCGCGATGGGCACCGAGTCCAGCGAAGCCCTGCTGCAGGCCATCCAGGGCGGCGACCTCGACCAGCCCGCGTCCGACTTCGCGACCCTATTGCACGTCTGACCCCGAACGACACCCACACCAGCCCCACCACAAGGAGTGAACGATGAGCGGAGAACACCTCAACGCCCAGGCCCGCGTCGTGCTGACCGGCCTCGACGCCGACGGTAAGTCGACCTTCATCTCGGACGGCAACACCACCACCCGCACCGCCCAGCCGGGCTTCACCGTCATGGACGTCTGGCAGTTCGACAGTCTGCCCGTCGACGTACTGGCCCCGTCGACCCTGGGCGCCGACCCCGTCATCGACCCGCCGAAGAACGGCCTCGTGGTCCGCCTCGCCAGCTTCCCGCCGGACTCGGAGTTCGACGCCGAGGGCTACAAGGAGTCGCTGGACGCGTTCCACGGCGCCGACTCGCACGACGGCGACGCCAGCGAGGACGGCGGCGTCTGGCACCTGACTGACACGATCGACGTCGTCACCGTCCTCACCGGTGAACTGTGGGCCGTCACCGAGACCGGTGAGACCCTGCTGAAGCCGGGCGACACGGTCGTCAATCGCGGCATCAAGCACATCTGGAGCAACCGGACCAGCGAACCGGTCTTGATCATCGCCACCATGATGGCGGGCACCCGATGAGCGCCGTGCCGGCCATGGACCGAATGGAGACCTCCTGATGCGCGGCGTAGTCTTTCGCGGCAATCGCGAACTCGAAGTCCTCGACTTCCCCGATCCCACACCGGGACCGGGTGAGGTGGTCGTCGAAATCAAGGCGTCGGGGCTGTGCGGCAGCGACCTGAAGTTCTACCGTGACCCACCGGAGGCGGCGCTCAAAGCGCTCGGTTTCAAGGACTTCGCGTCGCGTGGTCTCGGCGAGAATCCGGCGATCATCGCCGGTCACGAACCGTGCGGCGTCGTCGCCGAGATCGGGCCGAACGTGGACCCGCGTGCGTTCACGGTCGGTGACCGCGTCATGGTGTTCCACTACAAGGGCTGCGGATTCTGCGACCTCTGCCGCACCGGCTGGACCCAGATGTGCACCCACGGCGCCACCATCTACGGCGCCACCGCGCACGGCGGTCACGCCACCTACATGGTGGTCCCGGCGGAGACCCTGGTGCCCATGCCCGAAGAGATCAGCTTCTCGGCGGGCGCCGCAATCGCTTGCGGCACAGGCACTGCCTTCGGCGCACTCCGGCGGGCGGACGTCACCGGGCGGGACACGGTCGCCGTGTTCGGGCTCGGACCCATCGGCCAATCCGCGATCCAGTTCGCCGCCGCCCTCGGTGCCGAGGTGATCGCCGTCGACATCGCCGCGGACCGCCTCGCGCGGGCCGGGGAACTCGGTGCGCACCACATCGTCGACTCCAGCACCACCGATGCGGTGGAGGCGATCCGGGAGATCACCGGCGGCCGCGGTGCGACCGTGTCGATCGAGAGTTCCGGCGCCCCGTCCGCACGCGTCGCCGGCACCCGGTGCCTCGGCCCGTGGGGCCGCATCGCCCTGGTCGGCCTCGGCGGAAACATCGAACTCGACGTGTCGCCCGACATCGTGATCAAGCAGATCTCGATCATCGGCTCCTACACGTTCTCCCACGTCGGGATGGGCGAGTGCGCCCGCTTCGTTGCGCAGCACGGCATCGACGTCGACGCGCTGTTCACCGACCGCTGGAAGATCGAGGACGCCGAAACCGCGTACAAGGAGTTCGACCAGCAGGTGCGCGGCAAGGCCGTCATCGAGTTCTGACGCTGCGGGGCCTGATGCCGCGGTGTCTGATGCTGCAGTGTTCGGCCACGGCGGGTGCCCCGCATCCGAGTGGGGGCTCGGATGCGGGGCGTCTGCGGTGGGATGGAGTTGTGTTGCGGCGCTGGGCCGGTCAGGCCGCGGCCGGGCCGGC
>NZ_JARJBD010000230.1:0-3088 GCF_029269925.1 Rhodococcus sp. T2V
CGCTACCGGGCACTTTCGTGACCGCCCATGGGCAGCTTTTCATGTCCGCCGACACACACCGCAACCACCGACGTCCCAAGTATTCCGCGGCCTCACCAATTCACACAGGCAGACGATGTCAGAACCTATTAACTACTGTTGGACATATCGGCAACAGTTGAAACCTGCGCAGATGGGCGGCGAACCTCGATTCGACCTCGGGGTGAGGGCGAGCCCGGTTCCGGGAACCGCGGTGTAATCGGCCAATGCGGTCGGGTCGGGCCATCGGCCCGCGATCCGTCCCGGAAGGGGTGATCGGCTCCTCGTGCCCGACCCGCGCCACAGCCTCGGACCCGCCGGCGGACTCCACGGTCGCGATGCCGTCGTGCCCCACACCCGGACCCGTGGTTACCTGCCGTCTCCGGTACGCCTGACACCACGTCCGGGTCGACTACAGTCCATTTTCGGCGGGCCGAATTTTGGCAGATCGTCCTGTCATGTCACCGATCGACCGAAGAGGAATCGCCGCCCAAGGTGCCGAGGTGACACCTGATGTCCAGCCCCACAACAGGAGAGCGAAGATGAGTGAGTCCCCAAGCGAGTCCAAGGTCATCGACAACGTAACGAGGCCGCTGTACGCCACGGTCGGTGCCGGCGATGCGGCCGTCCAGGCCGTTGCCGATGCCGTCGCCGAGGTGCGCCAGCGCGCCGAGCACACCGGCACCGAGGTATCCGGGTGGTTCGAAGACGCCCGGGAGCGTGTCGGGTCACTGCCCACCGATGTGCAGGAGCGGATCGAGGCCTTCCGGCAGCGCCTCGCCGGTTTGCCCTCGGAACTGCCCGGATGGGTGCAGGTGCGGGAGGCGTTCACCGTCGAGGAGCTGCGCAAGAATTACGACGAGTACCGCAAGGGTGCCGTCGACCTGTACGCCGACCTCGCCGAACGGGGCGCGGGGACCGTCCAACGGCTGCGCACCCGCGCGGGCGTTGACGAGCGCAGCGAACCGGCCGACGCCGCCGCCGCCGACCAGATAGACGAGGCCAACGCTGCCCCCGGCGAGAAGGAGACGACCCGCTGAAGCACCCGACCCCGATCCCGGACCATAGGGTCGGTGGTACCGAGCCGCCCTCGCGCGTACCTGCGCGGGGGCGGCTCCCGCACCAACGACCTGCGTGAAGTGGGCTCGCTCGACATGGCACGCGGCCCGGGCAATCCAGAACGCATTACCGGCGATCTCGACGTGCCGACCCGCAACGGACGCTGAACCGGTCGGCCCGGCTCCCCCGGGTTCGGTCTCCGCCCGGCCGGGGATGTGCAGGAATCCGGTCGAAGACGCGGCCTGTGGCCTTCCCGCCTCACGTGATCGGCCGTCCCGTCACAGTGGTGCATGGATTCGACTGGGGTGGCAGGTTCCCCGAATAATGAACACCGAGTGGGACCGAACGCCTCGCTGGAAGGATGTTCACTGTTCGGGAGGAATCCCAGTTGCCTTTGCGCCCCTCTTCGCGGACCGCGTCGGTTTGTCGGTTTCCTTGACGGCAGCGGCCTTCTTCGCGGGTGTCTTCGCGGCTGCGGCCTTCTTCGCGGGTGTCTTCGCTGCTGCGGCCTTCTTCGCAGGTGTCTTCGCGGCACCAGCAGCCTTCTTCACCGGCGACATCTCGGACGGCGCCGATTTAGCAGTTGTCTTGGCAGCCACGGCCTTCCTCGCTGGCGCCTTCGCGGCTGCGGCCTCCTTCGCAGGTGTCTTCGCGGCACCAGCAGCCTTCTTCACCGGCGACATCTCGGACGGCGCCGATTTAGCAGTTGTCTTGGCAGCCACGGCCTTCCTCGCTGGCGCCTTCGCGGCTGCGGCCTCCTTCGCAGGTGTCTTCGCGGCACCAGCAGCCTTCTTCGCAGGTGCCTTCGCGGCTGCGGCCTCCTTCGCAGGTGCCTTCGCGACGACGGCCTTCTTCACCGACGGCACCTCGGACGGCGCCGATTTGGCAGTTGCCTTGGCAGCCACGGCCTTCCTCGCAGGTGCCTTCGCGGCACCAGAAGCCTTCTTCGCAGGTGCCTTCGCGACGACGGCCTTCTTCACCGACGGCACCTCGGACGGCGCCGATTTGGCAGTTGCCTTGGCAGCCACGGCCTTCTTCGCAGGTGCCTTCGCGGCACCAGCGGCCTTCTTCGCAGGTGTCTTCGCCCCAGCAGCGGCCTTCCTCGCGGGCGCCTTGGCGGCTGCGGCCTCCTTCACGGGCGTCTCCGGCGCCGACTCGGGCGTGGTGCTGATCTGGGGTTCCCCCGCGAGTCCGGCTTCGGCACCCTCCGGTGCTTTCACCTGTTGCCGCAGCTTGCTGTTCGTCCAGGACCAGGCGCCCTCTCCTGCGTCCCGAAGAACCCCGACTGCATTTCTGGCGGCGCGCGCGGCACCGCTGATAACGTTCATGGCCAACTCAGCCAGCCTTCCGCAGTCACGGCCGCCGACGCACAGGCGGCCTCCTCGGACGTATCCATCACCGGACAGACTAACCGTGAATGTGAGCCAACGAGCGACCGGCGGATTGTGCGGTGCATATCGGTAAGTAGTGCGGCTGACACAAACCGCCGTCTTCGGTCCAGTCGGATGCACCCGTCGACGTTTCGTTAACCGCACCTCCGATTGGGCGAGACCACCGATATCCGACACCATCCCCGCCGAATACTGCGCCGACGGCAGGCGCACACCGACAACTCGTCGGTGGACGTGAGCGATGAACCAGGACAGTCGGATTCGGCGCCGACCACTCCGCCACCGCGACCGTCCGTCGCCTGACGTCCCGACAGAAAGCAGCCAGCGATCCGGGTCACGCACCAGGCACTCGCGCACCACACGCACGGCGTGGTCTCAGGACTCGTGATTCGTAATCGTGATTCGAGGTCCCAACACCACGGCACTCGAACTGATGACCATTGAAGAGGCGATGCACAACGATGTCGTGTTCGTCGACATCGAGGAGACGACGGTGGACAAACACCGTGCCCGCCGCAGCGTCATGCCCACGGCGTACACGCTGCATCCGAACGAGATCATCGGGGAGTTCGGGGAGCGCCGATGTGCACGCGAGGACCGCGTGACGGGGCGCATCTTGT
>NZ_JARJBD010000231.1:0-3001 GCF_029269925.1 Rhodococcus sp. T2V
GCTTCTTCTGCGAAGGCATTGACAACAGTCCTGACCGGCAGAGGGGAAGGGGAAGCCTGCCGCCTCCAACCTAAACGAAACAAGGCAGAACTAAGCAGCGACACGCTACTAGGTGCCCGGGCGCGGACCGCGCGTCGCCGGTCTCGGCGCCGTGCGTCAGCGTCGGTCCCGGCGGTCTTCCCGTCGTTCGGTACGGCGGCGGACGCCGTGTGCGACCACCGCCGCCGTGCGACGGTGGTCGCGGTTTGGGCCACCGGGGCGGGGCCGATCAGGGCTGTTCGGCGCCGCCGTCTCGCTGCCAGAGGCATGTCACGCTCCTTCCGCTTCGTCGGCTTCGATGGCGGCCAGCAGCGCCTGCACCGGGATGCGGCCACTGGCCACCAGCTGGCCACCGGCCCGGCGCACGGCCGACGCGAACGGCGCGGCCCAGGTGTTCTCCCAGACCAGCAGCGCCGCGGTACTTCAGGGCTCGACCGCAGCGGCGACCGCGGCGACGTCGTCCTCGCTGAGCGCCTCACCGAATGGTGCGAGCGGGGCTGGTAACCGTGCGCGCGGGCGGTGGAGTTACGCTCGGCGCTCGGCATCGACCTGGCGCTGCGGATCTGCGAGATCGTCGGCCTTCCTGGTCGAGGCGCGTCCACCGAGCTGTACTGGTGCACACGCCCACACGCCCAGGGACCTCGACACGACACAGGGGGAGACCCGAGATGACCGAGCCGAACCTCATCGGCCGCTACCAGTCCTATCGCACCCGCAGATTCCTCGCGAACGAACGCAGATGGTCGACGATGCTGCCCAGCTGGCGCACCCGGCACCGCCGAAGGGTCCTGGTGGTGGGCCTTGCAGTGACGTTCGTTTTCATGTTCGCCGTGAGCGTCGTGTGCGCGTTCGGTGTTCGGTGGGCGCCGCTGCTGTGGCTTCCAGTGTGTGCGGCGTTCTTCCCGCTGTGGACCATGCTGCAGATCGTCTCGGGCCGCCGGGGCGACGCGCCCGCGGATACCCCCGACGAATGGGGGGTGGAACAGCGCCACAGCGCGCGCTCGATCGGGCTGACCGTCACCCAATCGCTGGTGATGATCCCGGTCTTCTACCTGACCTTCGGCGACGTGATCATCGGCGCCGGCAACGGTGCGCTGGCGCATGCCGGCGGTCTGATGACACTGACGACGCTGCTGATCGGCGGCTGCACGCCGACGATGGTTCTGGGCTGGACTCGGCCGGACCCCGACCCAGAGGACACGTCCAGCCGAGGTGTCACCCCGACCGGGATACGGGAGAAGCCTGCCGCGGTCGTTGATTTCGGCCTGTGACAAGGATCCGTACAGGATCCTGAGCCCGCTGGACTGGGCTGATGGTCAGCCCACGCGGATGCCCTGGTCGGCGAGGAACTCGCGGGCACGACCCAGCTGGCGGTCGGTGGAGTAGGCGTACCATCGTTCGGCGAGGCTCTCCTGGTGGACGACGTCCCGGAACCGGCCGAAGGCACCCTTGCCCTCGATTGCCCGTTCCAGTCGCTCCCGCAGCGCCGCATCATGGCACCGCTGGGCGAAGGCCGCCATGTCCCGCCAGCCGTCCCGCGAGCCGGTGCGGTCGAACCGGAGCCACCGGTCGGGCTCCTCGTCCACGTCGACGGCGGCGTCCGCTCCGACCATCGCCGGATCGGTGATGCCCTCGTCGACCACCTCCCCGGTGCGCAGGTCGAGGTAGCCACCGGCCGACATGGTGAGATCGCCTTCCCGTTCGGTAGCGAGCATCTCCAGGTCGACCGGCACCACCCGCCCCGTCAGCGGCTCGCTGCGCAGATGTGCGAGCAGGTCCTGCGCCAGCACCTCGTCACCCGGACCGGCGCGCCACGTCAGCCGGTTGATGACCGACACCGTCACCGGCTCGGCCTGCTTCCGTCGTTGCTGCAGTGCCATCGGCAGACCGGCACCCACCTGGTGCAGCACGTCGTCGACGTCCCGGCCGCGGACCGCGGCGAGGAAGCGGTCCGCATCTGCTGTGGCGATGGCGGCGCGCAGCTCGGCCACCTCGAGGGTGGGTACCTGGTCCTGTGCGGGCCACGTGTGCAGCAGCATCGGATGCGGCTGGGCTGGTCTGCGCGGTGCTCGGCTCTGCCCGTCGTCGTCGGCCCACCGGCGCCCGTACTGGTCCGGAATGGCACCCCATCCCCAGTACGGCAGGGGTTTTCCGGGCGTGATGCCCAGGACAGTCAGGGGGTCGACCTTGTCGCCGCCGATCAGACAGCGGTGGGTCCAGTCATCGCCCAGATCGAAGGTGAACGCAAACTCCGCCCCGGGCTTCAGCAGCCGGGCGACCTTGGCCGACTCGATGTCCACCGTCTCGGTGATGGGCCCACCGAGCGACTCCACCATCTCGTCCCCGGTCGCGGTGTCGGTGACCACTCGTCCATCGGCGAGGGTGAACATCGACAGGTGCGACCGGTCCCACCGGGCGAACGCGTCGTTGATCGCATTCGCGAGGTCCAGGAACGTATGCGACGGACCGACCGCGAAGACCCGGCCCGGCCACGGCCACAGCTCCTCCCCGCGCCCGCCGAGCAGCTCCACCCTCACCGACAACCACGTTCGCGCCATCCCCCGAGGATGACAGGCCAGCCACGGCGCAGCCATACCGGAGCCCCGGATGGGTGCACCGGCGCCCCGTGCCGGCCGGGGTTCGTCCAGCTCGGTGCGCACCCCGCGACGCGGACCGCACGGATACGTGCAACACTGCGCGTAACACTGCGCGTAACACAGCGTGTGAACCTGCGCGTATCGGCTAGGCTGAGTCCAGCGGCGGCCACGGTGGGGCGGGCAAAAGGAGTGGGTATGGCGCAGGTCGGAAAGCGGGGCGGTCACTCGTCGCGGACCAGCGACGGGCGTCGAACGTCGAAGCCACACAACGATGCCCCCGTGCCGGGAGGCGGCCCCGTCGCCGCGGCATCCACCGACGCGTTGACGTCGAAGCTCGAGTCCCGCAGGGGTCCGGTGAAGGTGCA
>NZ_JARJBD010000232.1:0-2976 GCF_029269925.1 Rhodococcus sp. T2V
GCGGCGCGGTCAGGCGCCCAGGTAGGGGTAGCGGTAGTCGGTGTCGGGGTTGAGGTTCTCCTTGACGAACCGCCCGCTCACCCACCGCTGCAGTGCCAGCGGCGAGCCGATCTTGTCGTTGGTGCCCGAGGCGCGGGAACCGGCGAACTGCTGCTTGCCGATCGACATGCCGGCGGGCTTGTCGTTGATCGCGACGTACCCGGAGGCGTCGCGCAGCACGTCGAGGGCCTGGTTGATCGCCGTCCGGTCGGTGGCGTACACCGACGCGGTCAGCCCGTAGGGGCTGGTCTTGTCGGCGACCTTCAGGGTCTCGATCCAGTCGTTGTCCTCGTAGACGAACACTGTCAGCAGCGGACCGAAGAACTCGGTGGTGAGCGTGAACGCGGTGGGGTCGGTGGTCTCGAACACGGTGGGACGGACGAAGTAGCCGGTCTCCTTGTTCGTGGTGCCGCCGGCGATCAGGGTGTGCGAATCGAGGCTCTTCGCCTTGTCGATCGCCCCGGTGAGCCGGTCGTGGGCGGTCTCGTCGATCACGGCACCGAGGAAGGTGCGGTGCTCGGCCACGTCCCCGACGACCAGCGAATCAATCTGCGCGGCAAGCGGTTCCTTGATCTTGTTCCACAGGCTGCGCGGAATGTAGGCGCGGGAGGCGGCCGAGCACTTCTGGCCCTGGAATTCGAACGCACCGCGGGTCAGGCCGGTGATCAGGGCCTGCGGGTCGGCGGAGACGTGCGCGACGACGGCGTTCTTGCCGCCGGTCTCGCCCACCAGCCTCGGGTAGGTCTTGTAGTCGTCGATGTGCGAGGCGACTTTCTTCCACAGCTGCCGGAACACCTGGGTCGAGCCGGTGAAGGCGAGTCCGGCCAGGTTCGGGTCGGCGAGGGCGATATCGCTGACCAGTTTGCCGTCACCGTGGACGGTGTTGATCACCCCGGGGGGCAGTCCGGCCTCGTCGAAGATGCGGCGCACCACATCGGTGCTCAGCGCCGACTTCTCCGCAGGCTTCCAGACGACGGTGTTGCCCATCATCGCCGCGGTCGCGGGCAGGTTGCCGGCGATGTTGGTGAAGTTGAACGGGGTGACCGCCAGGACGAATCCCTCCAGCCCGCGCTGGTCGAGGTAGTTGTTCTCCCCCTGGGTGGATTTGGGCTGGTTGGCGTAGATGCCCTCGGCCCAATGGGCGTTGAAGCGCAGCAGGTCCGCCAGTTCGCAGGCCCCGTCGATTTCGGCCTGGTGGTAGGTCTTGGACTGGTTCAGCATGGTGGCGGCGTTGATCTCGTCGCGGTACTTGCCGGTGACCAGTTCGGCGGCACGCAGGAACACCGAGACACGGTCCCACCACGGCCGGCGTGACCAGTCGTGACGGGCGGCCAGTGCGGAGTCGATCGCCGTGCGCACATGCGACGGGTCGGCCTTGCTCAGCTGTCCGAGGACGCGGGCGTGATCGTGTGGGGACACCACCGGCTGGGTGTCGGCGGTCTCGAAGACCTCGCCGCCGATGGACAACGGAATCGACGCGGTGGTGCCGCCGATGCGCTTGATTTCGAGGGCCAGCGATTCGGCCTCCGGCGAGCCGGGCCGGTAGTCGTTGACCGGCTCGTTCTCCGGGGTGGGGACGTGGAAGTTGCCGGCGATGTTGTGGATTGCTCCGGTCACTGCGAATTCTCCTTGTCGAACGTGGGGGCGTAGGTCGAGCTCAGAAGCGGGTGAGGCGGAACGGCTCGAGGAGTCGTTGCTGGCCGTGACGCGCGATTTCCTTGGCGGCGAGGGCGCCGGTGACGGGGCCGAGGGTCACCCCGAGGGTGCCGTGGCCGGTGGCCAGGTACAGGCCCGCCTGCCCGGGAACGGGGCCGATGATCGGCAGGTCGTCCGCCGAGGTGGGGCGGTGACCGACCCACTGGATTTCGACGTCGGTGGGGCGCCAGTCCTCGAGGAAGCTCAGGCCCTGCCGCACCACCATGTCGAGGCGCTTCTGGTTCAGCGTGAAATCGCGGTTGCCGATGTCGAAGGTTCCCGACAGTCGCACGGCGTTGCCGAACGGTGAGCAGGCCACCATGTTCTCGTACAGCTTGAGCGGGTGCGCCGGCGCGGTGCCCTCGCCGAGGGCGGTCATGCTGGTGCCCTTGGCCGCTTCGAGCGGCACCGTCACGCCGAGCGGGGCGAGCAGGGTGCGGCTGGGGTAGCCGGCGGCGACGACGACGTTGTCGGCGACGATCTCCCGACCGGACTCGGTGGTCACCATCCACTGGCCGCTGCTGCGGGCGGTGATCGCGGTGACCGCATCGTGTTCGGCGACCTCGCCGCCGTTGGCCTCCACCCATTTCGCCAGCCCCTGGCACAGCGTCTCGGGCCGCACGTGCCGTTCGCTCTCGAGGTGCAGCGCCCCGGCGATGTCGCGGCGGATCGCCGGGTCGAACTCGGCGGCGTCCTCACCGCGGTAGACCTTGACGCTGCCCACGTAGCCGAGCGCACGCATCTTGGTGACGATCTGTTCGTAGTGGACGAGGTTCTCCTCCTCCTTGAACACCACCGCCAGCCCGTCGGTGTACTGCTCGAAGCTCACGCCCCGCTCGATCAGCGAATCGAAGTAGCTGTGCGCGGGACGGGCGAAGTCCTGCAGGGCGGCAGTGCTTTTCGCGTTCCGCTTCTTCGTACTCGCGCGCAGGAACTTCGTGATCCAGCCGGCGAAGCTCGGCTCGAGATGCGGGCGCATCCGGGCCGGTCCCTCGGTGCTGGTGAAGCTGCGGAACGCGTCCCGGACCGCACCCGGCGCGGCGCGGGGAGTGGACAGGAACGGGGTCACCCAGCCGGCGTTGCCGGCCGATGCCGCGGCACCGACGGCCCCGGAATCGACGACGGTGACCTGGTGGCCGAGTTCGGAGAGTTCGTATGCGCACGAGAGTCCGATAACTCCCGCACCGACGACGGTGGTCCTCACTGGTTTCTTCCTGACTGTGTGTCGAGTAGTTGCCGGAC
>NZ_JARJBD010000233.1:0-2941 GCF_029269925.1 Rhodococcus sp. T2V
CGTTCGTGCTGATCCAGGATCTCGTAGCCCTCGATCCGCGCCTGCGGATCCGCGACGATCAACCCCAGCAACCGCACATACCGAGCCGCGACGGACTCCACCGTCGCCCGGTCGAACAGGTCACTCGCGTACTCGATGACTCCGGCCAGACCCTGCCGGCCGTCGGGGGCGAGACTGAACGACAGATCGAAACGCGACGTCCCCGTCGACACCGGCAACGTCGCCCACTCCAACCCGGGAAACGCGACCTCGGGAAACACATTGTCCTGCATCGCAAACGACACCTGAAACAACGGATGATAGGCCGTCGAGCGGACCGGATTCAGCAACTCCACCAACCGCTCGAACGGCGCATCCTGATTCTCATACGCCGCCAACGCCTTCCCACGCACCCGATCGAGCACCTGATCGAACCGCGGATTCCCCGACACATCCACCCGCAACACCCACGTGTTCACGAAAAACCCCACCAAGTCGGACAACGCCTCGTCGGTACGACCCGCGATCGGGCCACCGATCGCGACATCGCACCCGGCGCCGAGCCGGTGGAGCAGCACCGCGAGCACAGATTGCAGCACCATCGACAGTGTCGCCCCACTTCTGCGGGCCAGTTGGGTTATCTCCGAGCCCAGTTCCGGTGAGATTGTGAACTCCACCGTGCCGCCACGGTAACTCGGTGTGGCCGGCCTCCGACGATCGGTCGGCAGCTCGATACAGTCGGGGAGCCCCGCCAGCTCAGTCTTCCAATAGTCGACCTGGGTAGAGAACACCCTGCCCGGATCGTCCTCCTCACCCAGCATGTCCCGCTGCCACAGCGTGTAATCGGCATACTGCACCGGCAACGGCACCCACCCCGGAACCTCCCCCGCCGCCCGGGCCGCATACGCGACCGCCACATCCCGAGCCAACGGCGCCAACGAACCCCCATCCCCCGCAATATGGTGCAGCACCAACACCAGGATGTGCTCTCGCGAACCGCATTCCAACACCGTTGCGCGGATCGGAATCTCGTGTTCGACGTCGAAGGGATACGCTGCCGCCGTGGTCACCGCCGCGGGTACTTCGTCGGCACCGACCTCGATCGTCTGCACCACCGCCGGGACCTGGTCGGTGGAAAGGATTACCTGGAACGGCACCCCTCCGTCCTCACCGAACACCGTCCGCAGACTCTCGTGCCGAGCCACCACATCCCCCAACCCCGCCACCAACGCCCCCACATCAAGAGCACCGGCCAACCGCACCGCCACCGGAATGTTGTACGTCGCCGACGGCCCCTCGAATTTGTGCAGGAACCACAACCGGGCCTGCCCGAACGACAACGGCACCCGCTCCGGCCGCACCCGCGGAAGCAACGGCACCCTCGCCACCGCAGCGTCGCCCAGCCGCGGCGCCAACTCCGCGACCGACGGAGACTCGAACACCACCCGAACCGCAACCTCCACCCCCAACACCGACCGAATCCGGCTCACCAACCGCGTCACCGACAACGAATGCCCACCCAAATCGAAAAAACCGTCGTCGATCCCCACCCGCGGAACACCCAGCACCTCCGCGAACAACGCCACCAACATCTCCTCCACCGGCGACCGCGGCCCACGAAACACCCCACCAACGAACTCCGGCGCCGGCAACGCCCTCCGATCCAACTTCCCATTCGCCGTCAACGGCAACCGATCCACCACCATCACCACCGCCGGAACCATGAACTCCGGCAACCGCCCAGCCACGAACTCACGCAACCCCACACCCGTCACCGTGCCAGCGGACTCGAGAACCACATACCCCACCAACCGACACCCCACCCCAACAGCCGCCAGAGACTCACTACCAATCACCACAGCCCGAGCCACCGCCGGATGCTTCAGCAGCACCGCCTCAACCTCCCCCGGCTCCACCCGGAACCCCCGCACCTTCACCTGCACATCAGCACGCCCCACGAACACGAGTTCACCCTCGGCGGTCCACCGCACCAGATCCCCCGACCGATACATCCGCGCACCAGGCACACCGAACGGACACGCCACGAACCGCTCAGCCGACAACCCCGGCCGACCCAAATACCCACGCGCCAACTGCACCCCGGCGATATACAACTCCCCCACCACACCCACCGGAACCGGCCCAAGCCCCGCACCCAACACGAACACCTGTGTATTCCACACCGGCACACCGATCGGCACCGATTCGCCGGCACACTCGTCCGACTGCTCCATAACCCGGCTGGTCACGTAGACGGTGGTCTCGGTCGGACCGTACCCATTGACCACCCGGACTCCAGGAATCGCGGCACGAACTGCACCGAGCAATCGACCGGACAACTGCTCACCGATGAACACCGCCGTCTCCGCGCTCACCGTGTTCTCGATCTGGTCGAGTACCTCCGCGAACACGGACGGGACCGTGCTGATCACACTCCCGCTCCAGGTGCGGTGTTCGCCGAGCACGAGAACGTCACGGACCACGTCGATACTCCCGCCGGCGCACAACGCCGCGAAAATCTCCAACACGGACACGTCGAAACT
This sequence comes from Rhodococcus sp. T2V, assembly GCF_029269925.1. Lineage (NCBI taxonomy): Bacteria > Bacillati > Actinomycetota > Actinomycetes > Mycobacteriales > Nocardiaceae > Rhodococcus > Rhodococcus sp. T2V. Next base: position 2,523 of record NZ_JARJBD010000233.1, read on the forward strand.
CACCGATGTACTTGCCAGCACCCGGGCCAGCCCTGGCGCACCGAGACTCGAGGCCACTTGCACCATGCAGTTGACGACATTGTGGTGGCTGACCGTCACCCCTTTCGGGGTGCCGGTTGATCCGGAGGTGTACATCACGTACGCGGTATTGTCCGGTCGCAGCGGTGTGGTGCGGCCGTTGCCGGCGGTGTCTTCCCAGTGTTCGCCCTGTTCCGAACACGTCTCGAGCAGCAGTGCGGGGATGCCGTTGTCTGGCAGCATGCTTGCGGTCGCGGTGTCGGTCAGGATCAGGATCGGCGCAGCATCGCGCAGGATGAACTCGGTCCGTGCACTCGGATAGCGGGGGTCGATCGGGAGATATGCACCGCCGGCCTCGAGGACCGCCAGAAGCGCGACGATCAACTCGGGTGACCGCTCCA
>NZ_JARJBD010000234.1:0-2839 GCF_029269925.1 Rhodococcus sp. T2V
CACGGCCGCAATCCCGGCCGATGCTCCCGGCATCGTGATCGCCGACGACGCGTCCCCGCTGCTTCACGGCATCACCGCGCTGCTGAAGTCCCACCGGGTCTGGAAACGCCGGACTTGACGCACGAACGCCCGATTGGTACAGAACGGCGGATCCGGGTACCCGAGACGACGAGACGAGCAGCAATGAGTCGAGGAGGGAGCACCATGGCGCGGTCATCGATCAAGGACGAGAAGGTGTACGAGGAAGTACGGAAGGATGGTGCGTCGAAGGAGAAGGCGGCGCGGATCGCGAACGCTGCCGCCAATCGCGGCCGGTCCAGTACCGGCCGCAAGGGCGGGAAATCGTCGTCGTACGAGGACTGGACCGTCGACGAGCTGAAGAAGAAAGCGAAAGAGGTCGGCCTGTCCGGCTATTCATCCAAGCGGAAGGGCGAATTGATCGAGGCGCTTCGCAACCACTGATGGTCTCAACCTCCGGGACGGGTGGGACCACACGCTCGCAAGCACACCACATGCCGTGGCGACGGCGCCGACGGCAAGCGGCGGGCTCACTGCCGGCGATCAGGTGGCAATTTGTCACCGTCGTCTGGAAAACTGCTGCACTGCTGCACTGCTGCAGTGCTGCAGTGCTGCAGGCTATCTCGTGCATTTCGACCCTCCAACCCGACGCGACTCGCAGGCCGGCATCTCCGCAGCTCCGGCGCGTGGCCCTCGCAAGACCGGATGCACCGGTCAGGGCGCGTCTGCGGCGAAGTCCGACAGACTGCCACGCAAGGAAACTTCAGTTCAAGGGGCACCCAAAGACTGCCGGGGAGCGACGGTGGTGGCCATTGCCGAGGGTGCCCGAGATCGGTGCCGGACAACGCATCCTTGATCCGGCCCGCCGGAAGACATGTGTTGATCGCGGTCACGACCGCGCCCGCCGGACGGTCCAGGGTTTCAGCTGTTCGAGCCGACGCACACCTCGCTCGAGTACAGTCACATCCCACCACATCCGATTTCCTGTCGGCTCGAATACTTTCCGAAGGTATGCCACGCCGTCAGCCCGGCAGTGTCTCGCCACCCAGTGGCGCGAGCACCTCCCCCCGAGTAGTAGGAGGACAGCAGACCGGAAGCGAAGAACACGTACGACGGCGCGATCTCGTCGGGCTACGCGACCCGCCCGTAGGGGGCCTGCTTCCCGAATTCCGCGACCTTCTCCTCGTCCATGGTCGCCGGAATCAGGGGTGTCCACACCGGCCCGGGAGCAACACAATTGACCCAGATTCCGCGGTCCAACAAGACCTGCGCCACCGAATACGTCAACGCCGTCACCGCCCCCTTGGTCGCGGAATAGTCGATCAGCGACTTGTTCCCGCGCAACCCGTTGACCGAACCGGTGTTGATGATCGCCGAACCCGGGCCGAGATGCGGTACCGCCGCCTTGATCACGTGGAAGTAGCTGTCGATGTTCACCGAGAACGTTCGCCGCCACTGTTCATCGGACAACTCGAGGAAGTCGTCGACCGGTTCCTGGTAGGCGACATTGTTGACGACGATGTCGAGTCCGTCCAGTTCGGCGACCGTGCGGGCCACCACGTCGCGACAGTGCGCCGGCGAAGCCAGGTCGCCGGCGAAGGTACACTTCGTGCTCGGTGTCGCGATGGTTGCGCTCGGGTTCCTACTCTCCCGCAACACTGCGGCGACCGCGCCGCGGACCGGCACCCTTGTAGGGATTTCGGACCACCGCAGCGTAATCCGCCGACTCGCGGCGTGGTGTGCTGTCGGACGATGGTTCGCCTCAAGTGTGGCCGTGGTGGTGTTTGTGAATGCCACCACAACTTCCCGCTCACCACCAACACCCGGATTCGCACCCTCGCCGAACACATTGTCGCCGCATTCGAGGACCTCGAACCCGACACCGGCCTGCGCAGCCGGTTCAATCACCTGCTGCTCACCGCACACCAACCACCCCGACGGCGGAAGTAGGGAACGCGTCTAGGTTGGGTCGTCAACCCGCGGAACCTGGACCCGATCGGTCGAGCACCGATCCTGCTGTCCGCTTTCTCCGAGCCCTCAGGGAGTCCGCCTGTTCCGCGCCGCGTTTCGATGGAATCGGTGCCCCCCATCCCGCTTCTCGCGACCAGCCCTGGCCGTCAGGGTGGCTGTTGGAGCGGTCGCCGGTTTCGATTCCCCGCCCCCGCGCGGCCACTGCGCCACAGAGCACCCACATGCCCAGGATGAACTGGCCTGGGCGCAGTCGAGCCTCAGTCACACCGACAGCCTGCTCGGAACTGGTTCGATCTCACCTACCCCGGCGGACGCACTCCCGTCATTGCACTCCCGTCGTCATCCGGCAACCACGCGGATGCGGCAGAGGGTTCCGTCGGCGGCATCGGGCATCTCCATCCCGGCGTCCACCCCGCTGCGCAGAGATAGTCGATCACCGGCTGGTCGAGCCGCCCCCCCGATACCACGGCGGCAATGCCGGGTGGATACGGGGTCAGGGGTTCGGCCGCGATGCGCCCGGGAGCCCGGTCCCCATCGACCATCTCCGCCGGCCGAAGAACGCATCCCTCGGTGACATCACCGAGTCGAGCTGCAGCTCCTGCGGGCTCGGCAACGAGATCGGTGGCGGTGGATCGAAAGAGGGAGCGGCCTTCGCCAGGTCGTCAAGCGCGGTGACCAGCCGGTCCGTGGTGGTCTCGTCATCTGCCATCGACAAGGTCGCCACGATGCGGCGGTGATCGGGTCAGCCGAGCCCGCTGGCCGCCGGTTTCGTCGCGAGCGATCCGGGGATACCTGGTGAATGAGCGTTGCAGCAACGGAATCGGGTCACGACCTCAGCGTGGGGGTCGAG
>NZ_JARJBD010000235.1:0-2757 GCF_029269925.1 Rhodococcus sp. T2V
TGTCGGCGGACATGAAAAGCTGCCCATGGGCGGTCACGAAAGTGCCCGGTAGCGGCCACGAAACTGCCCACTGACGGACAAGGGTTTCTGCCCGCTGGCGGACACGAAACTGCCCACGCGGGTGTCTCAGCTGTACGACACGTTCGATCTTCGACCCGATCGCCTCCCCGGGTCGGGGCCCCTCCTCGGGTTCGCTCGACGGTGCTACCACGTCCCGCGAAACCTCGAGGAGAGGCCGTCGTGAAGTCTGCCAAGGAAGTCATGGAAATTCTCGAAGCCTACGACCTGACGAAGTCCTATCGCGCCGCCGCCGCGCTGGCGGGGTGCTCGCATCACACCGTCGCCCGTCTCGTCGCCGAACGCGACACCGCCGATGTCCCGACCCCACCACGGGAGAAGAGACCGATGCTGATCGACGAATATCTACCGAAAATCGAAGAATGGGTGGAACATTCGAAGGGACGGGTCCGCGCCGACGTCGCCCACGACAAACTGCTGGCCCTCGGATTCACCGGCACCGAACGCACCACCCGCCGCGCCGTGGCCCGGGTCAAGCGCGCCTACCGGCTCGGGCACACCCGGGTGCACAGGCCGTGGATCACCGAACCCGGGCTCTGGTTGCAGTACGACTTCGGTGACGGCCCGGTCGTCGACGGCGCCAAGACGGTGCTGCTGTGCGCGTGGCTGGCCTGGTGCCGGTACCGGGTGGTGATCCCGTTGCGTGATCGCACCGCCCCCTCCGTCTACGCGGGCCTGGACCGGGCCTTCCGTCGGATCGGTGGTGTCCCGACGTATCTGCTCACCGACAACGAGAAGATGGTCACCACCGAACACATCGCCTCGGTCGCCGTCCGCAACCCGGGTGTGGTCTCGTTCGCCCGGTTCTACGGCCTGGTCGTGAAGACCTGTCTGCCCTCGGACCCGGCCACCAAGGGCGGGGTGGAGAACACCGTCAAGCTGGCCAAGGCCGACCTGGTGCCCACCGACCACAATCTCGCCGCCGAGTACGACAGTTTCGACGACCTCGAGGCCGCCTGCACCGCCTTCTGCGACCAGGTCAACACCCGGATCCACCGCACCACCCGCCGCGTCCCGGCCGACATGCTCGCCGAAGAACGCCTCCACCTGCATCCGGTCCCGGCCGCCGCGCACACCGTGACCTGGGGTGTGACGCGCATCGTCCCCGACAACACACCGATGGTCGCGTTCGAGAACGGCCAGTACTCGGTGCCACACATCCTGCGCGGGCAGACGGTGTTCGTCCGCGCGCACGGCGCCGGGGCCTCCGAGCGGATCGTCGTCGTCCACCACGGCGAGGGTGGCCCGGTCGAGGTCGCCCGGCACCGGCGGGCCCGCCCCGGCTCCCCGCAGATCTGCGACGAGCACTTCCCACCGCCCCCGGCCGGGGTGCTGGCCCGTCAGCCGATCCCGCGGACCGACGCCGAACGCGCCTTCTGCGACATCGGTGCCGGTGCCCGGCTGTGGCTGTGTGAGGCCGCCGAGGCCGGCACCGGGAAGATCCGCGTGAAGATGGACCACGCGGTGTCGCTGGCGAAGCTGCTCGGCGCCGAACGGGTCGACTGGGCGCTCGGGCACGCCGCCGCGTACGGCCGCTTCGCCGAGGGCGACCTGATGGCGATCCTGGACGCCCACCCCGCCGGCGTCGCCTCGGACCGCACCCACCGGGCCGACGAATCCCGGTCCCTGGCCCAGGGCACCAGCGGCTGGGCCGCCCTCGGCGGCGAGGTTCCCGTCGACGGTGCAGCCGAACTCTAGGAACACCGCCCACGCTGACGCGAAAAACTCTGCACCGCAGACTAATCGAGTTCACAGTCCGATTTCAACCGGCACCCGAAGGAGACCCTCGTGAGCACTGCACCACCGTCGGCGCCGCCGCTGCCGGCCGACTTGGAATCCCTGCTGCACCGGCTGCGGCTGCCGCACATCCGCCGCGCCGCCCCCGACGTGCTGGCCACCGCCCGCGCCCAACGCTGGGAACCCGCCGAGGTCCTCAAGGCGCTGCTCGCCGAGGAGGCCGCCGGACGGGAACGCTCGGCGCTGGCCACCCGCCGCGCCGCCGCCGCGTTTCCCACCGGCAAGACCTTCGACGCCTGGAAACCGGAACTGTCCTCCATCCCGGCGCCGACCCAGCAGGCGCTGCGCACCCTCGAATGGATCGACCGGCGCGAGAACCTCGTCGTCTGCGGCCCCTCGGGAACCGGGAAGACATTCTTCCTCGAGGCCCTCGGTCAGCACGCCGTCGAACAGGGACGAAAGGTGCTGTGGTTCACCCTCGAAGACCTCGGCGCCCTGATCCGCCGGCACCGCGCCGACGACTCGGTCTCGGGGGCCCTGACCAAGCTGCTGCGCGCCGATCTCGTGGTCATCGATGACATTGGCCTGTTGGCGGTGGCCGCCGACGCTGCGGAAGGCCTCTACCGGCTGGTGGATGCCGCGTATGAGAAACGCGCCCTGGCGCTGTCGTCGAATCTTCATCCGGCTGGATTCGACGAGCTGATGCCCAAGACCCTGGCCACCGCCACCGTCGATCGGCTCATGCATCACGCCCACCTGTGTCAGACCAGCGGCAAATCGATCCGGATGAGCCAAGCCCTCGCCGGCACCGGCGTCGACCCACTCACCTGACCACAACACCACACCGTGGGCAGTTTCGTGTCCGCCCGTGGGCAGAAACCCGTGTCCGCCTACGGGCAGGTTTCGTGTCCGCCCGTGGGCAGAAACCAATGTCCCTTGACA
>NZ_JARJBD010000236.1:0-2713 GCF_029269925.1 Rhodococcus sp. T2V
TGAGGGTGTTGCGTCGTATCTGCCGGATATCGATCCGGATGAGACCACGGAGTGGTTGGAGTCGTTCGATGGTTTGTTGGACCGGTCCGGTCCGACTCGTGCCCGGTATCTGATGTTGCGGATGCTCGAGCGGGCCGGGGAGAAGCACGTCGCTCTGCCGGCGTTGACGTCGACCGATTATGTGAACACCATCCCGACGGAGAACGAGCCGTGGTTCCCCGGCGACGAGGAGGTCGAGCGCCGGTACCGGGCGTTCATCCGGTGGAACGCGGCGGTGATGGTGACCCGCGCGCAGCGCCCGGGGGTGGGGGTCGGTGGCCACATCTCCACTTACGCCTCCTCCGCGGCCCTGTACGAGGTGGGGTTCAACCACTTCTTCCGCGGCAAGGACCATCCCGGCGGCGGCGATCAGATCTTCATCCAGGGCCACGCCTCCCCCGGCATCTACGCGCGCGCGTTCCTGGAGGGGCGGATCCCGGCGGAGCGGATGGACGGGTTCAGGCAGGAACACTCGCACACCGACCAGGGTGGTGGGTTGCCGTCGTACCCGCACCCGCGGCTGCTGCCGGATTTCTGGGAGTTCCCGACGGTGTCGATGGGCCTGGGCCCGATGAACGCGATCTACCAGGCGCGGTTCAACCATTACCTGCACGACCGCGGCATCAAGGACACCGCCGACCAGCACGTGTGGGCGTTTTTGGGTGACGGGGAGATGGACGAACCCGAATCCCGGGGCCTGGCGCATGTGGCGGCCACCGAGGGCCTCGACAATCTCACCTTTGTGGTGAACTGCAACCTGCAGCGCCTCGACGGCCCGGTCCGCGGCAACGGCAAGATCATCCAGGAGTTGGAGTCGTTCTTCCGCGGCGCCGGCTGGAACGTGATCAAGGTGGTCTGGGGCCGCGAGTGGGATGCGTTGTTGCACGCGGACCGGGACGGTGCCCTGGTCAATTTGATGAACGTCACCCCGGACGGCGACTACCAGACCTACAAGGCCAACGACGGCGGATACGTGCGTGAGCACTTCTTCGGCCGGGACCCGCGGACGAAGGAGTTGGTGGCGAACCTGTCCGATCAGGACATCTGGAACCTCAAACGCGGCGGCCACGACTACCGCAAGATCTACGCCGCGTACGCGGCGGCGATGGCGCACAAGGGTCAGCCGACGGTGATCCTGGCGCACACCATCAAGGGCTACACCCTGGGCAAGCACTTCGAGGGCCGCAACGCCACCCACCAGATGAAGAAGCTGACCCTCGATGATCTGAAGAATTTCCGGGACCTGCAGCGGATCCCGATCTCCGACGAAGAGTTGGAGCGGGACCCGAAGATGCCGCCGTACTACCACCCCGGTGCGGATGCCCCGGAGATCCAGTACATGCTCGACCGGCGCCGGGCGCTGGGCGGGTTCCTGCCGCAGCGGCGGACCGCGGCGGCGCCGTTGCCGCAGCCGGCGGACTCGACCTACGACGTGGTCCGCAAGGGCTCCGGGAAGCAGCAGGTCGCGACCACCATGGCGTTGGTGCGGATCATCAAGGAGTTGTTGCGGGACAAGGAAATCGGGAAGCGGATCGTGCCGATCATCCCGGACGAGGCCCGCACCTTCGGGATGGACTCCTGGTTCCCCTCGTTGAAGATCTACAACCGCAACGGGCAGCTGTACACGGCGGTCGATGCGGAGCTGATGCTGGCGTACAAGGAGTCCGAGATCGGGCAGATCCTGCACGAGGGCATCAACGAGGCCGGCTCGACGGCCTCGTTCACCGCGGTCGGCACCTCCTACGCCACCCACGGTGAGCCGATGATCCCGCTGTACATCTTCTACTCGATGTTCGGGTTCCAGCGCACCGGCGACGGCCTGTGGGCCGCGGCCGATCAGATGGCCCGCGGGTTCGTGCTCGGTGCCACCGCCGGCCGCACCACCCTGACCGGGGAAGGGCTGCAGCACGCCGACGGGCACTCGCTGCTGCTGGCCGCGACCAACCCGGCCGCCGTCGCCTACGACCCGGCGTTCTCCTACGAGATCGCGCACATCGTCAAGGACGGGCTGCGCCGGATGTACGGCGGCACCGACGGCGTGGACGGGTTCGGTGGCGAGGACATCTTCTACTACATCACCCTCTACAACGAGCCCTACACCCAACCCGCCGAACCGCAGAACCTGAACGTCGACGGCCTGCTCAAGGGCCTGTACCTGTTCAAGAAGTCCGAAACCTCGGGACCGAAGGCGCAGATTCTGGTCTCCGGCGTCACCATGCCCGAGGGGCTGCGGGCGCAGCAGCTGCTCGCCGACGAGTGGGGTGTGGCCGCCGACGTGTGGTCGGTCACCTCCTGGGGTGAGCTGCGCCGCGACGGCATCGAATCCGAGCAGCAGGCGCTGCGGGACCCGGGCACCGACGCCCCGCTGCCCTACGTCACCCAGGCGCTGTCGGATGCGGCCGGCCCGTTCGTGGCGGCCTCGGACTGGATGCGCGCCGTCGCCGACCAGATCCGCCAGTGGGTCCCCGGCTCGTACACCACCCTCGGCACCGACGGATTCGGGTTCTCCGACACCCGCCCCGCCGCCCGCCGGTACTTCAACGTCGACGCCGAATCCATCGTCGTCGCCGTCCTGTCCGCCCTCGCCGGCGAAGGCACCCTCGACCGCTCCAAGGCCGTCGAAGCCGCCACGAAGTACCGCATCGACGACGTCCGCGCCGCCGCCGTCTCCTAC
>NZ_JARJBD010000237.1:0-2688 GCF_029269925.1 Rhodococcus sp. T2V
TGAGCAGGACTGCCTGGCAGTACGTGTCGAGGTTGCCGCCGCGTTCGAGCAACCAGCGTGCGATGGGCAGGAGGGGTGTGGTCCCGACGCCGCCGCCGGGAAGCTCCGCCAGCACGTCCGGTTTCTGGGTGCCCGCAACCTCGGCGAGTGCGGCGACTGTATGGTGCTCGAAAATGTCACGGGGAGTGATGAAAACGCCGTCCTCATGGGCGCGGAGGACCAACTGGATCGCCATGATGCTGTCGCCACCGAGCGCGAAGAAGGAGTCGTCGGCACTTACGGACGGCACCGCGAGTACGTCCGCAAAAGCCTCGGCCAGGGCGATCTCGGTCGCGGTCACCGGTGCGTGGCCCGTGGAGACGCGTTCGGCGAAGTCGGGTGCGGGCAGCTGCAGGCGATCGAGCTTGCAGTTCGGGGTCAGCGGCAGGCGGTCGAGGACCATCAGCATCGCCGGGACCATGTGCGGCGCGAGAATCGTTCCTGCGAAGCCGAGGACCTGTTCGATGTCGACAGTCCTCGCCCGGTCGCCGTCCCGGGCGGGTACGACGTACCCAATCAGCCGCCCGGCGCCTCGGTCATCGGTACGCACCGACACCGCGGCCTGCGCGACGTCCACGTGGCGGACGAGTGCGGCCTCGACCTCGCCCGGCTCGATCCGGTACCCGTGAAGCTGAACCTGGGAGTCACTTCGTCCGAGGAACTCGAGTTGGCCCTGCGTATTCCAGCGTGCGAGGTCGCCGGTCCGGTACATGGGTGCTCCGCGGCCGGCCGGGTCGGCCACGTACCGGGTCGCTGTCAGCCCGGGTCGGTGCAGGTACCCGCGGGTGACCTGGTTCCCGGCAACGTACATCTCGCCGGTCACCCCGGTGGGGACCGGGTGAAGCCGACGGTCGAGGACGTACACGCACAGTCCCGGAATCGCCCGGCCGATGATCGACCGCGCACCGGGAGGGGTCTCACCGAGGGGATATCTGGTCACGTGCACGGTGGTCTCGGTGATGCCGTACATGTTCACGAGTTGGGGTCGGCTGCGTTCGTGCCGGTCGAGCCAATCGACGAGGTGACCGCCCTCGAGGGCTTCGCCGCCGAAGACGACGTACCGCAACGCCAGGTCGGTCGGCTGGTTCCGTTCCGCCGTGGCCAACTGGGCGAACGCGGTGGGCGTCTGGCACAGGACCGTCACCTGCTCCCGGCGGAGCAGGTCCAGGAACTCGTCGGGTGATCGGGCGGTGATCGTGTCCACGACGACCAGTCGGCCACCGTGGAGGAGGGCGCCCCACAACTCCCACACAGAGAAGTCGAAGGCGGCGGAGTGGAAGAGCGTCCACACGTCGGTTTCGGCGAAACCGAATGCAGGCCGGGTGTTATCGAACAGTGTCGTGACATTGCGGTGTGTCACCGCGACACCTTTCGGACGTCCGGTCGACCCCGACGTGTAGACGACGTATGCCACCGCGTCGGGGGTGAGTCCGGCCCGTCTCTCCGAATCGGTGATCGGTTCCGGCGACAGGTCGTTCAGGCGTGCGCGCGTGTCCGCGTCATCGACGAGCACCGTCGGAAGGTCCCGGCGCAGTCGGGCCGCGTAGTCGGCGCAGGAGACGAGACACACCGGGGCGGCGTCGGACATCGTGGCGTCGAGCCGGTCCGCCGGGTGACCGACGTCGAGGGCGAGGTAGCCGGCTCCCGCTTGCTGTGCTGCGAGCAGGGCAACTCCCAGATCGATCGAGTGCGGCAGCGCCACCGCGACCACCGTGTCGGGGGCGGCGCCGAGTTCGACGAGATGGCGGGCGAGGCGGTAGACGCGGGCGCCGAGCGCCGCGTAGGTGAGGGTTTCGTCGGCATAGGTCAGCGCCGATTCGTCAGGGAAATGTCGGACGGACCGAGTGAACCGGTCGGCGAGTGTGTCCTCGCCGGGTTCCGCCGGCAGCGCGGGGGCGTTCCCCCCTGTAGTCAGTGCGGCGCGTTCGGTGGCGTCGAGGAGGTCGACGTCGCCGACGGGCCGGCCCGGGTTCGCGGTCACCGCCTCGAGGAGTCGTAGGAAGCGCGCGGCGACACCCTCGACGGTGGCGCGGTCGAAGATATCGGTGGCATAGGTGAACGCCGCCGACAGGCCGGGGTCCGCGGCGTCCGGATGTTCGCGGAGCGTGAGCTGAAGGTCGAACTTCGCGACGGGTGGAGCGTCCTCGGCGACCGTCACGGTCACGTCCGGTAGTTCGAGGTGAAGTGGCAACTCGGTTCCGTAGTCGATCATGACCTGGAACAACGGTGTGTGCGTCGTGGACCGCTCCGGCGTCAGCAGGTCGACGAGCATCTCGAAGGGCAGGTCGGCGTGCATGAATGCACCAAGATCTGCGTCGCGCGTTGTGGAGAGCACTTCACGGAACGAATCGGCCGAGTCGACCGGGGTCCGGAGAACGAGCGTCCCGACGAACATGCCGACGAGTGGGTCCAGTCGGGGATCGGGACGGCCGGCGACCGGGGTACCGATCACGATGTCGTCCGTGTCGCACAGGCGCGCGAGCAGCGCCGCGAATGCCGCATGCAGAGTCATGAACGTGGTCGCCCCGGTGCCCCGGGCGAGCGCATGCAGGTGGCGATGCACGTTGGCCGGGATCTCGAAGCGGACCGACTCTCCGTGGTGGGTGCGGTGGGTGGGTCGGGGTCGGTCGGTGGGGAGGGGGAGGGTGT
>NZ_JARJBD010000238.1:0-2671 GCF_029269925.1 Rhodococcus sp. T2V
GCCCGCCCGATCTGCCACTGTATTGGAAGTGGCATACGTTCGTTCTCTCGGAAATTGCCTGCGAGCTGGTCATTCAGCCCGGTTTGGGGAGTCCACTGTTTTCGAGGTGGGATTCCATTCGTGTCGGTACCACCTTGACGAGCAAGGTGGCCTTAACCTATGTGGCATGAGTCACACATTTCGTGTGGTGCAGGGCAGGACGGTCGAGGTCGCCCACGCGTCGACCGATCCGCTGACCTTTCAACTCGAATGCGTCGAGGCGTTCGTGACCTCGCGGGTGGTCCGAGGCTTCAGTGCGGTGACAATCGAGAACGAGACAGGTGACCTCGAGCGGATGCTGGCGGCGCTGGGCACACCGGTGTGGGAGGCCATCGCCGACGATGTCGATCGAGTGGTCGGAGCGATGGCCGCGGACGGCTTGCTGGCGTCGACTCGACGCAGATATGTGCAGGCGCTGAGGAGTTTTCACCGGTTCCTGATCACCCGCCGTGCCGGGGAGATCGAGGCGTTGTTCGGGGTACGGTTGACGAACCCGATCGACGAGTTCAATGCGAGCCGTCATGTCGGTGACGATTCACCGAGGCTGCTTCCACCTCCGAGCGTGAGTCGGGTGGCCGTCTTCTTCGACTTCCTCAAGGAACGGATCGGCTCGGCTCGCAAGTACGCGCCAGCGGCCCGGGATTATGCGCTGTTCCGGACCTTGTATCACGCCGGGTTGCGCTCCGATGAGGCGTCCAAACTCGAGATCGCGGACGTCTACTTCGGGCAGGGCCCGTTCGGGAAGTTGCATGTGCGGTTCGGCAAGGGTGCCCGCACCTCCGGGCCCCGGCCGCGGTGGGTTCCGATGCTCGACCACCTCGATCTGGTGGTGCGGTGGTATCTCGAGGATGTACGACCGAAGTTGCCGGAATCGGCGGTGTTGTTCTGCGATCAGAGTGGGGGTGCGATGGCCCGAGGCACGATCCGCAACCGTCTGCGGTATCTGCAGGATCTCGAGCACTGCTCGCCGGCGGACCGGTTCAGCCCGCACGCGCTGCGCCGGGCATGCGCCACCCACAACTACGAACGAGGAGTCGATCTCGTTGCGATACAACAGATGTTAGGGCACTGGACGGTGGGATCGACGATGCGGTACGTCCGTCCGTCGGAAACGTTCATCGAGGACGCCTACCGCAGCGCGATCTCCGACACCGTCGCGTTCCTGCAGGGAGATGATGATGCACATTAGATGGAAACTGCGGATGGCCGCCGCGCAACGGGAAGTATGGACCGGCACCCAGCTGCGCCGTCTGCTCGCAGAACGCGGCGGACTCGAGCTGTCGTCGGCGTCGGTGTCGGCGTTGTTCACCAAGGAACCCTCGCAGATCAAGCTCAGCACGCTGCTGGCGTTGTGCACTGCGCTCGACTGCACCCCGAACGACCTGTTCGACCTCGACACCACGCCCGATCGGGTCCCCGCCCAGCCCTCGGCGCCGACAGCGTCGGAGCCCGCGGCGCGGCGAGTCGGCGGCCGGTCGATGCCGCCGGTGTGACGAAGAAGGTCGGGGACTGCACCCGCTGCGGTCGGCCGCGGGGCCGACTCGGGCGCGATGTGTGCTACCAGTGCTGGCGCAAGGCGGTCGCCGCTGCGGCGAAGTCGCCGTGTCCCCGCTGCGGGATCGAGCGGGTCTTGAGTCCGGACACCGGGCGATGCCGGTGGTGTTCGCGCACCTGCCACGACTGCGGTGCCGCCGTGCGCGGCAAGGGCGAGAGCCGGTGCAAGCGGTGCCGCCGCCGTCACGACCTCGCCGCCGCCCGCCGACACTGTCCGCGTTGCGGCCGCGACGGCTATATACGCGAACACACCGGTTGGTGCGGACCGTGCTCACAACCCGGGCCGGCGCCGAAGCCGGCCGCCGCATGCACCGAATGCGGGCGCGTGATCGGCGGCGGCGGGGCGAGGCTGTGCAACCGCTGCCAGAAACGCCGCCCCCAACGCCCCTACACCCGCGCCGAAAACCTCCTCGCCGAACTCGATGATCCACCGAATTGGCTGTGGGACTTCACCATCCATGTGTCAAGTCAGTACTCTCCGGAGCACGCGACACGTCTGGTGAGTCAGCTCGGGGCACTGCTGCGCACCGAGCCACGGGCAATGCCGCAGACCTTACTCGACCGGGCCCGCATCCCCGGCCACTCGATCGGGTCGCTCGCGAATATGCTCGAGGACTTCTTCACCGCCCGAGGCCTCGCCCTGCCCACCGACCAGTCGCAGCGGCTCGCGGCCGACCGCCGGACGCGACGCGTGCAGGCCGTGCCCGAACCGTTGCGGCCCGCCGTCGCCGTGTTCGAACGCGCAATGCTCGACGAACGAGACCGCGCCCGCCGCGCCGGGACCCGGCCCCGCGCCGACTCCACCATCGACAAGCGATTGGCCGAGATCCGGGACCTGTCATGTCATCTCGTCGGACGCGGGATCGAGGACTGGGCGCAGGTCGACAAGGCCGTGATCGAGGACTACCTCGCCGAGGTCTCGCCGGCCGGCGGCCCCCTGGGCGGACTTCGCCACTTCTTCCGCTTCGCCCGCCGCAGCAAGCTCATCCTGATCGATCCCACCGCCGAGCTGAGCGTGCGCACGCCCCGCGGATTCCATGGACGGACCCTGCCGCGCTCGCGACAGCGCGAACTGTTC
>NZ_JARJBD010000239.1:0-2660 GCF_029269925.1 Rhodococcus sp. T2V
GCGTGCGCCCTTATACGGCCCTCACATCGCCCACAGATCGGTCAGTAGAGCCACAAGTACCGTCAGGACGCGCATGAGCGCCTGGTCGTCAGCACATTGGAGCGTGTGTTCGGAACCGCGAACGTTTATGGGTCGCAGCATTACATCTCAGTTGTCGAGGACAAGGGTGAGGTCGATGCATTGGTCTGCACCGAGTGGCCGCTCGTTGTCGAAGCCAAGGCGATCAGCTTCACCGATTCCGGGCGGCGAGGTGCGCCGCGGCGTGTCGATACGAAGGTCAAGGAGATCCTCGGCAAGGCACTGGACCAGACCGATCGAGCGTTGACCTACGTCCTGGATGAGGGATCTCGATCATTCGCGCCGAATGAAGGCGGCAAAAATGTCGAGCTACTAACCGCCAAAATCTCTGGTGGCACAGCAATCATTGTCACGTTTGAGCGGACAGACCCTCTCGCTTTCGGTGGTCTGGACGTGGCGGGCAATGCTAAACGACCTACCTGGGTAGTGTCGCTGACGGACCTGCTGATGGTGGCCGACATTTTGTCCAGTCCCGCGGAGTTCCATCACTACGCGCGGGTGCGAGCGGGAATGATTGCGTCAACCGTAACCGCCGCCGCGGAGGCAGACCTGCTCGGCGCCTACTTGTCCGATCGTCTCCGAATTACGAACCGAGCGAACGCAGAGGATTCAACGCGCGTGCTCATCGGGTACTCGTCGGAGGAACTCAACGACTTCTACACTCAGCGCGAATTGGGTTTCGAACGGCGCAAACCACGCACCGATCTGCCACAGGAAGTCACCGATGCTCTGGCGAACACGTTGAAGCACCCCGGCTGGGCAGAGTGCGTTGACGCTGTGATGTCAGCAGAACCGTCCGTGTGGAAGAAATGGAAACGGTTCCGCCGCCGACACCGTCGCGGCGGTACATTCGGACTCAACGACACTGTTGCCCTTGTAGCACTTCCGGACGGGGAGCCTTCGCTCGTTTGCAAGGATGCATCGATCAGGCTCATCATTCCCGCGTCACGATGAAGCGTTGTTGTGCGCCTTGTCGTCGGTACGACCAGGCGCGCCAGTTTTTTCGTAACCCGGCGGGGTGCTGGGTCTATCGAGAATCTGTCGTATGAATCGGAGAGCAGGGCAGACTGGGACAGGGCCATCGGTGGACCTCTTTCTTCGATGCGTGCTTTGCCGTACACACCGCGACGATCACAGCCCCCATATGTGATCATGACCATCAGGGGGTCGCGCCGCCGGGGAGCTGTGGGACCGCGGTTTGCAACCGGCAGGGATGCGGCAAAGGTTGGGATGAGCTGTGCCGACACCCTCGCGACCGACTCGGACGCCGCGGCGATCGAGGCACTGACGAAGTACTACGACCGCCCGTACCTGAGCGACGCCGCCTACGTCGGGGCGCAAGTCGACTCCTGGTCGAGCACCGGGGACCGGGCGGGGGAAGGCGGACCGATTGTTGTCGATCCGGGAGGAGGCCGGCGGCCTCCCCGACGAGATCTCGGCACTCCGCGTGTTCGATGTGATCGCGTGGATGTACGGGGAAGAACTGCGGCCTCGGAGAGCGCTCTGACCTGGGGAGATGACACGTCCCGGGGTGATCCGTCATCGGCGGGGCCGATGATGGGTGGTGTGGACGAGGCGGCACCCGGGGGATCGGGAAAAGGGCTGCGGATTTCGCTGGGCGTCATCGAGGGTCTGCTGTTGGGGTTCTTCTGCTATCTGCCGGCGGTGATCTTGTGGCAGCACTACGGCGATGTCCCGCAGCCTCGGGTGTATCCGCACGGTTCGTTCACCTCGTTCGGGTCGGATCCGCCGCCGGCCTCGTATTGGGTGAGTTGGGCGGCACCGACTGTTGTGGTGGTGGCGTGTGGGTTGATGACGGTTTCGTGGCGGCCCGTCCGGCAGTTCGCTGTGCCGTTGGTGTGCGCGTTTCTGCCGATGGCGGCAATGGTGGCGTGGTTCATGATCGGAATGGAACTGTTCTTCACCCCCGACTGAACCGCCCGGTGAAGCGCTGAATCCGCTTGGTGTGATGGCGGCCCGTACCCGATTTTCGGGGTGCGGGCCGTGTGCTGTGTGGGGGCTGTGATGGTGTTGTGACCTGGTGTGATGACATGTCCCCGGTTTGTGATGTGGAGGTGCCGGCGACCTGTGCGGGGAGTGCCGGTGCCGGGGTGTCTGGGGCGCGCGGGTGTCTGTTTCGTCCGTTTTGGAGCCGTTTTCGAAGCAATTTTGAAAGTTGTTGACTTACAATATTATTGGGTAATCAATTGAGTAATAATGTGTTACACACTTTATGCACAATAGTGAGGTTGTAAGGCTCGTAATCTGTTGTAAATCAATAGTTTTGAATGTTTTGAGGTTTTCGCCTGTTTTGGGTTGCGTCGGGGGTGGGGTGGTATGGTGTGGGTATGGCATGGAGCGGCGCAGGAAATCGAGTGGGCGGCGGGTCGGGAGCACTCACTCGCGTCCCCAGCCTCGTTGGGGTGTGGGGGACCGGATCGAACGTTCCGATCAAATATACAGGTGAGAACCTAATCTTGGAGACTCAGAGGAGCGAAGCGACTCGATCGACGGCAACGGGAACTGGCCCACTGCGAGCCGCGCAGCGGCTCCCTGGCGGGGAGCGCAGCGACTCGCCCCGT
>NZ_JARJBD010000024.1:0-127867 GCF_029269925.1 Rhodococcus sp. T2V
TGCACCCGACAGGGTGTGGGAGAGTAGGACACCGCCGAACATCCGTTACCGAAAGCCCCCCAACCTTGTTGGGGGGCTTTCGGCATTCCACAACACTTTCGCCCACCGCAACTTGATAACGCTGCGGTAACGTCCCCCCGGTTCCTCTTTGGCAGGTCCTTCGCCTGCGTAACGTGGCCCGGGCAGATCCGTTGGGATCGTGCCGTGCGGTGCGCGTCCTCCCGGATCACCCGAGGTGACGAAGGGGAATCTGTGGTGACGAGCACGATGTCGAAACAACGTCCGGCTGTCAGAGCGGCTGTCGCGTTCACAGGCTTGATGGTGGCCGCCGGCTCCGTCGCGGGGTGCACGAAGACCGACACGGCGAGCGGCGGATCGCTCCTCCAGCAACTGCAGGACAGCGGAACGGTGACCGTCGGTTTCGCCGGCGAGGCGCCGTACAGCTTCGAGCAGGACGGACAGTTGACCGGCGCCACCGTGGCATTGCACCGGGAAATCTTCAAGAACCTCGGCATCGACAACGTCGAGGGCGTGAGCACCGACTTCGGAGCCCTCATTCCCGGACTGCAGGCGCGCCGCTTCGACGTTGTCAGTGCCGGCATGTCGATCCTGCCGCAGCGCTGCGAGCAGGCAGCGTTCAGTGAGCCGGAATTCAACTACACGACCGCGCTGATGGTGCCCAAGGGCAATCCCGCGAACCTCACCGACATGCAGTCGGTGCAGCAGAGCGGTGTGCGGATGGCCGCGATGACCGGGGCGATCGAATCGGACTACGCGCAGCAACTCGGAATCGACGCCATGCAGGTGGCGTCGCCGCAGGACGGCATGGATGCCGTCGCCAACGGGCGTGCGGATGTCTTTGCGCTCACCGGGATCTCGCTGAACTGGCTGGCGCAGAACAACCCGCAGGCGCCGGTGGAGGTGACCAACTCCTTTGTCGCCGTGATCGACGGGGTACCCCAGGTCGGTGCCGGCGGAACGGTCTTCCGGAAGGAGGACACCGAGTTGCGTGACGCCTACAACGCCGAACTCGCCAAGATCACCTCCGACAAGGAGAAGTACCTGTCGATCGTCGGACCGTTCGGATTCACCGAAGAGGAACTGCCCGATCCGAACCTGACCACCGCCAAACTCTGCGGCGAGACCGGCTGATCGTCGCCGGGGTCTGCTGCTTGTGAAGGAGAACATCGACGCGCTGCTGGATGCGTGGCCGAGCATCCAGGAAGGCATCGTCGTCACGCTCCAGCTGACGGCGGGAGGCGCGCTCCTGGCGTTCGTGCTCGCGCTCGTACTCGGTTTGGCAGCCCGTGCCCACAACATCGTGGTCCGGGGATCGGCTCGTGCGTTCATCGAATTCTTCCGGGGTACTTCGCTTTTGGTGCAGCTGTTCTGGTTGTTCTACGTGGTTCCGCTGTTCGGCTATCTCCTCGACCCGGTGCTGTGCGGGATCCTCGCGCTCGGGCTCAACTACGGCGCCTACGGAGCCGAGGTGGTCCGCGGTGCGATCAACTCGGTGCCGCAATCGCAGTGGGAGGCGGCGACGGCACTGGACTTCAGTCACTGGCAGCGGCTGCGCCGGGTGGTCTTCCCGCAGGCGTGGGCAGAGATGATTCCGCCGCTGACGAATCTGCTCATCCAGCTCCTCAAGGGCACGGCGCTCGCGAGCTACATCCTTTTGCAGGACTTGACCTTCGAGATCGATCAGCTCCGGCAGACGACCGGGAACACGCTGTTCGCGTTCGGTGTCGGGCTCGTCATCTATTTCGTCATCGGCTATGTGCTGACGCTGTTGATGAACGCGCTCGAGGTGCGGGCGAAGAATCGCCTCGGCACGGGACCGTCTCTGCGTGAGATCTTCAGTCTCGCACCGTCCGATCCGCGGGGATTGGAGGCGGCGAAACAATGAGTGCCCACTGGAGCTGGGACCGCGCATTCGAGGCCCTGCCCGTGCTGCTCGAGGGTTTCAAGATCACCCTGATCGCCACCGTGCTCGGGTTCCTGATCTCAGTCGTACTCGGACTCGTCATCGCATTGATCCGGCAGGCCGCACCGCGGTGGGTGAGTGTGCCGGTCCGCGCGGTCAGCGAATTCATCCGGCTGACGCCGCTCGTCGTGCAACTGCTGTTCGTGTACTACACGTTCACGGGACTGTCGCCGCTGCAGATCGGTGTGGCGGTGCTCGGAATTCATTATTCGACGTACATGGCAGAGGTGTACCGGGCGGGGATCGAAGCGGTGCCCGTCGGTCAGTGGGAGGCGGCGCGGGCGTTGTCGATCGCGCCGACCCGGACGTGGCGGGCGATCATCCTGCCGCAGGCCATCCGTCGCGTCGTCCCCGCGCTGGGCAACTACGCGGTGTCGATGTTCAAGGACACCCCGTTCCTGTTCGCCATCACGGTGGTGGAGATGGTGACGGCCGCACAACAGTTCGGTGCCCGGCACTTCCAGTACCTCGAACCGTTGACGCTGGCGGGTGTGATCTTCCTGCTCGCCAGCTACCCGACGTCCCTGCTCATACGGCGATTGGAGAGACGTCTTGCCCGATGACACGAGCGCAGCAACCCCGATGATCCGATTCGACGACGTCGTCAAGCAGTTCGGCGACCACGTCGTGCTCGATCACCTGGATTTTCAGGTCGAACGCGGCGACCGCGTGACCCTCATCGGTCCGAGCGGATCGGGGAAGACGACGATCCTGCGGTTGCTCATGACCCTCGAGAAGGTGAACGACGGCGTCATCTGGGTGGACGGAGCACCGCTGACGCACGAGGAGAAGGGCGGCACACTCGTTCCGGCGTCGGAGAAGTACGTGCGCCGGATACGACGCCGGATCGGCATGGTCTTCCAGCAGTTCAACCTGTTCCCCAACATGAACGTGATCGAGAACATCACCGAAGCGCCTATCCACGTGCTCGGCCTGGACAAGGCCGCGGCTACGAAGCGGGCACGCGAGTTGCTCGAGACGGTCGGTCTGTCGGACAAGGAGACCGCGCACCCGACGCAGCTGTCCGGTGGTCAGCAACAGCGGGTCGCGATCGCGCGAGCCCTGGCGATGGACCCCGACATCCTGCTGCTCGACGAGGTGACGTCGGCACTGGATCCGGAGTTGGTGGCGGACGTCCTCGACGTGCTCCGGGACGTCGCGCGCACCACCGACATCACGATGCTGATCGTCACGCACGAGATGCAGTTCGCGCGGGACGTGTCGAATCGGGTGATGATGTTCGACGCGGGCCGCATCGTGGAAGAAGGCGACCCGGCCACGATCTTCACCGCACCGAAGCACGAGCGCACCAAGACGTTCCTGAAGGCCGTGCTGGCCGACTGATTCCCGGACTAGCGTGAGGTGGTCGCGAGTTCCGCGTCGTCGGCGGGAGCGCGCCGTGCCAGCCGGCCTGCCATCCACGCGCACACCAGCAATTGCAGTTGGTGGAACAGCATGAGCGGCAGCACGATCAGGCCGATCGGCTGGCCGGCGAACAGGACCGTGGCCATCGGAAGACCGGTGGCGAGGCTCTTCTTCGACCCGCAGAACGTGATCGTGATCTGATCGGCCCGGTCGAACCCGAGTCGTTTCGACCCGAACCAGGTGAGGGACAGGACGATCGCGAGCAGCACCGCGCACACCGCGAGCAGGCCGAGGAGCCGGCCGACGGACAGCGTGCCCCAGATGCCCTCGTTCATTCCTTCGCTGAACGCGACGTAGACAACCAGCAGGATCGATCCCCGGTCGACGAGCTTGAGCGGCGCGCCGTGCTTCTTCACCCAGGGGCCGATCCACCGTCGCACCAACTGGCCGGCGATGAACGGGAGCAGCAGCATGACGAGGATGCCGATCGCGGAGGACGCGTCGAAGCCCGCCCCCTCGCTCGTCATCAATAACGCCACGAGCAGCGGAGTCACGAAGATGCCGAGGATGTTGGAGAACGACGCGCTGACGATCGCCCCGGGCACATTCCCCCGTGCGATCGACACGAAGGCGATCGACGACTGGACGGTCGACGGCAGGAGGCAGACATACAGGAGGCCCAGGTACAGCGGCTGGGTCAGGATCGTCGGGACCAGCACGCGTGCGGCGATTCCGAGGAGCGGGAAGATGACGAACGTCGCAGCGAGGATGGTGAGGTGGAGACGCCAGTGACGCAGGCCCTGCAGCGCCTCCTGCGTGGAGAGCCGGGCGCCGTAGAGGAAGAACAGAATTCCGACAGCAACCTTCGTGGCCCAGGTGAACGCCGTCAGGGCCGTGCCGTCAGCGGGGACCAGGCTGGCGATCCCGACGGTGATCAGGATGCCGATGATGAACGGATCGAGTCTTCCGAGCAGCGGGATCTTGGTCAGCATGGTTCGACCGTAAGGAATCCGCGGATATTTCGAAAGGCGATAGTGACGTTTACTGTAATGCCGAACCGTGATAACAATGGGTCATGTTCGATCCGGTTCACCTGCGGAGCTTCCTGGCGGTCGCGCGCACCAAGAGCTTCACCGCCGCCGCCCGGCGCCTGGACCTGCGGCAATCGACGGTCAGCCAGCACGTCGGCAAACTCGAGAACGCTGCCGGTCGCCGCCTGTTTCTGCGGGACACGCATTCGGTCGAACTGACGGCGGACGGCTCCGTGATGGTGGGGTTCGCGACGTCGATACTCGAGCGGCACTCGGACGCCGAACGCTACTTCACGCAGTCCGGGGTGCGCGGACGCGTCCGGTTCGGCGCGTCCGAAGATCTGGTTCTGCACGAACTCCCCCGGATCCTGGGCGAGTTCCGGCGCAGCCATCCGCTCGTGGATCTCGAACTCACCGTGGCGTTGAGCGAAGTGCTGTTCCAGCAACTGCACGAAGGCCGGCTGGACCTGGTCTTCGGGAAGCGTCGCCGAGGAGACCGGCACGGGGAACTGGTGTGGACCGACCGGTTGGCGTTCTTCGCCGCGCCCGATTTCGTGCCGGACGCCGAGGGCCCGGTGCCGCTGGTGACGTACCCGCCGCCGTCGATCACGCGGGCAGCGGCGCTGGACACCCTGGAGAAATCCGGGCGCGGCGCGCGCGTGGCCTGTGTGACGGACAGCTTGAACGGGTTGCGGGCCGCCTGCCTCGCGGGTCTCGGCGTCGTGTTCCACGCGGAGACCCTTCCACCCGCGGGGCTGGTTCCGGTGCGGATGCGTTCGCGCGACGAGTGGGGGCCCGCGGTCGACGTCGAATTCGTGCTGGAGGCACGTCGGAGCGTCCTCAGCGAACCGGAGCAGGCATTGCGCGCCGCCATCCTCGAGAACGCGGATCGACTGCGCGCGTGACCTCGGCGGGGGACGCCGTGCGCCGAGGCCGTCGAGCTGTCGGTAATTCAAGTCCCTGCCGTCCGGCGCACCCGTGGAGATAGAGCTCACAGTGGCCGTCTCGACATAGACCCGGCACCGGTCACCGGCGTATAAATACATCTTGTGTCTATGTTGTATTCCGCCGCGGAGCAGGCCTATCGTGAGGTCAAAGAGCTCATCCTGTCGGGCGGCCTGCCCGGCGGTGAGCTGATCAGCGAGGGCGAGATCGCCGGACGCATGGGGCTCAGCCGCACCCCCGTGCGCGAGGCCTTCCTCCGGCTCGAGGCCGAGGGCTGGATGCGGCTGTATCCGAAGCGCGGCGCGCTCGTCGTGCCCGTCGCGGACGGCGAGGCGGAACACGTGGTCGACGCCCGCCAACTGGTCGAGACACACAGCGTCCGGGTGCTCGCCGATCAGCCGCACGCCCGCCAACTCCTCGTCGCCCGCCTGCGCGAGAATCTCGCGGAGCAGCGCGAGATCGCCGCACGAGGCGACGTCGCCGCCTTCAGCGCCGCCGACGCCGACTTCCACCGGATGATCGTCGAGGCGGGCGAGAACCCGCTGCTCGCGACGTTCTACTCCAGCATCCGCGAGCGTCAGCGCCGGATGACGGCACACTCGATCACTCGCGACCCGGGACAGCTGCCCAGGATCATCGCCGACCACGAACAGCTGACGGAACTCGTCGAGGCCGGTGACGCCGCCGGCTTCGACGCCGCGGTGCTCGTCCACATGCGCCAGGTCCACGCCCTCAACCCGAGAGGAGTTGCGCGATGACCGCCGTCCGCGAATACCCGATGGAGATGCCGCAGGTCCTCGCGTCGCCGCGCACCTGGATGCTGGTGGCCGCGACCATGTTCGCCGTCGCCTGGGGTGGCAACGAGTTCACGCCGCTGCTCGGTATGTACCGCGCCGATCACGGATTCTCACCGGTCACGGTCGACCTGTTCCTGTTCGCCTACGTCGTCGGGATCGTGCCTGCACTGCTCCTCGGCGGACCACTGTCCGACCGGCTGGGACGACGGCCGATCCTGCTCCCCGCGCCGTTCCTGACGGTCGCCGGCTCCGCACTCCTGGCCCTCGGCGCCGACTCCGCGGCGATGATCGTCGTCGGCCGCGTCCTGTGCGGCGTCGCGCTCGGCCTCGGCATGGCCGTCGGCGGCAGCTGGGTGAAGGAACTGTCGACCCCGCCGTGGGATCCCGCGGCCGCGGAGGGTGCGGGTGCGCGGCGGGCCGCGATGAGCCTGACGGGTGGGTTCGGCCTCGGTGCCGGTGCCGCCGGTGTTCTCGCGCAGTGGGCGCCGCTGCCGAGCGTCCTGTCCTACGCCGTGCACAGCGCGATCGCCGTCGCCGCAGCTTTCGCGCTGTGGCGGGCGCCCGAGACCCGCGCGGCCCAGCCCGTCTCCGAACGAGCCTCCCTCGCCCGCGACCTCGCGATCCCGTCCGCCGCGCACAAGCGTTTCCTGTTCGTGATCGTGCCGCTCGCACCGTGGGTGTTCGGCACGGCGGCCGCCGCCTACGCGGTGCTCCCGTCGCTGATGTCCCGGAACACCGGTGGGCTGCCGCTCGCGTTCTCCGCGCTCATGTGCATGGTCGGCCTCGGGGCGGGTTTCGCCATCCAGGCTCTCGGCCGCAAGATCGACACTCCCCGGAACGCGCGGGCCGTCGTGGTCTCGCTCGTTGTCGTCGTCGCCGGAATGGGTGTCGCGGTGATCGCCGCGTCCGCGCTGACCGTCCCGCTCGCGCTCGCCGCGGCCGTCGTGCTCGGCTGCGGATACGGCATGGCCATGGTGTCGGGACTACAGGAGATCCAGCGGATCGCGGGCCCCGACGACCTCGCCGGACTGACGGCCGTCTTCTACTCGCTGACGTATCTGGGATTCGGGACACCCGTCGTGATGGCGTACCTGTCCGAGACGTTCCCGGCGGTGCCGTACCCGAAAATGTTCGTGTTCGGCGCGGTCGCGGCCGCCGGCTGCCTCGCGCTCGCACTCACGAAGTGGCGTTCGCACCTGCCGAATTCGGAAGCGGCGTCGGATCACATCGACGGCAGCGTCTTCTCCCCGAGCCACGAATCCCACAGCAGGCGCAGCGATTCGTCGGTGTAGTGGGCGGCCAGGTCGGTGAACTGCTCGCTCGTGACGGTGGAGTGGCGATGGGCCAGGGTCCACTCGCGCAGCAACGCGAAGAACTTGTCGTCGCCGAGCCGGCGCCGCAGGGCGTGGAGGGTGAGCGCGCCGCGCTTGTAGACGCGGTCGTCGAACATCAACTGCGGTCCCGGATCGGCAATCACCAGGTCCTGTGGTTTACGGGCCAGGCCCTGATGCGCCTGCAGGGCGAGTTGGTGCGCCGAATGTCCACCGGAGTTCTCCGACCAGATCCACTCGGCGTAACAGGCGAAGCCTTCGTGCAGCCAGATGTCCCGCCACTGGCCGAGCGTCAGGCTGTTGCCGAACCACTGGTGGGCCAGTTCGTGCGCCACCAGACGCTCGGCCCAGCGCCGGCCGGTGCAATGGTTGGCGCCGAAGATGGACAGTCCCTGCGCCTCGAGCGGGATCTCCAACTCGTCGTCCGTCACGACCACCGTGTAGTCGGCGAACGGGTAGGGGCCGAACAACCGGGAGAACACGTCCATCATCTGGGGCTGTCGGCCGAAATCCACGTCGAACGACGCACGCAGCCGCGGCGGGTGGACGGCGAACATGGGAACACCACCGGAACCGAACCTGCGGCGCTCGTACGGCCCGATCTGGATGGTGGCGAGGTAACTCGGCATCGGCTCGGTCTGCTCGTACACCCACGTCGTCTGACTGGCCCGGGTCTGCTTGCTCACCAGCGCGCCGTTGGCCACCGTGTAGTACGGCGAATCGGTCGTGATCGCGATGCGGTAGCTGGCCTTCGAGCTGGGATGGTCGTCGCACGGGAACCAGGACGCCGCCCCGTTGGGCTGACTGGCGACGAGGGCGCCCTCGGACAATTCCTCCCACCCGACCTCACCCCACATGCTGCGGATCGGTTTCGGCGAACCCCCGTACTGGATGGTGAGCACGAGAGCGCCGCCCGCGGGGATCTTCTGCGCGGGCGTGACGATCAGCTTGCCGTTGCGGTGCAGCCACTTCGTGTTACGGGAACCGTTGGCCGCGACCTTGGTGACGTGCATGCCGGCCGCCAGGTCCAGGGCGAACCGGGAACGTACCGCGGTCGTGACCGCGGTGATCGTGGCCTTGCCCGTCAGCCGGTTGCTGTGGACCTTGTAGGTGAGGTCGAGTTCGTACCGGGACACCCGGTATCCACGGTTGCCGTTCTGGGGGAGGTACGGGTCGACCGGCTCGTCCATCCCCTTGTCGGACTTCACGTGGCCGCCCAGGGGGCGATCGGGTTCCCCTGCCACCGCGTGGACGGCGGCACGGTGTCGCCGCGCATGACGAGGGAGGCCGGTCCGACCGTGCCGCCTTCGCCGATCCGGGCGGCGGGCAGCGCGACACAGTGCGGACCGAGGGTGGCTCCGGCTCCGAGGATGACGGTGTCCATGGACATGATCCGATCATGGAACAGGTGAGTCTGCACCACGCACCCCCGTTCCACGGTCGCCCCGTCGCCCAGTGTCACGAGATCGGCCTCGGGGAGCCAGTAGGTTTCACACCACACACCCTTGCCGATGGTGGCGCCGAGGCCGCGCAACCAGACGTTCAGCACGGCGGTGCCGGTGGCGGCGCGCGCGAACCAGGGCGCGGCGACGGTCTCCACGAACGCGTCCGACACCTCGTTCCGCCACACGAACGAACTCCACAGCGGGTGTTCGATCTTCCCGATCCGACCCACCACCAGCCACTTCGCGATCACGGAGATCAGTCCGGCGGCCGCACCCGCGACGAGGAGCACGAGCCCGCTGGCCAGCGCCGCGAGCCAGAACCCGACGCGGCCGGCCATCACCTCCACCGCGAACAGCACGCCGAGCCCGATCCCGAACGTCACCATCACGGGGAGGAGACGGCACGTTTCGACGATGGCACGCGCGACCTTGAGCCGGAACGGCGGACGGAACGTGCGGGAGGCGTCGGTGTCGCCGGGCGCCCGGCGGAGGCGGACGGGCGGACTGCCCAGCCAGGAGGAACCGGATTTCGCCTTCGACGGCGTGGCCGACAGCACGGCGACGAGACCGTTCTTGGGGACCCGGCGGCCCGGACCGGTCATCCCGGAGTTGCCGAGGAACGCGCGCTTGCCGACCTTGGCGTGTTCGATGTGCATCCAGCCGCCGCCGAGTTCGTAGCTCGCGATCATCGTGTCGTCGGCGAGGAACGCGCCGTCCGCCACGGTCGTGAACTTCGGCAGCATGAGGACGGTCGACGCTTCCACGTTCTTGCCGATCCGGGCGCCGAGCAACCGCAGCCACCCCGGTGTCAGCAGGCTCGCGTACAGCGGGAACAGGAAGGTGCGGGCCGAGTCCATGAGCCGTTCGGTGGCCCACACCTGCCAGCCGATGCGACTGCGGACCGGGTGGTAGCCCTCGCGCAATCCGATCGACAGCAGCCGGACGGACACGACCGTGAGGACGGCGAACACGGCGAGGCTGACGAGGGTCGCGGCGGGAAGGATCACCAGCGACCGGAGTGCGGCCGCCCCGACCGTGGCCGCGTCGCGGATCCACCACCCGACGACCACGATGCCTGCGACGAGAGCGAAGATCGGCAGTCCGGCGATGAGCATGGACGTCACGCCGAACGCGGGGACCCAGTAGGCGGAGCGGCGCGGGGTCTCTTCCGGCCACGGGTGGACCGCCTTGCCGACCTTGACCGCCGGTGAACCGGCCCAGTGCTGGTTGGCCTTGACGCGTCCGAACACGGCGGAACCCGCCTCGACTTCGGCGTTACGTCCGATGGTGGCGCCGGGCAGCAGCGTCGATCGCGCGCCGACCGAGGCGCCGGGGCCGATCTTGATCCCGCCGATGTGGACGACGTCGCCGTCCACCCAGTGCCCGGACAGGTCGACCTCCGGTTCGACGGAGCAGCCGTCGCCGAGTTCGAGCATGCCGGTGACCGGCGGCAGCGTGTGCAGGTCGACGCCCTTGCCGACGTCGGCGCCGAGCGCCCGCGCGTAGTAGAGCATCCACGGGGCCCCGGACAGGTTCGCGGCGCCGCTGGCCTCGGTGAGGCGCAGTGCCACCCACAGTCGCAGGTGTTCGCTGCCGCCGCGGGGGTACGTTCCCGGTTCCAGTCCGCGCAGCAGGATCCGTGAACCGAGCACCGAGATCGCCATCCGGCCGACCGGGCTGATGAACGCGAAGAACGCGAGCAGAATCCACCACCACGACACTGTGGGCGCCCAGGGCACGGTCGTGAACCAGGAGAAGACGTTGTTCGCGATCGCCAGCCACGTCACCCACTGCAGACCGGTCAGTGTGGTGAGCGGAACCGTGGCCGCGATCTGCGCGAGCTGGCTTCGCCGCGGGGTCGGGGTGACGATGCGGGGTTCGGCGGCGTCGATCGGCGCCAGTTCGTCGAGGTATTCGGCGAGGGAACCGAGCCGCGGATGATCGTAGAGTTGCGCGACAGTCACTTCGGGGAACCGTTCGCGCAGCGCCGTGACCAGCTGGGCGGCGGAGAGGGAACCACCGCCGAGTTCGAAGAAGTCGTCGTCGGTGCCGGTGATCTCGGCGCCCAGAATCGACGTCCACAACTCGGCGACCCACGCCGGAGTGCCCTCGAGACCCAGCTTCTCCGCGGCGTCGTCGACGCCCGGCGGCGGCCAGGGAAGGGCGTTCCGATCGACCTTCCCCGACGTGCGGGTGGGGAGTTCGTCGACCAGCACCAGCCGCGGGACCAGCGCAGCCGGAAGTTGGCCGGTGAGCATCGTGTGCGCAGCCTTGAGGTCGAAGTCGGGATTGGTGCTGGCCAGGTAGCCGACGAGGATCTGGTGACCGGCGCCGGTCCGGCGCACGGCCGCGGCCGCGCCGCCGACGCCGGGGAGGTTCTGCAGCGCGTTGTCGACCTCGCCCAGCTCGATCCGCCTGCCGCCGAGCTTCACCTGGTCGTCGGCGCGGCCCTGGAACAGCAGTCCGCCACGGTCCAGCCGGACCAGGTCGCCGCTCCGGTACGCCCGATCCCAGCCGAGCGTCGGCATCGGCGCGTACTTCTCGGCGTCCTTCGCGGGGTCGAGGTACCGGGCCAGGCCGACCCCGCCGATGACCAGTTCGCCGACCTCACCCTCGGGCACGGGTTCGCCTGCTGCGTCGACGACGGCGAGATCCCAGCCGTCCAGCGGGAGGCCGATGCTGACCGGACCCTTGCCGTCCATCAGGGCGCCGCAGGCCACGACCGTCGCCTCGGTGGGCCCGTACGTGTTCCACACCTCGCGGCCGTCGACGGCGAGGCGTTCGGCCAGTTCGGGTGGGCAGGCCTCGCCGCCGAAGATCAGCAGGCGCACGGACTCGAGGGCCTCGGCGGGCCACAGCGATGCCAGGGTCGGCACCGTCGAGACGATGCTGACGTCGCGGGCGACGAGCCACGGGCCGAGATCCATGCCGCTGCGCACCAGCGACCGGGGTGCGGGCACCAGGCAGGCGCCGTGCCGCCACGCCAGCCACATCTCCTCGCAGGACGCGTCGAACGCCACCGACAGTCCGGCGAGGACCCGGTCGCCGGGCCGGATCGGGTCTTCCTGCAGGAACATCCGGGCCTCGGCGTCCACGAACGCGGCCGCGTTGCGATGGTTCACCGCGACGCCCTTGGGGGTGCCGGTGGACCCGGAGGTGAAGATGATCCACGCGTCGTCGTCGACGGTCGGCGGGCGGGCGCTCGGCGCGTCCGCCCTGGCCGCTGCGGTGCCGGCGATGATCCCGGTACCGGTCACCACACACCGCACCTGCGCCTCGCCGAACACGAGTTCGGCGCGTTCTTCGGGGTCGTCCGCGTCGACCGGCACGTAGGCGGCGCCGACGGCGAGGGCCGACAGGATGGCGACGTACAGCGAGCACGACCCGGACGGCATCCGGATTCCGACGCGATCGCCGGCCCCGACTCCCGATCCGGCGAGGACGTCGGCGGTCTTCCGGATCTCCTCGAGCAGTTCCTGGTACGTCAGCGACGTGGTGCCGTCGTCGATCGCGGGGGCTTCGGGGTTCGCCTCGGCCGTCGCGAACAGGATGTCGACGAGGGTGCGCGGCGCCGGTGCGAATTCACGGCGGAGGAATTCCCGGGGTATACGGAGCGACAGGTCCGAATCCGTCGGCGACTGGAGAGACAATCCAGGATTCCTTCTCTGAGCGGGTAGTGGTGCGTACGGCTCGTTATCTCACGATCAAGTGGCCAGATGGTGAACAGTTGGTGGTGGGCAGGCCTTCTTCGACCATTCTTCACCTGCTGTTGGAGGTTTCTCGCCGCGGATGTAGAAGTTCGCTCCTTTTCTTCGTCGTCTGGTCAGAGGGAGCACCCGAGTTCCTTCGAACCGAGGAAGGATGACCCCATGTACTACCTGGCATTGCTGGCGGACGAGAAGAACGCCACCGAATGGGCACCGGACAGTCCGGAGTTCGCGGTGGCCGTTGCGCGCCATCAGGCGTTCACGGAGAGAGCGGGCTCCGCGATCGTCGGAGGTGGTGCCTTGTATCCGACCGCGGAGGCGGCGACCGTCCGGAACGAGGGCGGCCGCGCGCTGATCACGGATGGTCCGTTCGCGGAGACCGCGGAGGTGATCGGTGGTTTTTACGTTCTCGAGGGACCGGACCTGGACGAGGTGCTGAATGTCGCGCGGCACATCCCCGAGGCGATCATCGAGTTGTGGCCGATGGTCGAGTGGATGCCCGTGACCGATCAGAAAGGCTGCTGGATGGCGCTGCTCCGCGAACCGGTGGCGGCGGCGGTGTCGCCGGGCACACCCCAGTGGGACGAGGGGATGGCCGAGCACGAGAAGTTCGGTCGCCTCGCCGGGTCCGCGGTGCGTGGTGGCGGAGCCCTGTATCCGCCGGACTCCGCGACGACGATCCGCGTCCGCGACGGCGAACTTCTGCTCACCGACGGCCCCTTCGCCGAGACCGCCGAGGTCGCGAACGGTCTGTACGTGCTCGCAGCCGACGACCGGGAGAGCGCGATCGCGTTGTCGGCGAAGATCCCGGTGTCGCCGAAAGGCTGCATCGAACTCCGGCAGATCGTCGACTTCGCCGAGTAAATGGACGGCGACACGCTGAGCCGCGTCTTTCGGGAGGAGTCCGGTCGGTCGCTGGCCACCGTGGCTCGGATGGTCGGCGACCTGTCCCTCGCGGAAGACGCGGTGCAGGAGGCGTTCGCCGAGGCGATCCGCAGCTGGCCGGGTTCGGGTGTGCCGAACAACCCGGGAGCCTGGATCACGACCGTCGCCCGCAACCGGGCACTGGACCGGTTGCGTCGGGAGTCGCTGCGCGGCGACAAGGAGCACGATGCGGCGCGGCTCGTTCCGCCTCCGGACGAGGAAGAGGTGTGGCCGGTGCGTGACGACCAGTTGCGGCTCATGTTCACGTGCTGCCATCCCGCGCTGTCCTCGGAGTCGCAGGTGGCGTTGACGCTCCGGCTGGTGGCCGGGCTGAGGCCGGCGGAGATTGCCCGGTTGTTCCTCGCCCCGGAACCGACCGTGTCCCAACGGCTCAGCCGGGCCAAGGCCAAGATCCGGACGGCCGGGATCCCGTTCCGGGTTCCGCCCGACCATCTGCTTCCCGAGCGCACCCCGCAGGTGCTCGCCTGCATCTACCTGGTGTTCACCGAGGGGTATTCGGCCACGTCCGGTGACACCGCGATCCGGGACGAACTCTGCGACGAGGCGCTGCGGCTCGGCCGGTTGCTGTGCGAGCTGATGCCGGACGAGGGTGAGGCGTGGGCGTTGACGGCGCTCATGCTGTTCCACGACAGCAGGCGGACCGAGCGCACCGACGACGCCGGTGACCTCGTCCCGCTCGAGTGCCAGGATCGCAGGCGGTGGGACCGGGCGAAGATCGAGGAAGGCGTCGTGTGCCTGCGGGCCGCCCGGCGCCGGGGAGGCGGTCCGTACAGCGCGCAGGCCGCGATTGCCGCCGCCCATGCGACGGCGCCGGACTGGGAAGCCACCGACTGGGACGCCGTCGTCGCCGGATACGACGATCTCGCTGCGTATGGTGACTCGCCCGCGGTTCGTCTCAATCATGCTGTCGCCGTGAGTTTCCGTGACGGTCCCGACGCCGGTCTCGCCGAGGTGGACGCGCTCGCCGGGGAGCCCCGGCTGGCCCGGACACACGCCCTGCACGCCACCCGCGCCGACCTGCTGCGCCGAGTGGGCAGGCCGGCGGAGGCGAGCGTGGAATACCGCGCCGCGATCGGACTGGCGGCGAACGAACCGACCCGGCGTTTCCTGACCCGACGGCTCGCGGAAGTGGACGGCGACACCGCTGCCGGTCAGGTCCGCCCGCGCGGCTGATGCTGGGTGATGCAGTGGATGCCGCCGCCCCGCGCGAAGATCTGCCGGGCGTCGACGGTGACGACGCGACGACCCGGGTAGACGCTCGACAGGATGTCGCGGGCGAGGGCGTCGTGGGGGTCGTCGAAGCCGCACGCGATGACGCCGCCGTTGACGACGAGGTGATTGATGTAGCTGTAGTCGACCCACCCCTCCTCGTCACGCAGGACGGTCGGCGCGGGCACCTCGACGATCCGCCACGGCGCGCCGGACCGGTCACGGCTGTCGGAGAGCACCTTCAGGATCTCGGCGGTCACCTCGTGGTCGGGGTGGGACGGGTCGCGCTGGCAGTGCACCAGGACCACCCCGGGTGCGGGAAGCGCCGCGACGATGTCGACGTGCCCCTTGGTGCCGAATTTCTCGGAATCCCGCGTCAGACCTCGGGGGAGCCAGACGACGTGCTCGGCGCCGATCGTGCGCGCGAGTTCCGCCTCGACCCCGGCCGCGTCCAGGCCGGGGTTGCGCAGTGGGTCGAGTTGCACGGTCTCGGTGACGAGCACGGTTCCGTGGCCGTCCACCTGGATCCCGCCGCCCTCGTTGATCATCGGCGACGGGACCGGCCGGGCGCCGGACCACCGGGTGACGGCCGCGCCGATGGAGCGGTCGCGGTCCCAGGTGGCCCACTCCTGCTGTCCCCAGCCGTTGAACGTCCAGTCGACGGCGCCCAGGCGGTCCTCCTCGTCGAGGACGAACGTGGGACCGATGTCGCGCATCCAGGCGTCGTCGAGGGGCGCCTCGACCACGTCGATGTCCGGGGACAGGTACTGCCGGGCGACGTTCCCGTCTGCCGGATCGACGACCATGGTGACCGGTTCGAATTCGGCGACCGCGTGGGCGACCGCTGCCCACGCGGTCCGCGCCTCGTGGGCGTCGTCCGCCGTCGCGGTCATCGACGCCCCGAGGGGCGGGAACGCCATCCAGACCCGCTCCTGCGGTTCCGTCTCGCTGGGCATCCGCCAGGTCATGGCCGGGTCTCCGCGGCGGCGACCATCGACGGAAGACCGTAGGGGTGCTCGTGGTCGACGGCGTCCGTGAGCCGGGTGTACGTGTCCGGCCTGCGGGTGGTCAGGAACGGGAAGAGGTCGAGCCAGTCCTTGCGCTGATCGAGGTCGAGGTCGGCCACGAGGACCGCCTCCTCGTCGCGGGGAGCGGACACCAGCACCCGGCCGTACGGGTCGGAGATGAACGAGGAACCGTAGAAATCGATGCCGCCCTCGTTGCCGCACCGGTTCGGGACCACCATGAATGTGCCACCGGTGATGCCGTTTCCGACGATCACGTGCTGCCAGATCGGCTGCGTGTCGAACGCCGGGAAGCTCGGCTCCGACCCGATCGCGGTGGGGTAGACCAGGATCTCCGCGCCGGCGAGCGAGTACATCCGGGCCACCTCGGGGAACCACTCGTCCCAGCACGTCGGCAGTCCGATGGCGGCGCCGCCCAGTTCGGCCGGCCGGTAGACGGGGTAGGCGTCGTCGGCGGGACCGCCGCGGAAGTAGGTGTCCTCGTAGTAGCCGGCGCTGACGGGGATGTGCAGCTTGCGTGTCCGGGAGAGCAGTTCACCGGACGGGGACACGAGGATGGCGGTGTTGAAACCGAGACCGTCCGGGCCGTCGGCCCTCTCGTACAGCGAGGCGTGGACGCAGACCCCGTGCCGGGCAGCGGCGGTGGCCGCGAAACTGTATGTGGGTCCGGTCGTGAGGTCCTCGGCGTCGCGCCCGGGCGTCCCGGTCGCGCGGGTGTCGGCGGGGTACTTCGACAGCGTGAGTTCCGGCAGGAACACCACCTCTGCGCCGAGGGCCGCCGCCTCACCGATCGCGTCGGTCAACCCGGTGCGCAATGCGTCCGCGTCGGCGAGCCAGCGGTGCTGCACCAACCCGACGCGCAGCGGAGTGCGGGCGGACGCCGTGGAACGTGCGGGGGAGGAGGGTGCGGGCAGCGCGGTGATCGTGCGGATGGTCATCGTTTTTCCTTCGTTCTGGTGGTGACGGGGTTGTCGGTGGTGCGGTTGGGGGGCTCGGACATCACGACGTCGATCGCGCCGAGCAGATGGGAGCGGGCGTCCTCGGTGGAGATCTCCTTGCAGAGCCACCGCCCGGACAGTCCTTCGACGAGGGCGGTCATCGTGACCGCGGTGCGCCGGGGATCGAGGGAAGGGGAGATCTCGCCGGTGGCCTGCGCCTGCGTGATCGCGTCGGCGATCTCGGCAACCCACGCGGCGGTGGTCCGCGCGAGGGGCTCCCGCAGCGCCTCCTCGTACACCGCGGAGGCGCGTAACTCGTTCCAGGCCAGCGAGTTCTCCACGACCTCGGGGCGGTCCTGGATCTCGCCGAGGAGCGAGCGGGTGAGCCGGTCGCGAGCGGAGTCCGCGGACCCCTCGCCTTCGCTGCGGTAGTCGCGGGCACGGTCGTTGATGTAGTTCAGGGCGGCCTCGAGCAGGCCGATGCGATCCTTGAAGTGGTAGTACAGCAGTCCCGGCGAGACGCCCGCGACCTCCGCGACATCGTTGACGCGCAGCCCGCGGATGCCTCGCTGGGCAATCGCCGTCGCGCTCGCCTTCAGGATCGCGTCGCGTCGCTCGCTCATCGGAATCTCCTTCGGTTCGTGTCGTCCTAGGACGACGGCGCCTCGACCGGGGCCACGTGTTCGGGCCACAGTCGCAGCGCGACGAGGTAGCCGGCCACGGCAATGACCGACGATCCGATCAGACTGACATCGACACCGTGCGCGATGTCGGCAAGTGGCCCGGAGTACAGCGACGTGTCGACGGCGAGCAGGCCGAACAGCGATCCTGCGGCCCAGGGGATGACCGCGCGCAGGTTCCAGCCGCCGGTGAACCAGTACCGCCCGCCCTTCCGGCCCAGGTTGAACACCTGGAGATCGACGGCGTCGTACTGCCCGCGCCGCGCGACCAGGAAGCCGGCGACGTTGATCGCGACCCACGGAGCGGCGAAACCGTTGAGCACCAACGTCATCGCCGTGATCGAATCGACGGCGTCGACGACGAAGACGCCGATGTAGAGCAGGGCCACCGCGAGCGCCGACGTGATCAGCGTCGTGTGGACGCGTCGCAACCGGGGGATCAGCGCTTCCAGGTCGAGCCCGCTGGCGTAGACGTTGAGGACGCCCTGGCCGAGTCCGCCCGCGAGGGCGACGAGGACGATCGGCAGCACGTACCAGCCGGGAGCCTCCGCCACCAGGTCGGCGACGTAGGAGTCGCTCAGCGTGGTGAACGTCGACGCGGTGAACGAACCGAACGCCGCGGTCAGGAACAGTCCGAAGAAGATGCCGGCCATGGTGGCCGCGACGATCGAACGGTCGCTGAACCGCACCCGGGAGATCCGCCTGCTGTAGTCGCCGAGCGTCGGGGCGTAGGACAGCGGACCGCCGACGGCGAGGACGACGGCCAGAATCCAGGTCGGCCAGAAGCCGCCGAGCAGGTAGTCGCCGCTGCCCGCGCCGCCGTCGAAGTGGCCACCGAATGCGAAGACCCCCAGCAGGAGCAGTGCGGCGACGACGGGCAGCACGAACTTCTGGAGTGCGACCACCGTGCCGTGGCCGAACAGTGCGACGGCCACGATCTCGGCGGCGATGATGCCGTAGCCGAGGGCGAGCATGCCGTTGTCGACCGGTGTGCCGAACAGGCGGTGGGCGGCGGCGACCAGTGCGTCCCCCGACGTCCAGACCGCGATCGCCGCGTACGCGAGGGCGAAGAGGAGGGTGAGCCCCGAACCGATCATCCGTCCGCTCACGCCGAAGTGCGCACCACTCGACACGGTGTTGTTCGTGCCGGTGCGCGGGCCCAGGAGCGACAGGGGAGCGATGAGGAGCGTCCCGAGCCCGATGCCGATCGCGCTGGCCGCCAACGCGCTGCCGAAGCTGAGCCCGAATGTGATGGGGAGCCAGCCGAATACGATCACGGAGAACGCCAGATTGCCGCCGAAGAACACCGCGAGCATGTTGAGCGGCCGCGAGTCGCGTTCCGATTCGGGGATGTACTCCACGCCGATCGTCTCGACGTGTCCGAACCGGTCCTCCGGCGGGGAGGGGGCGGTGTCGTCGAGGGGCGTCGTCGGGTCGAGATTCGTGGACACTGCGGACCTCACATTCGGGGCGGAGGTGACCGGTATCACGTCCTGTTGGCTACCGAACATATTCCAAACTGAAAATTCAGTCAAGACTGGAGAGTGACGTGCACCACGGCGGGCGTCGCGGAGTTTGCGCTGCTCCAGCGACCGGACTAGATATATGTGTGACCGTTCGTCTCATGTATCTATCTGCCATCGGAGTGTCTGTGCCCGCCACCACCACCAGCCGTCTCGTGAACCCGGACCGGCTCGCCGCAGCAGGGACGGCGTTCGATCGACGCGACATCGAGGGTGCACGGTGAGGTCGCCGATGGTCCGGTGGCAGCTGATCGGCTTCGTACTCGTCGCCGTCATGGGGCTCGTCTACGTCGGTGCCCATTACGTGCGCCTCGACAACCTCCTCGGTTTCGGCGAATACACCGTGAATCTCGAACTGGAGACGTCGGGCGGCATCTTCACCAACGCCGAAGTCACCTACCGCGGCGTGCCGGTCGGCCGCGTCGGGAATCTGTCCCTCGCGGCGGACGGCGTCGTCGTCGAATTGCGGATCGACAAGAGCGCGCCCGACATTCCCGCGTCCGCGAAAGCCGTTGTGGCGAACCGGTCGGCGATCGGTGAGCAGTACGTCGACCTGCAGCCCTC
This sequence comes from Rhodococcus sp. T2V, assembly GCF_029269925.1. NCBI lineage: Bacteria > Bacillati > Actinomycetota > Actinomycetes > Mycobacteriales > Nocardiaceae > Rhodococcus > Rhodococcus sp. T2V. Next base: position 19,490 of record NZ_JARJBD010000024.1, read on the forward strand.
TGCTGATCGTGGACCGTACCTGGTGAACGGCTCTCGCATCGCCGCCCGCGACACGTCCACGCCGGTACCCGTCGAGGAGTTGCTCGCCGACGCGGAGAGATTGACCGAATCCGTGCCGATCGACGCACTCCACACCGTCGTGACGGAACTCGGCGCGGCATTCGACGGAAAGGGTGAAGACCTTCGGTCGCTGGCGGATTCGCTGTCCGGGCTGTCGGGGTCGGGCGTCGAATCACTCGACCGCACCGTGGCCCTGGTGCGCGACAGTCGGACGGTGCTGGGCACGCAGTCCGAACAGTCTTCGGCGATCAGGGATTTCAGTGCCGACCTGGACTCGCTCGCGGATCGACTGCGCAGCAGCGACCCCGACATCCGGCGGTTGATCGACAACGGAAACCTCGCGAGCAATCAACTGGGACAACTGGTCTCGGACGTCGGTCCGGGCATCACGGCGAACCTCGCCGACCTGTCCGCCACGGCGAAGGCGATCTCCGTGCAGGCGACTGCCCTGCGAACCCTGTTCGTGTACCTGCCGGGCGTGGCGGCGGCGTCGTCGACGATCGCGCCCGACGACGGAACCGTGCACCTGGGCCTGGTGGCCGAGACCGGAAACCCGCCGTCGTGCACCGTAGGGTACGAGGGCACCCAGGCGATCCTCCGGGAGATGAGGCGCCAGGATCCGAACTTCGACGACACACAGCAGGATTTCCCGCAGAACACCGCCGCCACCTGTGCGGCACCGCAGGGCAGTCTTACCGGCGTCCGCAGCGCGAACCGGATCGTGTTCGGCGGCCCCGCCACCGTTCAGCCATGGGACTCCACACCCAAGAAGGACCCGAACAAGCTGGACCTCAACCCGATTGCGAATCAGCTCGCCCCGCTGCTCGGGGTCACCCCCAACTGACGCGAATCGTCGGACCCGGATCCCGGACCCTCCCGGGTGCCGGGTTGACAACTGCGCGCCGATCCTGCAATCTTCGAAACAGGTCACGAGTACCAGCGTCAAGCCCCGGCTAGCTGGTCGGCAACCCTCCACCGCGGCGGGGTGCTCCGGGTGACGACCAGGCTGAGGTTCATACCGAACCCGGCAAGCGCGGACTCCGAGAGGGCACCGACCCTGCGACGAGTCCCTGACTACGAGGGATGTCGTGATGACTGCTGTATTGACCGCTGACGTGTGTGTTGCCCCCCTGGCCCAGGTTTCGGGTTCCGACCTGCGGGTTCCGCTCGTTCAGGGCGGCGACTGCACCTATGTGAACTTCGACTACGCGGCCAGTGCACCGGCGTTGGCGCAGGTCACGGACCGTATCGGGGCACTGCTTCCGACGTACTCCAGCGTGCACCGCGGCGCCGGCTACGCCTCGCGGGTGTCGACCGAGTGCTACGAGAAGGCCCGCGACTCGGTGGCCCGGTTCGTCGGAGCGTGCGACGATCAGGTGGTGGTGTTCACCCGCAACACCACCGACTCGCTGAACCTGCTCGCCGGATGCGTTCCCGGCAGCACCGTCGTCCTCGACATCGAACACCACGCGAACCTGCTGCCGTGGAAGGACTCTCGCGTCGTGCGGGCGGCGGACACGCTGGCCGAGACCGTCCGGCTGCTCGTCGCCGAACTGTGCTCCAAGCCCACCGCTCTGCTCGCGGTGACGGGGGCGTCCAACGTCACCGGTGAGGTGCTGCCGATCGCCGCCCTCGCCGAGGTGGCGCATCGTTGCGGCGCACGGATTCTCGTCGACGCCGCGCAGCTCGCACCGCACCGCCGCATCGACGTCGAGGAGTGGGGTGTCGACTACCTCGCCTTCTCCGGGCACAAGCTGTACGCCCCGTTCGGGGCCGGCGTGCTCGTGGGCCGCCGGGACTGGCTCGACGCCGCCGAGCCCTATCTCGCGGGCGGCGGCGCGGTCCGGAACGTGACCGTCGAATCCACCCAGTGGGCGCCTGCCCCCGCCCGGCACGAGGCGGGAACCCCCAACGTGCTCGGCGCCGCGGCCCTCGCCGCCGCGTGCGATGCGCTGTCCGAACTCGACTTCGGCACGGTGGCCGAACACGAGGCGGCACTCACCGGCAGGCTCCTCGACGGCCTCGGCTGCGTCGACGGCCTGGAGTTCCTGCGGCTGTGGTCGGACGCCCCCGACACCGTGGGGATCGTGACGTTCACGATCGACGGTTTCGAGCCGGGGGAGATCGCCGCCTACCTGTCCGCCGAACACGGAATCGGAGTTCGCGACGGACGCTTCTGCGCACACCCGCTGCTCGGCCGCCTCGGCAGGCCCGACGGCGCCGTGCGGGTGAGCGTCGGTCTCGGAAGCTGCTCGGAGGACGTGGATCGCCTGGTCGACGCCGTGCGGACCCTGGTGGCGGGACGCCGGAACTGGGCCTACGCCAAGGAGAGCGGCCAGTGGAATCCGGTGCCCGAGACCCGCTTTTCGCGAGACGCGCTAGTATGACGGCATGGCATCGCAGGCTGGGAGCGCAATGATTGCTCACTGGTGCCGTCGGCATGTCGATCTGTGCCGAACCGCCTCGGGTATGTGTTCGAGCTGACCGGTCTTCCCGCTCCGTCTCACTCACACGCACACGTCATTCCCGAGGAACCCCTATGTCTCGAGACAATGCCTTCGTTTCCCGACCCCTTCGCGTCGCCGTCGAACTGACCGGATCGGGACACCACCCGGCCGCCGAGGGCGCCGCAGGCACGCGGCCGATCAACGGCGCCGACTACTGGGTGGACCTGACCGCCGACTCGACGGATCAGCTCGACCTCACGTCGTTCCCGCCGAACGTCGTCCGGATCCGGGCCGCCGATCTGCGTGAGGCGCAGCAGGAGCGCGCACGGATCCGTGCCGAGATCGTCGCCGACGGCCGCGACCCCGACAGCGTCACCGTCCTGGTGGACCTCGAGGTGCTCATCGCCGGAGAAGCCCGCGCCGCGCGCAAGGAGCTGGCCCTCCTCGACAGTGCGCTGGACGCACCGCGCGCACCGGTGTCGTTGCAGTACATCGGAACTCCGGTCGGCCTCGCCGGGCTCATCGCCGACATCCAGGCGGCCGGCGTCGCCGACGGCGTCACGCTGCTCCCGCTGTCGCTGCCCAGGGTGCTCGAGCAGCTCGTCGACGACACCCTCCCGTGGCTGGAGGAGCGCGGTCTCGTCACGTCCGCCGAAGCCGTGGACGAAGCGCTGCGCCGCTTCGACCTCCCCCGCGTCGAACGGGTGCTGGCGTCCTGACCAGGTCAGTTGCCGTTGTTCGCTGAACCCAGCGGAGTGGGCCGGTAGTACCGGCCCTCGTGATACAGCAGGGGAGCCGACGCGGAATCGTCGTCGGCCTCGGCGTGCACGCGAGTGACGAGGCCGATGACGAGCGTGTGGTCGCCGACCGGAATCAACTGGTCCACGACGACCCGCATCCAACTGGGAGTTCCGTGCAGCACCGGTTCGCCGGTGTCGAGCCGCGCCCACAGCGACTCGTCGGAGAACCGCTGGTCCGCGCTCCGCGAGAAGCGCTGAGCCAGGTGCTGCTGGTGCTCCCCGAGCAGGTGGATCACCAGTGAGCCCGCCGAGTGGAGCGCATCGATGCTCGACGACGTGTTCGCGATGTTGAACGACACCAGCGGCGGGGCCAGCGAGACGGACGAAAACGAGGATGCGGTGAAGCCCACCGGGCCCGATCCCGAGTCGAGGGTCACGATGGTGACGCCCGCCGGGTGACGGCGCAGGGCTGCGCGGTAGTCCTCCGCACAGATTCCGGGGGCGAGTTCGGGGTGGCGGGGGAGGTCCGAACCATCGACGGTATCGGCGTTCTCGGCTCTGTCGGACAAATCATTCTCCGGGTCGGCCCGTGTGGGCACTGTGTCATTCTCGCGCGGTCGTTCTCGCGCCCGTCATTCTCGTTCACGAGATCTGACGTCAACTATAAGGGCGGGAAGCGGCCGGGATTCAGTCGACGTCGATCGCCAGGCCCGCGGTGATCCGGACCAACTCCGAGAACGACGTGCGGAAGACGGTGTCCGGGTGACCGGCGGCGGCCCACAGTTCCGCGTACTCCGACAGGGCGTTGTCGACGTAGGTCGGAAGGTTCGTGGGATGTCCGAGCGGGGCGATACCGCCGATCGGCTGCCCGGTCGCGATCCGCACCATGTCGAGGGGTGCCTGGGTCAGATTTCCCTGCAGTCGTTTGCCCGTGTTCGCCAGATCCACCTCGTGCGCCCCCGACACGAGGAGCAGGATCGGGTCGTCGTCGAGGAGGAACACCAGTGACTTGGTGATGGCGCCGACATCGACCCCCAGGGACTCCGCCGCCTCGGCCGCGGTGTGGGTGGAGTCGGGCTGGGTCACGATCACCCCATGGTGCCCTCGCGCGATCAGAGTCTCGGCGACATGCGCGGCGTGGGGGTGCAGGGGCGTCGGCATGAACCAAGAGTAGGTCCATTCCCCTGGAACGACATCAAGAAGCGTCTTCCGACACGACATCGGTACGGGGCGTAGTCGATTCCAGCTTCCGGAGCCGCCGGACGGTGAACCCGAACAGCAGTCCCAGCCCGACCGCGGAGTAGAGCGCGAGGGCGAGCGCGGGCTGTCCCAGGCCCATGTCGTCGAAGTACACGATGCTGCGGATTCCCTCGGTACCCGCGCCGGGGGTGATCCACCGTCCGATGGCCGCGTAGAAGGTGGGGATGACGTTCGAACCGAACGCCCCGCCTGCGCTGGGGTTACCCAGGATGACGAAGACGGCGATCGCGAGCGGCACCGCGAGGATGCCGACCGAGGCGCGCAGGCCCAGCGTGAACACGGCCGTGCCGAAGACGACACCGGTCCCGAGGAGCCACAGCGGGAACCAGTGACCCGCGAACGTGCCGAGCACGTGCGTCGTGATCAGGGCGCCGAGAGCGCCGGAGAGCAGGGCGTAACCGAACAGGACGGCCGTGTGCGCGGACGCCTGACGCAGGGTCCGCGGGGCGCCGATGAACAGGCCGATCGCGGCCGCGAGCAGGTAGCCGCCGACCACCCACCCGACGGCCAGGTAGAAACCGGACAGGCCGCGGTTGTCGTGCGCGCCCACGGGGATCTCGTCGCGAACCGTGAACTCGCGACCCTGACTGTTCTCCACCTGGGTGAAGACCGATTCGAGCGCGCTGGAGATGGAACTGCCGCCCGCGCTCGCCGTGATCAGGGTGTCGGGACCTGCGGGATTCACGACGAACGCGCCCTGGATCTCACGGTCGTGGAGGAGGCGGCGGGCTTCCGCGGTGTCCGAGACGACGCGTGCGCGGAGCGGCCCGCCGTCGATCGCGTCGAGCCGGTCGGCGACCTGCTGGTCGGTCCCGGCGGGCAGTCCCGCCGCGGCGACGACCCCGATCTCGATGTCGCGGGGCGTGGGCTGATGGAACGCGGCCACGTAGCTGAGGATGAAGCCGAGTTGGAGGAGGAGAACGCCGAAGACCAGCCCGGCCATCACCTTGGGCGCGCCGTATTTCGACACCGGACTGTCGTGGTGCACGGGAGCCGGGGTGGGGGTTTCGCTGACGGTGGTGGTCATCGGACATCCTCGATCCTTGTCGATACCTAGGGTATTGAATACCCTAGGTATCGTGACTGAAGAACGTCAACCGGACAGTCGTCACACCGAATGGACGCCGACGACGCGTCCCGGTCGCGACGTCGTGCGACAGCGCCTCCTCGACGCGGCGGCGGAGGAATTCGCGGAACGCGGCTTCAGTGCGGCCCGGCTCGCCGAAGTCGCACGGCGGGCCGGGTTCACCAAGGGCGCGGTCTACTCGAACTTCGAGTCGAAACAGGACCTGTTCGCCGAACTCTTCGCGGCGCGCTCACTCGAACTCGCGGGACGGGTGCTCGCCGAGATCGCCGGCATGAACCCGACGGACGCCGCGGGCAGGGGCGGCGAGGCCGTCGCGTCGTGGATGGTGCGCGAGCCGGGGTGGTCGCTGCTGGTACTCGAATTCGGTGTGCTCGCCGCCCGCGACCCGCAGATCGCCCAGGCCTACCTGCGGGAACGGCGGCAACTGCGGGGACGGCTCGTCGAATTGATCGGCGAGCGCGCGCGGGAGTGGGGAGTCGACGACACGTTCGACGTCCGCACCACGGCCATCTCGCTGATGGCCCTCATCTCCGGCCTCGTGCTCGAACACTCCGTCGATCCGGAGGAAGTGGACCGGCAGACGATGGGCGCCGCGGTCACCGCGTTGTTCGCAGGTGCCGTCGCCCGGGCCGGGCTGGTGTAATCGCCCGGTCCATGGTCGTCTGAACAGCCCGGGCTGGTCTGATGTCAGGCGGTCTGCGCAACGACCCCGTCGAGGAAGCCGTCGATGTGTGCCCACGTGGAGTCCTTGGCCTTCGGGCCCGCGACGAGTCCGAGGTGGCTGCCCGGCGCGGATTCGAACCGCACCGATGGTGACCCGGTGAGCACGTCCGTCGCCGCCCGGACCGACGGGATCGGGGCGATGACGTCCTCGGTGCCGCCGATCGCGAGGACCGGCACCGTCAGATCGGCGAGCGCGATCGCGCCGTTCCTGGTCTCGAAGCTCCCTGTGGCGAGCGCGTTCCCGAGGATCAGCTGAGTGCAGACCTGGCGGAAGAAACGTGCTGGGTACCCGGGCATGTCGGCCATGAACCGGTCGATGGACTCCATGCGGGCCAGGGTCTCGGTGTCGTGCAGGTTCCGCGCGATGAACCACGGCTTGGTGAGTTCGCGCTGGAGTGCGGTGAAACGGTAGCTGGCCTGGACCAGTGGCGCGGGCAGTCCGCCCATCGCTCCCGTGGCGGTGGTGAGGGGACGGTCGCCGGTGAACCGGCCGACCGCCCGCAGCGGCGCGATCATGGTCACCGACTCGTAGTCGATCGGCGTGCCGATCGCCGTCACCGAACCGATCGGCAGATCGCCCCGGCCTGCGGCCGTGAGCAGCGACATCGTGCCGCCGAGGCTCCAGCCGATCAGGTCGACGGGTGCGCCGTCGTGGAGCCGGGACACGCGGTCGACGGCGGCCGGGATGAAGTTGTCCACCCAGTCCTCGAACCCCAGGCCGCGGTCGGCGTAGCCCATCGTTCCGTAGTCGACGAGATACGTGGCCTTGCCCGACCCGACCAGGTGCGCGGCCAGGCTCTGGCCGGGCCGGAGGTCGAAGCACTGCGCGGGCGCGGCGAGCGGCGGCACGAGGAGGATGGGCCGGTCGTCGTCGGTGTCGGAACCGTCGAACCGGTACAGGTCCTGATGGGGTGCCTCGTGGATGCGGGTCGACGGGGTGCGCTGGACGGGCGCGATGCCGCCGCCGAAGGACAGTCGCCAGGCGTTGCGGGTCAGCGTGTTCAGCGTCGGGTTCCAGGCGATGTCGAGCACGGACTTCCTCTCGTGGCGGCGCAGATCCTTGAGGTATCTGTGACGTCAACATACAGGTAATCCTGCGGTGGTCCGTCAGCGGGAGGCGAGCAGAACCCGCAGCACCGTCGCCGGTCGGAGCAGCGTCCCCGGACGGTCGAGGAGATGCGTCACCCGGAGGAACGCCGCCCCGACGGCCGGGTCCACGGACGCGGCCCGGTCGAGCCGGGACGCATAGGCATTGGCGAACCGCACCCGCGCCGACCGTCGTCCCGGCACGGCCGGGATCCGGAGGTCGTTGTCGACGGTGAGATTCCACGCGGCATCGATGCACCGGTTCGCCCCGCGCAGGAACCGGCGAGCGAGATGCGCCCGTCCCGACCGCAGGCAGTCCCGCAGGATCTGCGCCTCGACCGCGGCGACGCTCATCCCCTGACCGTAGATGGGATTGAACGAGCAGATGGCGTCCGCGAACGGCAGATAGTCCGGCGGCAGATCGTCCGCGGAATAGTGCCGCCGGACGGTCGTCGGGATCCGGTAGCGCACGCCGTCGTCCACCGGTTCGGCCGTGCGCAGTGCGTCGTACATGTCCGGCGCCGGGAACGACTTCACGAAGTCGAGGAACCCGCCCGGATCCAGCGGCGGCACGTCGTCGCCGTACCCGGCGAGCGTGACGATCCACGTGCCGTTCTCCTGCACGCCCATGAATCCGCTGCGCGGACTCGACGGTCCCGGCGCCATCCCGATGCCGGAATCGCCGTCCAGGTGCGGCGGGTCGAGCCGGAAGTGCCTCGTCGCGTAACTGACGTCCACGGCCACCTGCGACTCGGGCGGCGGCGAAAACCCCAGCGCGCCGAGCCGGGCGACGCTGTGCGAACTGCGGCCCGACGAATCCACGACGAGATCGGCCCGGACGACCTCCGGCGGAACCCCGCCCCGGTGCCGCACGGTCACGCCGGTCACCCGCCCGCCGTCCAGGGTGAGGCCCGTGACGTCGGAACGGTCCAGGATCCGCACGTTCGGCAGGGCCTGGATCCGCCGCCGCACCTGCCACTCGACGAGCGGCCTGCTGGCGAGAATGCCGGGAACCCCGCTGGTCGCGCGGGCCAACCGGTGCCCGTCGACGATCCACCGGATGTCGCCGAGCGCGTCGCCCGCGGTGGCGCCGAGGGCGAGGAGTTCGGGCACGAGACCCGGCAGGAGGTCCTCCATCGCGGCCTGCCCACCGGCGAGGAGAGCGTGCACGTGCCGGGCCTGCGGCACACACCGGCGCGCGGTGGCCGCGTCGGGCAGAACGTCGCGGTCGAGGACGACGACGTTCCGGAACGTGCTGCCGAGCGCCGCCGCCGCCAGCAGGCCACCCATTCCGGCGCCGACGACCACGGCGTCGCCACCCGGGGGCGTCCGATGCGTCATCGCGGCTGTCCGTTCGCAAGACGGTGCAGAGACCTCCAGGGTATTTCTCCTGACACCGGCGAGCGGAGGTTACTCTCGAGTAATGACCGAACAGAAGACCTGGAATGCGTTCACCGTCGAGCGCAAGGATCACGTCGCGCAGGTGACGCTCACCGGACCCGGCAAGGGCAACGCGATGGGGCCGGATTTCTGGAGCGAGCTCCCCGAGATCTTCGGTGAACTCGACTCCGATCCCGACGTGCGGGCCGTGGTGATCGCGGGCTCGGGCAAGAACTTCTCCTTCGGTCTCGACCTGCCCGCCATGAGCGGCAGCTTCGGTTCCGTTCTCGCGGACAAGGCACAGGCAGGCCCGCGCACCGCGTTCCACGACATGATCAAGCGGATGCAGTCCGGCATCAACGCGGTCGCCGACTGCCGCAAGCCGGTGGTCGCGGCCGTCCAGGGCTGGTGCATCGGCGGCGGCGTCGACCTGATCTCTGCCTGCGACATCCGGTACGCCAGCACCGACGCGAAGTTCAGCATCCGTGAGGTGAAGGTCGCGATCGTCGCCGACATGGGCAGCTTCGCCCGGCTGCCCGCCATCATAGGCGACGGCCATCTGCGAGAACTCGCACTCACCGGCAAGGACATCGACGCGGACCGCGCGCAGAAGATCGGTCTCGTCAACGACGTCTACGCGGACGCCGACGCCGTCCTCGCGGCCGCGCACGCCACCGCAGCCGAGATCGCGGCGAACCCGCCGCTCGTCGTGCACGGCATCAAGGACGTCCTCGACCACTCCCGGGCGGCCGCCGTCGACGACAGCCTCCGTTACGTCGCCGCGTGGAACGCTGCGTTCCTGCCGTCTCAGGACCTGACCGAGGCGATCACCGCCGTCTTCGAGAAACGCGCCCCCGAGTTCACGGGCGAGTAGTCCGGCGGCGGCAGAGCTTATCCGCAGGTAAAGCCCAGTCCAACAGTTGCCCGAATCCTCGCTGCGCTCGCATACTTGCCGACTACAAGTAAACGACAGCGCAGCGAGGAAACAGTGTCGAATTCGGTCGAAACGCCGGTGGCCTACACCCACCGGCAGATCCTGGCTGTACTCAGCGGGTTGATGCTCGGCATGTTCCTCGCCGCGCTCGATCAGACGATCGTGGCAACGGCGATCCGCACCATCGCCGACGACCTCGACGGCTACTCGCTGCAGGCGTGGGCCACCACCGCCTACCTCGTCACCGCCACCCTCGCGACGCCGCTCTACGGCAAGCTGTCCGACATCTACGGCCGCAAGCCGTTCTTCATGTTCGCCATCACGGTGTTCGTGATCGGCTCGGTCCTGTGCACGTTCTCGACATCGATGTACATGCTCGCGGCATTCCGTGCGGTGCAGGGACTCGGCGCCGGCGGCCTGTTCTCGTTGGCGCTCACCATCATCGGCGACATCGTCTCCCCGCGTGAGCGCGCCAAATACCAGGGCTACTTCCTGGCCGTGTTCGGCACGTCCAGCGTGCTCGGGCCGGTCCTCGGCGGACTGTTCGCCGGGCAGGACGTGATCCTCGGAATCGACGGCTGGCGTTGGGTTTTCCTGGTCAACGTGCCCGTCGGTCTGGTCGCGCTCACCGTCGTCTCCCGGGTGCTGCACCTTCCGCGACGACCGGGCGGAAGCCGGCGGATCGACTGGTGGGGCGCGATCGCCCTCGCGGTGGGTGTCGTGCCGTTGCTCATCGTCGCCGAACAGGGGCACACCTGGGGATGGGACAACTCGAAGTCGTTGGCGTGCTACGTGATCGGCGTCGTCGGCGTGCTTGCCTTCGTGCTCGTGGAACTGGCGATGAAAGACGACGCGCTCATCCCGATGCGCTTCTTCCGCAACAGCACCTTCGCGCTCGGCGTCGTCATCAGCCTCGTCGTGGGCGCCGTCATGTTCGGCGGCATCACCCTCCTGCCCCAGTACCTTCAGGTGGTGAAGGGCTCGAGCCCCACCCTCGCCGGGTTTCAGATCCTGCCGATGGTCCTCGGCCTCATGGCCGGGTCGGTGGTCAGCGGCCAGATGATCTCGCGGACCGGGCGGTACCGGTACTTCCCGATCCTGGGGACCGCCCTGATCGCGGTCGCCGCGTTCCTGCTGCACACGCTCGCAGCCGACACTCCGATGCCCGTCGTGATGGCGTTCATGCTGATCCTGGGACTCGGTCTCGGAAACCTGATGCAGCCGCTCACCCTCGCCATTCAGAACGCCCTGCCCCCGCAGGACATGGGGGTGTCGACCGGAGCGGCCACCTTCTTCCGGCAGATCGGCGGCACCGCAGGCGTCGCGATCTTCCTGTCGATCCTCTTCTCCCGCCTCACCCCGGCCATCGGCGAGCGCGTCACGGCCGCCGCGGGCACCTCCGACTTCCGGCGGGCAGTGGTGGCCGCCGCGCAGAGCAACGACCCCGCCGAGGCCGCCATGGGTCAGGGAATGCTCAGCCCCGACCACGCAGGCGTCAGCGGCGTCCTCACGGACAGTTCGGTGATCGGACGACTCGACGACGTGCTCGCCCTGCCGTTCCGGCAAGGATTCGCCGACGCCATCGGATCCGTCTTCCTCAGCGTCTCGATACTCGCCGTCGTCGCGTTCGTCCTCACCGTGCTGTGGAAGGAAGTACCCCTGCGCAGCGAGTCCGGACTGCAGGCCGCGGCCCGCGGCGACGCGGGGGAGTGAGACGGCAACGGCGCCCGGTCCACCCGATGACGGGAGAACTGGGCGCCGCGTGAACGAACGTCGGGCTCAGTGCCCGCCGTTGTTCTTCAGACGCTCGAGCGACGCCTCGACCTCGGCCTTCGCCTCGGCGAGCCCGACCCAGTCGGCCGCCTCGACGTGCTTGCCCGGCTCGAGGTCCTTGTAGTGGACGAAGAAGTGCTTGATGGCGTCCAGTTCGAACTGCGGGACGTCGCCGATGTCCTGGATGTGGTCCCAGCGCGGGTCGCCGGCGGGCACGCACAGCACCTTGTCGTCGCCGCCGGCCTCGTCGACCATCTTGAACATGCCGACGGGACGTGCCTCGACGATGACTCCCGGGAACACGGACTCGGGGAGCAGGACCAGCGCGTCCAGCGGGTCGCCGTCCTCGCCGAGGGTGTTCTCGATGTAGCCGTAGTCGGCCGGGTAGCCGAACGCGGTGTACAGGTAGCGGTCCAGCTTCACGCGACCGGTCACGTGGTCGACCTCGTACTTGTTTCGCTGACCCTTGGGGATCTCGATGGTGACGTCGAACTCCACGCCGATTCCTCGCTGTCGTGTCGATGATGATTCGGGGAGAGGATATCGGGTCGAGGATAAGGTTGGTTGTCTGACCACCCACGAATCACAGTGAAGACGGAGGCGCGTTGCCGGGCCAGGGAAAGAAGAAGATGGGCTCGTTGGCGGGACGCCACCGTCGGAACATGCGAATTCTGTTCGCGTCGGTCGTCGTCGTGGTGCTCGCGATGGCCGCCGTGCTGGTGGTCGCGGTGAGCGCGCACAACGCGTCGGCGGGCCGCGGTGAACTGACGATCGCCCCCGCACCGGCGCCGATCATCGCGGCCCCGCAGGTCACACCGGTCCCGGACGACGCGCCGATGCCGACTGCGCAGGGGATCGCGGCCGCGGTCGATCCGGCCGCCGCCAACCCCGACCTCGGCAAGTTCAGCGGAACGGTCGCCGACGCGGTCACCGGTCAGGTGTTGTGGAGCGTCGACCCGCAGACCCCGATGACGCCTGCGTCGACCACCAAGGTCCTCACCGCGGGATCCGCGCTGCTGTCGTTGCCGTCCGACCACCGTGTCACGACGAAGGTCGTGCAGGGGGCGACTCCCGGGGAGATCGTCCTCGTCGCTGGTGGTGATCCCACTCTCACCGCGAAGCCGGTCGGGGAGAACGGCTACTACCCGGGTGCGGCGCACATCTCGCAACTGGTCGACCAGATCCGGAACGCGGGCATCCAGGTGACGCGCATCGTCGTCGACACCGGCATCTACTCGGGCGACACCATGGCGCAGGGGTGGTTCCCGACCGATGTCGGCGCCGGATTCATCACCCCCACCGAGCCGATCATGATCGACGGCGGCCGCGCCGACCCACTCGTGGACGAGTCGCCGCGCAGTTCGACGCCCGCGATCGACGCCGGGCGGACGCTGGCCGGTGCGCTCGGCGTCGACCCGTCGGCGGTCGCGTCGGGCGTGGCGGCACCCGGCGCCGCCACCGTCGCGAGTGTGCAGTCCGCGCCGCTGCGCGACCGGTTGCGGCAGATGGTGGAACACTCGGACAATGTGCTTGCCGAAGCGATCGGGCGGGAGGTTGCCATGAATGCCGGCGCGGAAGCATCGTTCGCGGGCGCCGTCGCGTCCATCGGCCAGACCCTGTCCGGCGCCGGATTCGATCTGTCGGGGCTCACGCTGCACGACGCGAGCGGGCTGTCCGTGGACGACCGCATCGCACCGCACACACTCGACCAGGTCCTGACGGCCGCTGCCGGGGAGGGGAATCCCGCCCTGCGGCCGATGCTCGACTACCTGCCGGTGGCCGGCGCCACGGGCAGCCTGTCGGACCGGTACGCGTCGGGGAACCGCACGGGCGCCGGATGGGTGCGCGCGAAGACCGGCACCCTGTCCACGGCCAGCGCCCTCGCCGGCTACGTGGTGGACCAGAACGGGCGCGTCCTCACGTTCGCGCTGATGTCCAACGACCGCCCGCCGGAGGTCAGTCGTCCCGCGCTCGACGCACTGGCGGCCGCGCTCCGCACGTGCGGGTGCGAGTGATGGCCGCCGAGGGAAATGCCTTCAGCGGTGCCGTCGACTGGAAACTCGCAGCCAGGACGGGAGTGAGGCTGGCGCGCAGCGGGCCCGCCACGTCGCGGTACACGGCCGAAGCCGTGGTCGCGGAACTGGCCGACGCGTCGATGCGCGCGGAACTGCCCGTCCGGGAAGTCACCGGCCTCGCCGACGGACTGCCGGTGCCCACCGCCCAGATCCTCGACCGGGCGGGGTGGATCCACGCCGCCGCGCATTCGATGTCGCAACTCACCGGCGGCGACGCCGCCCCCGGCATGCTGCTCGGCAAGCCGGCGGGCATTCAGGCCGGGGCGATGCTCGCCTACCTGTCCTCGGCGATCCTCGGCCAGTACGACCCGTTCACCGGCGACAACGGGACCCTGCTGCTCGTCGCGCCCAACGTGGTGTCCGTCGAGCGCACGCTGCGGGTGCGGCCCAGCGACTTCCGGCTCTGGGTGTGCCTCCACGAGGTGACGCACCGGGTGCAGTTCTCGTCGTCACCGTGGCTCACCGGGTACATGCAGGAGTCGGTGGAGACCCTCGGATCCGCCGAGGACGAGTCGATCACCGACATGGTCGGCCGGTTGTCCTCCGCGCTGCGCGACCGTGGGCGCGCGGAGCCCGACGAGTCGGGTGCGCCGGGCGGCATCGTCGGACTCCTGCGCGCGACCCAGGCCGAGCCCCAGCGTGAGGCACTCGACCGTCTGCTGGTGCTCGGCACCCTCCTCGAGGGGCACGCGGACCACGTGATGGACGCGGTCGGTCCCGAGGTCGTGCCGTCGGTGGCCACCATCCGCGCGGCCTTCGACAGCCGGCGCCGCCGCAAGAGCAACCCGGTGCAGCGCGTCATCCGGGCGCTGCTCGGAATGGACGCGAAGATGGCGCAGTACGTGCGCGGCAAGGCGTTCGTCGACGCCGTCGTGGACAAGGTCGGGATGGACCGGTTCAACGTCGTGTGGACGGGCCCCGACACGTTGCCCCGGCTCGCGGAGATCGACGCGCCGGACGCCTGGGTGTCCCGGGTGCTGGGCTGATTCGCGAAGGACTGAGCCGGTGACAGTGCTTCCCGAGGAGCCGGCGATCCTCGAGGTTCGTCACGCGGTGCGGCGCTGGATCGCAGCACACGCCCCGGACGGCGACGTCGCGGTCGCTCTGTCGGGCGGCGCCGATTCGCTGGCCCTGACCGCGGCGGCCGCCGCGGAGGCGCGTTCGGCTGTCGCCCTGGTCGTCGATCACCGGCTGCAGCCGGGGTCGGACGCCGTCGCCGACGAGGCGGCAGCGCGTGCCCGGGCCCTGGGCTGCGCGTCCGCCGAGGTGCTTCCCGTCGACGTCACCGGAACCGGCGGGCTCGAGGCCGCCGCCCGGCAGGCCCGCTACCGGGCTCTCGACTCGGCGCGCGGAACCCGCCCGGTGCTGCTGGGGCACACCCTCGACGATCAGGCCGAAACGGTGCTGCTGGGGCTGTCGCGCGGTTCGGGCGGTCGATCCATCTGGGGAATGAGCCCCTACGACAGCCCGTGGGGCCGGCCGCTGCTGGACGTGCGACGCGCGGTGACCCGGCAGACCTGCGCGGAACTGGGCCTGCGCCCGCACGAGGATCCGCACAACAGTTCACCCGATTTCGTGCGGGTGCGGCTGCGCACCGAGGTGCTGCCGCTGCTGGAGGACGTCCTGGGTGGCGGTGTCGCCGGGGCCCTCGCCCGCACCGGGGAACACCTGCGCGAGGAGGGGGCCGTCCTCGATGCGGTGGCCGCCGACGCCGAAGCGAAAGTCGTGGTGGGCGGGGAAATCGACGCGGCGCTCCTGGCCCTGTCGGCACCGCCCGTCCGCCGCCGGGTACTGCGCAGCTGGCTGCTCGCGGCCGGTGCGCGCGGTCTCGGAGACACCCAGTTGCGGGCCGTGGACGACCTCGTCGCACGGTGGCGGGGGCAGGGACAGGTGGCGGTCGGGGGCGGAACACCGGACGCGAGGTTGGTGGTCCGACGGCGACGTGGCAGGCTGAACGTCGGATTGGACGACCGACGAAGGGTTTGATCGCGTGTACGAAGGCGACATCGCATCGGTACTGATCTCCGAGGACGAGATCCGTCGACGTACCGTCGAACTGGCCGAGGAGATCGCCAAGCGCTACCCGGAGGGCGCCCCGGAAGGGGATCTGCTCCTGGTGGGTGTCCTCAAGGGCGCCATCTTCTTCATGACCGACTTCGCGCGGGCCCTCCCCATCCCCACCCAGATGGAGTTCATGGCCGTCAGCTCCTACGGGTCGTCCACGTCGTCCTCGGGTGTCGTGCGCATCCTCAAGGACCTCGACAAGGACATCGCCGGCCGCCACGTGCTGATCGTCGAGGACATCATCGACTCCGGTCTCACGCTGTCCTGGCTGATGCGCAACCTCTCGACGCGGAACCCGGCGTCGCTCGAGGTCGTCACGCTGCTGCGCAAGCCCGACGCCATCAAGGTCGACATCAACGTCGCGAACGTCGGCTTCGACATTCCCAACGAATTCGTCGTCGGCTACGGCCTCGACTACGCCGAGCGCTACCGCGACCTGCCGTACATCGGAACGCTCGAGCCCTCCGTCTACGGAGGCTGAACCCCGCCCGTCAGCGGACGGTTTCGTGGGACACGGCGAGCTCCAGCGCCCGCAGATCCTGCTCCAGCTGGCGGAATAGCCAGTACACGCCGACGAACGCGAAGATGCCGCCGACGCACAGAATGCGGACGGCGATGATCACCAGCGTGATCTCGTCGGGCGACAGGAACGTCACGCCGGCCACACCGGCCAGCGGAACCGACGCGGCCACCGCGAGATACAGCGTGCTGCGGCGGTCGAGGCCCCGCAGCTTGTGCGCGTCGGCGCTGCTCGCGATGTCCTGCGGTAGCAGGGTCGGGTAGATGCAGCGCACCGCGAAGAACGCCACCACGAAGAACGGGTACGCCACCGACACCGCACCGCACACGATCAGCGACGCGATGAAGTGCACGTACGCGCCCGGCGGCACGTTCCCCGCCGCCAATTGCAGGGAAATCGGATAGGCGATGCCCGCGATCACCCACAACCCGAACACCACGAGCACCACGCGGTCGCCGAGCAGCAACGTGTCGGTGCGGGCCCGGGCCAGGGTCTGGCGGTCGTACGTCCGGCCCTTGCGCAGACCCCGCGGAACCAGCAGCGGGTAGCGGCACCAGTAGAGCAGCATGATCGCGCCCAACGGGAACGCGATCGAGTTGATCACCAACTGGATCCCCTCGAACGACTGCTGCGCCTCCGGCGTCAGATTGCTGATGATCAGCATCTTGTTGTGGTGATAGTTGTACGCGCCCGCGAGCGCGTTCGGCACCGCGATACCGAAAACCAGAATCGGAAGCGCGAAGCGGCGCAACCGCATGCGCCAACTGTTCGGCGGCGGATCGACGAGATCACGGGCCCGCGGGTTCAGGCACAGGTCGAACTGCTGGGCCAGTTCGGCGCCGGACGACCACCGGTCCTCCGGCTTCGGCGCCAGACATGTCAGCAGTACCCGGCGCAGCGACGGCGGGCAGTCGGCGGGCAACTGGTCCAGGAACTCCGGGTCGACGTCGCGGCTGCGGCTGTCCAGCATCGCCTCGAGTGCGGCGAGCGACTCGCTCGACACGTCCTCGTCCTGGAACGGACGCCGCCCGCACATCAGCTCCCACAGCATCACCCCGAGCGCGAAGATGTCGCTGCGGGTGTCGAGGTCCGCCGCCGTTCCCGGCATTCCGCGGTGACACGCCTCGAGTTGCTCGGGGGACATGTAGGCCAGGGACCCGCCGAAGTAGGCGAGCGGAGACGCCCCGGTGACGGTGTCGCTGAAACTGATGTTGAAATCGGCGAGCTTGGGCACACCCTCCGCCGTCAGCAGGATGTTGGCGGGTTTGATGTCGCGGTGCAGGACACCGCGCTTGCCTGCGTAGTCGAGGGCCTCGGCCAGTCGCCGTCCCAGCCACGCGATCGTCTCGGGCCAGGTGAGCGACGCGATCTCGTCCCGCACACTCGAGTCGGTGGGCCTGAGTTCGCCCTTCTCCCGCATCTCCTCGTCGACGACGTCGAGCAGCAGGCTGCCGGTCCGCTCCTGCTCGGGGGTCACGCGCACGCGCCGCAGAACCCGCAGCAGGGTGCCACCCGGCAGGTACTGCATGTAGAGCAGGCGCAGTTGACGGTCCTCGAGCAGCCGCTGGTCGAACACGCGGACGATGTAGTCGTGGTCGAGTTGCGCGAGGGTCTGCGGCTCGTTGCCCTTGTCGTGGGAGATCTTCACTGCGACCAGACGCTGCATCGACCGCTGGCGTGCGAGGAACACGCGGCCGAACGCGCCGCTGCCCAGCCCCATCAGCAGATCGAAGTCGTCGACCTGCTGCCCGACCTCCACGTCGTCGAGCGCCGCACTGCCGGGCGGCATGGTGATGAGCGTGTCCCGCTGGCGGGCGGTGACGGTTGGACGGGCCTCCGCGGTCTGGTCGGCGGGTGCGGTTCGCTCAGCCGTCACCGTTTGCTCAGCCGTCACCGTCGACGGGCCGGCCGCGACCGTCGCTTCGCTGCTCTCGTGTTCGGAGTTCGTGACTCCGACGGTCCGTTCGGCAGAGTCCGATCCAGCGGCCGATCCGTCTCTGCCCGACCCGTTTCCTCTGGTCATTGCACATCGAGGGTTCTACTGGGCGGGTTCTCTGGGCACATCGAGGTTGTCTGGAGCGGTGTGAAGAGTCCCATCCAGGGACAAGCGAATGGTAACCCCGCTGACCTACCGTATCCAGCGCGAATACTCGAAATCGCTGCTGCGCTGCACCATATACTCGGATGATGGGGGACTCCCCGTTCACCTCAGCCGTCGTCGTCGCCGAGCAGGTCCGCTCGGGCGTCTCGAGTCCGATGGAGCAGGTCGAGGCCGCGCTCGCGGCCATCGCGGAGCGTGAACCGAAGATCCAGGCGTTCGCCGCGGTCCTCGGCGACCAGGCCCGAGCCGAAGCGCTGGCCCTGTCCCGCCGACCGGATCTGGCCACCCTTCCACTGGCGGGGGTGCCTGTCGCGATCAAGGACGTCATCCCGGTGGCCGGGCTGCCGATGCGCGAGGGATCAGGCGCGACCAGCGCCGAACCGAGGGCCGCCGACCATCCGGTCGTGGCGCGACTGCGGGCGGCGGGCGCGGTGGTGGTGGGCCTGACGACCCTGCCCGAACTGGCGGTGTGGGGAACCACCGACGCGCCCGGCCACATCACCCGCAACCCGTGGAATCCGTCCCGGACCTGCGGCGGTTCGTCCGGGGGAGCGGCCGCCGCCGTCGCCGCGGGAATGGTGCCGCTGGCGCACGGGACCGACGGTCTGGGGTCGATCCGCATCCCGTCGGCGAACTGCGGAGTGTTCGGTATCAAACCGGGCAGGGGAGTCGTGCCGTCCGAACTCGGCGCCACCTCCTGGTTCGGCATGGCCGAGAACGGGCCCATCGCCACGACCGTCGACGACGCCGCCCTCATGCTGTCCGTGATCGCCGACCGTCCCGAACTCGCGCGGATCGGGCCGTCGGAGCCACTGCGGATCGCGGTGGCGTCGGGGTCGCCGACGTTCCTGGCCACGGTCGATCCGCAGTGGCGGGACGCGGCTGTGCGTGCGGGGACGGAACTGACCGGCTCGGGCCACGACGTGGAGCCCGCGACGTTGCCGTACCCGGTCAACCTGATTCCGGTTCTCGCCCGCTGGACGGCGGGAACGGCCGCCGACGCGGAGGGCCTCGACCGCAGGCGACTGCAGCCGCGGACCCGCAGGCACGTCGCATTGGGCCGCGCGCTGGGCCGGTTCGTCCGCCCGCAGCAGGTGAACAGGCTCGAGGACTCGCTGCGCGCCTTCTTCGAGAACTACGACGTGGTGATCACCCCCGCGCTCGCGCAGCCGCCGCTGGCGGCGACGACGTGGAGCGAGCGGTCGTGGTTGTCGAACATCGTGGCCAACGTGCGGTACGCCCCGCTCAGCGCGCTGTGGAATCTCGTCGGCTGGCCCGCGGCCAGTGTCCCCGTCGGCACGCATTCGCATTCGGGCACCCCGCTGGCCGTGCAGATTGCGGCGCCGCCCGGCGGAGAGGCCAGAATCCTGGCCCTGGCCGCCCACATCGAGCGGGTCGGCGGCGGCTGGCCGAGGGTCGCGCCTACGCGGTGACCTCCCGCACATCCGGACCCGGATCGAGGCGGAGGGAACCGATGGGCAGCCGCGCGCGTTGAACGAAATAGAGACCGCTCGCGACAGCGGTTGGCTGCTACCTGGAGTCGCCGGGGTGCCTTCGCGGTAACCTGGTTTGTCCGGTTGGCAGCCGGAAGGCGCACCCGGAAGACCCGCACTCTCGAAAGGACCGGCCATCTCGGCCGACCTGTATGAACCGTAAGACTGTGTTTCGAAACCTGGCGATAGTTGCCGGCATCCTGCTGGTGATCTACGCCTTCAGCTACTTCGGCAACGACACGCGCGGCTTCAAGGGCGTCGACACCTCCGTGGCGATCGCGCAGCTCGACGCGAACAACGTCGAGAAGGCGCAGATCGACGACCGGGAGCAGCAGGTGCGCCTGTGGCTGAAGGACGGCAACGACGCCACCGACGGCAAGACCGAGATCCTCGCCAAGTATCCGGCGTCGGCGTCGGAGCAGATCTTCAACGAGATCTCCGACAAGGGCCTGCAGAGCTACAACACCACGGTCACGCAGGAGAGCTGGCTCACGTCCATCCTGCTGTTCGTCCTGCCGATGGTGATCCTGCTCGGCATCTTCTTCTTCGTGATGAGCCGCATGCAGGGCGGCGGCCGCGGCGGCGTCATGGGCTTCGGCAAGTCGAAGGCCAAGCAGCTGTCCAAGGACATGCCGAAGACGACCTTCGCCGACGTCGCGGGTGCGGACGAGGCCGTCGAGGAGCTGTACGAGATCAAGGACTTCCTGCAGAATCCGGCGCGCTACCAGGCACTGGGCGCGAAGATTCCCAAGGGTGTCCTGCTCTACGGTCCGCCCGGAACCGGTAAGACCCTGCTCGCCCGCGCGGTGGCAGGCGAGGCCGGTGTCCCGTTCTTCACGATCTCCGGTTCGGACTTCGTCGAGATGTTCGTCGGTGTCGGTGCGTCCCGCGTGCGCGACATGTTCGACCAGGCCAAGCAGAACAGCCCCTGCATCATCTTCGTCGACGAGATCGACGCCGTCGGACGCCAGCGCGGCGCCGGTCTCGGTGGCGGTCACGACGAACGTGAGCAGACCCTCAACCAGTTGCTGGTGGAGATGGACGGCTTCGGTGACCGCACCGGTATCATCCTGATCGCCGCCACCAACCGCCCCGACATCCTGGACCCGGCGTTGCTGCGTCCGGGCCGCTTCGACCGGCAGATCCCGGTCGGCGCCCCCGACCTCGCCGGCCGTCGCGCCATCCTGAAGGTGCACTCGCAGGGCAAGCCGATCGACCAGCACGCCGACCTCGAGGGCCTGGCCAAGCGCACCGTCGGAATGTCGGGTGCCGATCTGGCCAACGTCATCAACGAGGCGGCGCTGCTCACGGCCCGCGAGAACGGCACCGTCATCACGGAGGCCGCGCTCGAGGAGTCCGTCGACCGTGTCGTCGGCGGTCCGCGCCGCAAGAGCCGCATCATCAGCGAGCACGAGAAGAAGATCACCGCGTACCACGAGGGCGGGCACACGCTCGCTGCGTGGGCGATGCCCGACATCGAGCCCGTCTACAAGGTCACCATCCTCGCCCGCGGCCGCACCGGCGGTCACGCGATGACGGTGCCCGAGGACGACAAGGGCCTGATGACGCGGTCCGAGATGATCGCCCGCCTGGTCATGGCGATGGGTGGCCGCGCGGCCGAGGAACTCGTGTTTCACGAGCCCACCACCGGTGCGTCCTCCGACATCGACATGGCGACGAAGATCGCCCGGTCGATGGTCACCGAGTACGGCATGAGCGCCAAGCTGGGTGCCGTGCGGTACGGCCAGGAGGGCGGCGACCCGTTCCTGGGCCGGTCGATGGGGCAGCAGTCCGACTACTCCCACGAGGTCGCGCGCGAGATCGACGAAGAGGTCCGCAACCTTATCGAGGCCGCGCACACCGAGGCGTGGGCGATCCTCAACGAGTACCGCGACGTGCTGGACATCCTGGCCACGGAACTACTCGAGCGGGAGACCCTCACCCGCAAGGATCTCGAGAAGATCTTCCACAGCGTCGAGAAGCGCCCCCGGATCACGGCGTTCAACGACTTCGGGCACCGGACTCCATCCGACAAGCCGCCGGTCAAGACGCCGCGGGAACTCGCGACCGAGCGCGGCGAGCCGTGGCCCCAGCAGCCCGAACCGGTGTTCGCGCAGCAGCAGTCGCAGCCGGCTCCGCCGCAGCAGCAGTACCCGCAGCCGGCGCCCGCAGGCGGCTACTCGCAGCCCGCTCCGGCCCGGCCGCAGGGCGGCATGACGCAGCCGCGTCCCGACTACGGCGCCCCCGCGGGATGGTCGGCTCCGGGCTGGCCGCCCCGCGATCCGGGCAACCAGAGTCCGGAGGGGCAGTACCCCGGCAACCAGGGGCCGGGCACCAACCAGGGTCCGGGGAACCAGTGGAATCCGCCGCACGAGCAGCGGGGCGCCGGCGACGACGATGCGCAGACGAGGGCCTGGAAAGGACCGGACGGATCGAACTGATCTGCCCGACACTAGGCTGTTGCTTCGGGACGGACGGTCCCGGTACTGGAGGAGTTTCGGTTGTCGGTGAATCATCTCGGTAGTGAGCCCGTGGCACTCGAGACAGGCCGGGTGTTCGATCAGCCGCGTGCCGAGGCTGCGGTGCGGGAACTGCTGATCGCGATCGGTGAGGACCCGGACCGTCCCGGACTCCGCGATACGCCCGCCCGCGTGGCGCGGTCGTACCGCGAGGTCTTCGCGGGCCTGTACACCGACCCGGACACCGTGTTGAACACGACGTTCGACGAGGGGCACCAGGAGTTGGTGCTCGTCCGCGACATTCCGCTGTACTCCACGTGTGAGCACCACCTCGTGTCGTTTCACGGGGTCGCGCACGTCGGGTACATCCCGGGCCGGACGGGCAAGGTGACCGGGCTGTCGAAGCTGGCCCGCGTGGTCGACCTGTATGCCAAGCGCCCGCAGGTCCAGGAGCGTCTGACCAGCCAGATCGCCGACGCCGTCATGCGCAAGCTCGATCCGCGCGGTGCGATCGTGGTCATCGAGGCCGAGCACCTGTGCATGGCGATGCGGGGGATCCGCAAGCCTGGTGCGAGTACCACCACCTCCGCGGTGCGTGGTCTGCTCCAGTCCAGCGCGGCCTCACGTTCCGAGGCTCTGGACCTTATTCTGCGGAAGTGACCGTGATCGAGCTGCCCTCACCGGGCCGCACCGTGGTGATGGGGATTCTCAACGTCACCACAGATTCCTTCTCCGACGGCGGACGCTTCCTCGATCGTGACGCGGCGCTCGAACGCGGTCTCGCGTTGAAGCGTCTCGGCGTCGACATCGTCGACGTCGGCGGCGAGTCCACCCGGCCGGGCGCGGCGCGGGTCGATCCTGACGTCGAGGCCGGACGGGTCGCACCCGTCATCGCGGACCTGGTCGCCGAGGGCATCTGCGTCAGCGTCGACACGATGCGGGCGTCCGTTGCGGAGGCCGCGATCGGCGCGGGCGCGTCGATCATCAACGACGTCGCCGGTGGCCGGGCCGATGCGGCGATGGCGTCGGTGGTCGCGGACGCCGGAGTTCCGTGGATCCTGATGCATTGGCGTTCGGCCGGCGACTACGTGCACCGCGGTACCGCCGACCACTACGACGACGTGGTCCGTGAGGTCCGGGACGAACTGATGACGCAGGTCGACCTTGCCGTGAAGGCCGGGGTGGATCCGGGCTCGCTGGTGCTTGATCCGGGTCTCGGTTTCGCGAAGAACTCCGATCACAACTGGGCGCTGCTGAAGGCGCTGCCCGAGTTCACCGAGCTGGGATTCCCCGTTCTCGTCGGCGCCTCCCGCAAGCGGTTCCTGGGTTCGCTGCTCGCGGATGCGGACGGCGAACCCCGTCCCCCCGCGGGCCGGGAGACCGCGACCGCCGTCGTGTCGGCGCTCGCCGCGACCCACGGAGCGTGGGGAGTTCGTGTGCACGATGCACAGGCCTCCCTCGACGCCATCGCGGTCGCCGAGGCCTGGACGAGGGGTGCAGCCGGACGTGAGTGATCGAATCGAGTTGCGCGGATTGAAGGTTCGCGGCAATCACGGTGTCTTCGACCACGAGAAGCGGGACGGTCAGGACTTCTACGTCGACATCACCGTCTGGATGGACCTCACGCCCGCCGCGGCGTCGGACGACCTCGACGACACCCTGGACTACGGCGGTCTCGCCGAGCGTGCGGCCGCGATCATCGCGGGCCCCTCCCGGGACCTGATCGAGACCGTGGCGGCCGAGATCGCGGACGGGGTGATGACCGACCCCCGCGTCCGGAGCACCGAGGTGGTGTTGCACAAGCCGTCCGCGCCGATCCCGCTGACCTTCGCGGACGTCGCGGTGGTGGCGCACAGGTCGAGACCATGAGTCGCGCGGTGCTGTCGATCGGGTCGAACGTCGGCGACAGCCTTGCCCACCTGCAGTCCGTCCTCGACGGTCTGGGTGATGCGGTCGTTGCGGTCTCCCCGGTGTATTCGACGGCGCCGTGGGGCGGCGTCGAGCAGCAGGACTTCCTCAACGCGGTCCTCGTCGCCGACGATCCCGCCCTCGACGGCTACGGCTGGCTGCGGCGTGGGCAGGAACTCGAGGCCGCCGCCGACCGGGTGCGCGTCGAACGGTGGGGTCCGCGCACGCTCGACGTCGACGTCGTCACGTGCGACGACATCCGCAGCGACGACCCGGAACTGACGTTGCCGCACCCGCGAGCCCACGAACGTGCTTTCGTGCTGATTCCGTGGCTGGACGTCGAACCCGACGCCGTGTTGCCGGTCGACGGAACGGCGACCCGCGTGGACGTACTGCTGCCACTGCTGGACGCCGAAGAGCGGGCTGGTGTGCACCGGACGGGCCTCGCCCTGGACCGGCGGTCGCGATGAAGCCGGAGCCGACGGGCACGATGAAGCCCACCCGCATCTGGGATCTGCTGTTCCTCGCCGCGCTCGCCGTCGCCGCCACCTGGATTTTGGTGCGCGTGTTCTACGGGTCGTTCCCGCCCATCCCCGTGTACGCGGGGGCGTCGCTGTATCCGGTCGCGCTGATCGAGGTCGTGCTCGCGTTCATGGTGCGATCCCGGGTCAGTAACCATCAGGTGGGTGACGGGCCGCGTCAACTGCATCCGATCACCGCCGCCCGGGTTGCCGCTCTGGCCAAGGCATCCGCACTCGTCGGCGCCGCGACGGCCGGGGTGTGGGGAGGCTTCTTGCTGTACCTGCTTCCGCAGCAGTCGGTGTTGCGCGCCGCCGGCTCGGACAGTCCCGGCGCGTGGGTCGGTCTCGTCGCGGCACTGGCGCTCGTCGGTGCGGCGCTGTGGCTGGAACACTGCTGCCGCACCCCCGACGACCCCTCGGACGAGCCTGCGCATTAGGGCACGGGGGATCGCCGCAGGTCGGATGGAATGCGCGGTGCACCCTTCGCGGCCAAGTACCCTTGGCACCATGACGAATCCTGGTCGCCTCAAGTCTGCGCGCCGCAACAGGCGCAGCGCGAGCCAGATGATCGTTGCGGGTTTGCTCGCCCTCGCCGTGATCGCGTCCCTGTTCCTGATCTTCAGCGACAGCGTCCAACTGCTGCGCGTGGGACTGGTGGCCGCGCTCTGGGCCGCCACGGTCGGTGCCATCGCCATGACGAAGTACCGGCGCGAGTCGGCGCTCGACAAGGCGAAGGTCAGCGACCTGCAGACCGTCTACGAGTTGCAGCTCGAGCGGGAGATCTCGGCACGGCGCGAATACGAGCTCACCGTCGAGAAGCGGGTGCGCAGCGAAGTGCGTGCCGATGCAGAGGAACTCGCCGCGCTGCGCGCCGAACTCTCGTCGCTCCGCAAGAATCTCGAGGCACTGTTCGACGGCGCGATGCCGACCGAACGGATCGCGCTGCGGGCGGATTCGACGCGTGTGCAGGAACTCGCAGGCGGCTCGTACAGCAGCTATCAGCCGGCCGCGTCGGGCCTGTACATCCCGGGTGCCGGGCACGCCACGGGCGCCGGGCATCAGAGCGGTTCCGCACAGTCTTCGCATTTCGCGAATCCCGACGACGATCCGGTCACCGCCGAGACGTCGATCGTCGAGCCCGCCGGCGCCGGACAGACCGAACCCGAGATCGAGGTCGAACCGGAGCCGGAGCCCACGCCGGAGCCTGTTGCCAAGGTCGCGCCGGTGCCCGCGCCCGCGCCTGTCGCGAAGGTCGCGTCCCAGCCTGTCGCCGAGCCGGAACCAGAGCCCACGGAGCCCGAGCCGGAGGCGGCCGAGCCGGAGCCCGAGGGGCGGCGGGGCCGCAGGCGGGCGGCGGAGGACGACGCCTCTTCGGGCGCGCACTCGAACGGGCTGTCCGTCGCCGAGATCATGGCCAACATGCAGACCGCGTCGGGGGCGTCCCAGAGCGCCGGAGGCAGGCGTCGCCGGGCCGAATAGGCTCCGACTCGCCCGAGGATCAACCCGCACGGTGTGAGGCATATATCACTCTGCCTGCGCATGGCGGGCCGAGTTCGCGCCGGGCTATCCTCACCGTGGAACGTCTGGTACCCGCCGAGCGGGACTGGAACGAACGAGAGGACGAAGGTGACCTCTTTCGGGATCACTAATGGCCCTGCGCCTGCGAGATTGACGGTAGGAATCGTCTCCGCCGGCCGGGTCGGAACAGCAATCGGTGCCGCGTTGGAGCGGGCGGGTCACGTCGTCGTCGCCTGCTCGGCCGTCTCCGACGCGTCACGGCATCGGGCACGTACCCGGCTTCCCGAGACCGAGATTCTGCCGGTCTCGGAGGTCGCGGCCCGCTCCGAACTGCTCATTCTCGCTGTCCCCGACGCCGAACTGCCGTCGCTGATCGCGGGGCTGGCCTCCACCGGTGCCGTGCCGGGTCGCGCGATCGTGGCCCACACGTCCGGCGCGAACGGCATCGGGATCCTCGGCCCCCTCACCGAGCAGGGTGTCGTTCCGCTCGCGATTCACCCCGCGATGACGTTCACCGGCCACGACGAGGACACGGTCCGTCTCGCATCCGCCTGTTTCGGTATCACCGCCGCCGACGACATCGGCTACGCGATCGCGCAGTCGCTGGTTCTCGAGATCGGCGGCGAGCCGGTGCGGGTCCGCGAGGACATGCGGCCGCTGTACCACGCCGCTCTCGCTCACGGCAGCAACCACCTGGTCACGCTCGTCGTCGACGCCGTCGCCGCGCTGCGAGTCGCGCTCGAGGGCCAGGAACTGCTCGGCCAGGAGTTGATCGGCGACGATCCGAACGGCCTGGCCGAACGAGTTCTGCAGCCGCTGCTGTCCGCGGCGCTCGACAACGCCCTGCGCCGCGGACCCGCGGCGCTCACCGGGCCCGTCGCCCGGGGCGACTCCGAGGCGGTGGCCACGCATCTGCGGGTTCTCGAGGAGGTCGATCCGCGGATTGCGGCCGGCTACCGGGCCCTCTCACTGAGGTCGGCGCAGCGCGCCGGCGCCACACCTGAACTGCTGGACATCCTGGAAGACCGGAGGTGAGCCCCGTGAGCGATCTGCAGGGCGGATACAAGCGCGGCGAACTGACCGTGCACCACGACCCGAGCGTGCTGACGCGGGTCTCGAAGGCGCTGCGCGGCGTCGGCCGCCAGGTCGCGCTCGTGCCCACGATGGGAGCCCTTCACACGGGTCACCTGGAGCTGGTGCGGCAGGCCAAGCTCACCGGCGCGGTGGTGATCGTCTCGATCTTCGTCAACCCGTTGCAGTTCGGTGCAGGCGAAGACCTCGACGCCTACCCGCGCACCCTCGACGCCGATCTCGAACTGCTGCGTGAGGCCGGAGTCGAGCTGGCGTTCGTGCCGACCGCGGCCACCATGTACCCGGCCGGTCCGCGGACGACGATCCATCCCGGACCGCTGGGTGCGGAGCTGGAGGGCGCGTCCAGGCCCACGCACTTCGCGGGCATGCTCACCGTCGTCGCCAAGCTGCTGCAGATCGCCGCACCGCACGTCGCGTACTTCGGCGAGAAGGACTACCAGCAGCTGACGCTGATCCGGCAGATGGTGACCGACATGAACTTCGACGTCCGCATCTTCGGGGTGCCCACGGTGCGTGAGCACGACGGACTCGCGCTGTCCTCGCGGAACCGCTACCTCGACGAGGATCAGCGGAACGCGGCGACGACGTTGTCCGCGGCCCTGATCGCCGGTGCCCACGCCGCGGCCGGTGGCGCCGAGGCGATCCTCGCCACCGCGCGCGAGGTGCTGGCGTCCACCCCCGAGGTGGAGGTCGACTACCTCGAGGTGCGGGGCGTCGACCTCGGTCCGGCCCCCGAGCGAGGCGACGGCCGGCTGCTCGTCGCCGCCAGGCTCGGAACCACCCGCTTGATCGACAACGTCGGTGTCGCCGTCGGCACCGGTTTCCTCGAACGTGACACCGAGGCGTCGGACGCGTCGGCGACAGACGAACTTCTTTCCCGCTA
This sequence comes from Rhodococcus sp. T2V, assembly GCF_029269925.1. Taxonomy (NCBI): domain Bacteria; kingdom Bacillati; phylum Actinomycetota; class Actinomycetes; order Mycobacteriales; family Nocardiaceae; genus Rhodococcus; species Rhodococcus sp. T2V. Next base: position 47,614 of record NZ_JARJBD010000024.1, read on the forward strand.
GAAGAGTAAGGACCGGAACATGTTTCGCACCATGATGAAGTCGAAGATCCATCGCGCCACCGTCACGCACGCCGACCTGCACTACGTCGGCTCGGTGACGGTCGACCAGGATCTGATGGATGCCGCCGACCTCCTCGAGGGCGAGCAGGTGTGCATCGTCGACATCGACAACGGCGCGCGGCTCGAAACCTATGTCATCGCCGGCGAGCGGGGAAGCGGTGTCATCGGGATCAATGGTGCGGCAGCGCATCTGGTCAAGCCCGGCGACCTCGTCATCCTCATCGCCTACGGCGTCATGAACGAGCAGGAGGTGCGCGACTACGAGCCGCGCGTCGTGTTCGTCGACGCCGCGAACACGCCGGTCGACCTCGGTGCCGACCCGGCGCACGCGCCGGAGGGCTCCGGCCTGATCACCCCGCGCATGCTGTCGACGCTCGACGCCGAGCGCGAATCCAGTTTGGTGTAACCCGTGCTCCTCACCGTCGACGTCCGGAACACGAACATCGTTCTCGGACTGTTCACCGGCACCGGTGAACATTCGAAGTTGGTGCAGGACTGGCGGATGCGCACCGATGCGAGGATGACGGCCGACGAACTGGCGCTCATCTTCCGCGGGCTCCTCGGCGCGCACACCGATCAGATCACGGGGGTGTCCGCGCTGTCGACGGTGCCGTCGGTGCTGCGGGAGATCCGCGTGATGCTGACGCGGTACTGGGGGCACGTCCCGCACGTGCTGGTGGAACCCGGGGTGCGAACCGGTGTTCCGCTGCTCGTCGACAACCCCAAAGAGGTCGGCGCCGACAGGATCGTGAACAGTCTTGCGGCGCATCACCTCTACGACGCGCCGTGCATCGTGGTCGACTTCGGGACGTCCACGTGCGTCGACGTCGTGTCCGCGAAGGGTGAGTTCCTCGGCGGCGCCATCGCGCCCGGCCTCGAGATCTCCTCGGACGCACTCGCGTCGCAGTCGGCGGCGCTGCGCAAGGTGGAACTGGTGCGACCTCGGTCCGTCGTCGGCAAGAACACCGTCGAATGCATGCAGTCGGGTGCGGTGTTCGGTTTCGCCGGCCTCGTCGACGGACTGGTCCGCCGGGTGCGCAGGGAACTGCCCGCCTTCTCCGGTTCCGACGTGGTGGTGATCGCGACCGGCGACCGTGCGCCGCTGATCATGCCCGAGACGGAGACCGTCGACGAGCACGAACCGGATCTCACGCTCGAAGGGCTGCGCCTGGTCTACGAGCGGAATCAGGCCCGCAGGGGAGCGCGTCGCAGTCCGCTCGACTGATGGGTTCCCTCTTCGCGGAAGTTATGTCAGAATGGTCCCCGTGAATCTCTGCACGAGTGCTCAGGAGTGTTGTCGAGGCTGAACGCTGCCTTGACCAATTCACACTTCTGGGAGTCTCTCTCGTGCTCGCAACGTATTCTTCTGCATCTGTACCCACCCGTCTTCGCCCGGCTGACCTGCTGCGCATCACCGATCAGGGTGCTTCCGAGGTCCTCGACGGCCGCCACGACGTCCTGCTCCCGCAGAGCTGGCCCACCGACGAGCGCTGGTCGACCCGGCTCTACTCGGACGACGACGTCGACGTCTGGCTGATCAGCTGGGTTCCCGACCGGAATACCGAATTACACGACCACGCAGGCTCTTTCGGCGCGCTGACTGTCCTCAGCGGTGCGCTGTCCGAGTTCCGTTGGGCGGGTGATCAACTGCGCCACCGCATCCTCGACGCCGGCGATCAGGCCTCCTTCCCGCTCGGCTGGGTCCACGACGTGGTGCGGGCGCCGGATGCACCCGGGGCACAGGTGGTGACGCCGACGCTGAGCGTGCACGCCTACTCGCCGCCATTGTCGGCCATGTCCTATTACGAGGTCACGGACCACGGCACGCTGCGCCGTACCCGGACCGAGCTCACCGATCTCCCCGAGGGCGGTTCGAAGTGAACATCGACCAGATGCTCGAAGAGGCCCGCACCAAGATCGACCGGATGTACGCGTTCGAGCTGCCCGAGGCAGTGGCACGCGGCGCGATCGTCGTGGACATCCGCCCGCAGGCGCAGCGCGCGATCGAGGGGACGCTGCCCGGCGCGCTCGCCATCGAACGCAACGTCCTCGAGTGGCGCTGCGATCCCACCAGCTCGGCGCACCTGGCGCTGGCCGTGGACCACGACGTCGAGTGGATCATCGTCTGCTCCGAGGGCTACACGTCGAGCCTGGCCGCGGCGGCCCTGCAGGAGCTGGGTCTGCACAAGGCGACCGACCTCGTCGGCGGGTACAAGGCGATCAAGGCGGCGGGGCTGCTGGGGTCGCTCATCGCGACGCAGCACTGCGTGCGGGAGTTGGCCACCGTCTCGGCTCACTGACCTCTGAATAGGGGCACGACCGGCTGTCGATTAGGCTGGTGACCCGTGAGTGAAGTAGCAGCCCAGCCAGTCGACGACACCCCCGAGCAGCTTCGGATCCGCCAGGAGAAGCGTGAGCGCATTCTCGCGGAGGGACGCCAGGCGTACCCGGTGTCGGTGGCGCGCACCCACTCGCTGGCGGAGATCCGCGCCAAGTATCCGGAACTCGAGCCCGACACGGCCACGGGCGACCGGGTCGGCATCGTCGGCCGGGTGATCTTCGTGCGCAACACGGGCAAGTTGTGCTTCGCGACGCTGCAGGAAGGCGACGGTACGCAGCTGCAGGCGATGATCAGTCTCGCCGCCGTCGGCGAGGATGCGCTCGCGTCGTGGAAGGCCGATGTCGACCTCGGTGACTTCGTGTTCGTGCACGGTGAGGTGATCAGCTCCCGTCGCGGTGAGCTGAGCGTGATGGCCGACTCGTGGCAGATCGCGTCCAAGTCGCTCCGGCCCCTGCCCGTTGCGCACAAGGAGATGAACGAGGAGTCCCGAGTCCGGCAGCGGTACGCCGATCTGATCGTGCGCCCCGAGGCGCGGGACAATGCGCGTAAGCGTGTGGCCGTGGTCCGTGAGCTCCGGAACGCGCTCGAGCGTCGCGGGTTCCTCGAGGTCGAGACGCCGATGCTGCAGACGGTGGCCGGTGGCGCGGCGGCCCGTCCCTTCATCACGCATTCCAATGCCCTCGACATCGACCTGTATCTCCGGATCGCCCCCGAACTGTTCCTGAAGCGGTGCGTCGTGGGCGGTATCGAGAAGGTTTTCGAGATCAACCGGAATTTCCGCAACGAGGGCGTCGACTCGACGCACTCGCCGGAATTCGCGATGCTCGAGACGTACGAGGCTTACGGCACCTACGACGATTCGGCTGTCATGATCCGCGAACTCGTTCAGGAGGTGGCGCAGGCCGCTTTCGGTTCGCAGGTCGTCACTCTTGCCGATGGCACCGAATACGACCTGAGCGGTGAATGGAAGACCCTCGAAATGTATCCGTCGCTGTCGCAGGCGATCGGTGTCGAGGTCACTCCGGATACCACGGTCGAGGAATTGCTGGCTCTCGCCGAGAAGGTGGGCCTCGAAGTTCCGAAGGACAAGGGGTATGGGCACGGGAAGCTGGTCGAGGAACTGTGGGAGCACCAGTGCGGCGACCAGTTGTTCGAGCCGACTTTCGTCCGTGATTTCCCGGTCGAGACGTCACCGCTGACTCGTGACCACCGCAGCAAGGCCGGGGTGACCGAGAAGTGGGACCTCTACATCCGTGGGTTCGAGTTGGCCACGGGCTATTCGGAATTGGTCGATCCGGTGATCCAGCGTGAGCGGTTCGTCGATCAGGCGCGTCTCGCGTCGGCCGGCGACGACGAGGCGATGGCCCTCGACGAAGAATTCCTCGCCGCAATGGAGCAGGGAATGCCGCCGACCACCGGTACCGGAATGGGAATCGACCGTCTGCTCATGGCTTTGACGGGATTGGGAATCCGCGAAACAATCCTCTTTCCCATTGTTCGGCCTTCTTCTCGCTGATTCGCCGGGGGTGAATTCGCGCCGATAAATTCGATCCATTCCTCGTATTCCGAATCGGAAGAACAGGGGTATGGTTGCCTCGGGTCGTAGCTCACGTTGACGATGAGACGTCGCTTCATTCGAGAGGAATTTCATCCCATGGCTAAGAAGGTCACTGTCACCCTGATCGACGATGTCGATCAAGAGGCGTCTGCCGACGAGACGGTCGAGTTCGGACTCGATGGTGTTCAGTACGAGATCGACCTTTCCTCGGAGAATGCGGCGAAATTGCGCGAGCAGCTCGACGTGTGGGTTTCCCACGCGCGCAAGGTGAGCTCGCGCAAGCGCGGCAAAGCGGTGGCGGCCCCGGCCGTCACCAAGTCCCGAGTTTCGGTCGATCGGGAACAGAGCGCCGCCATCCGGGAATGGGCGCGCAAGAACAACAAAAAGGTTTCGGCGCGCGGCCGTATCTCCGCCGAAATTATCGAGGCCTACAACAAGGCGAACTGAAAGTTAGCTGGGAACAGAATTCGCTGATTCGCTCCGCAAGGCGACCTGGACTGTTACCGTCCCGCTCTGATCCGACATTCGGGGAGTCTGGGGGTAGCTGTGCGCCGCTGCGTGTCCGTTTCAGGGATTCTGTTCCTGGCTTTCGTTATGTGGGCCGGGGTGGCATCCGCAGCGCCTGCCTATCCGGTGCCGGATTCGTTCCTCGCCGGAGTGCCCCTCGAATTGGGAAGTCCGGACGGTTCGGCCCCGGGCTCGAACGACTGGTCCTGCCGGCCGAGTGACGCGCATCCCGAACCGGTGGTCCTCGTCCACGGGACGGGAGGCGCGCGCCAGACCAACTGGGCGGTGTATGCACCCCTGCTCGCCAACGAGGGCTACTGCGTCTACTCGCTCACCTACGGCAACTTCCCCGACCTGCCCTGGCCGCTCGACGCGATCGGCGGCATGACGCCCATCGACACCGGCACCGCTCAGATCGCCGCGTTCGTCGATCAGGTGCTGGCGAGCACGGGCGCCGCGAAAGTCGACCTGGTGGGGCATTCTCAGGGCACGGTGCAGGCGAATAATTACGTGAAGTTCTTCGGGGGTGCGGACAAGGTCGCGAAGATCGTGTCGCTAGCCCCGCCGTGGCAGGGCACGTACGGAAACGATCAGATCAGTGCAGGCAGGTTCCTGCGTTCGCTCGGCGTCGACGACGCGGTGGCGGCAGGTTTCCCCGTCTGCCGGGCGTGTCCCGAGATGCTTCAGGGGTCGAAGTTCATCGACCGCATGCGCGCGGGCGGGGTCTACGTCCCCGGGATCGAGTACACGAACATCGTCACCCGCTACGACGAACTGGTCGTCCCGTACACGTCCGGCCTCGAGCCGGGGCCGGACACCACCAATATCGTCGTCCAGGACGGGTGCGAGCAGGACTATTCCGACCACGTCGCCGTCGCCGGCTCCGCCCGCGCCGCAGGTTTCGTCCTGAACGCGCTGGACCGCGACAATCCTCGCGAGGTGCCGTGCCGTTTCGTCGCCCCTGTCGCGGGGTAGCGCCCCGCGAGATCCATCTGCGGCCAGTTACCGGGGGAGGCCTGGGCAAGCCGCTGGGTAACGCCGCCGACCCCGGCGGAAACGAACGGGTGGCGAACTCACAGCTCGTCGACATACCCTGTCCGGATACGCAGGTCTCGCCCCCTCGGGGAGCGGGCCGTCGGCCCCTCTCGACCGGATGCCCTCCGCAGGCGCCGCCGGACATGTTCGCTCCAGGCGTACAGCGAAGGGGAAACGATTGCCGGACCTGGGGCGTTAAATACGAATAAGCAGGCGTGCTCGCCCACCTAAAGGGGTGGAGGGGCAGCAGGTCGATCGGCAGCCAACTAGAGTAATAGCTGGGGTCGTGGAACCTTCGTCGGTTCGGGGCTTCTGCCCTCGGATCAGGCGCTGGCGATCTGCTTGTAGTGCCGGAGCGAAACGCGGCGAACAGGGACGAGACACCCGGTCTCGTGACTGCACGTCGGAAAGTGTGAGGGAGAGCGATGTTCGAGAGGTTCACCGATCGCGCACGGCGCGTTGTTGTCCTGGCTCAAGAAGAAGCCAGGATGCTCAACCACAACTACATCGGTACGGAGCACATCCTGCTCGGCCTCATTCACGAGGGCGAAGGTGTCGCTGCCAAGTCGCTGGAGTCGTTGGGCATCTCCCTCGAAGGAGTGCGCAGCCAGGTCGAGGAGATCATCGGCCAGGGCCAGCAGGCCCCGTCCGGCCACATCCCCTTCACCCCGCGTGCCAAGAAAGTCCTGGAGCTCAGCCTGCGCGAGGCACTGCAGCTCGGACACAACTACATTGGTACGGAGCACATCCTGCTCGGCCTCATCCGCGAGGGTGAAGGCGTCGCGGCGCAGGTTCTGGTGAAGCTCGGCGCCGACCTCAACCGGGTCCGTCAGCAGGTCATCCAGCTGCTTTCCGGTTACCAGGGCAAGGAGCCGGCCGAGTCCGGCGGCACTCGTGGCGAGGCGGGCACCCCGTCCACGTCGCTGGTGCTCGACCAGTTCGGTCGCAACCTCACCCAGGCGGCCCTCGAAGGCAAGCTCGACCCCGTCATCGGCCGCTCGAAGGAAATCGAGCGCGTCATGCAGGTGCTGTCGCGCCGTACCAAGAACAACCCCGTGCTGATCGGTGAGCCCGGTGTCGGTAAGACCGCCGTCGTCGAAGGTCTCGCTCAGGCCATCGTCAACGGCGAGGTCCCCGAGACGCTCAAGGACAAGCAGCTGTACACGCTCGACCTCGGGTCGCTCGTGGCAGGCAGCCGTTACCGCGGTGACTTCGAAGAGCGCCTGAAGAAGGTCCTCAAGGAGATCAACACCCGCGGCGACATCATCCTGTTCATCGACGAGCTCCACACCCTGGTGGGTGCCGGCGCGGCCGAGGGCGCCATCGACGCGGCCTCGATCCTCAAGCCGAAGCTCGCCCGCGGTGAGCTGCAGACCATCGGTGCGACCACCCTCGACGAGTACCGCAAGTACATCGAGAAGGACGCCGCACTCGAGCGCCGCTTCCAGCCGGTGCAGGTCGGCGAGCCGACGGTGGAGCACACCATCGAGATCCTCAAGGGTCTGCGCGACCGTTACGAGGCGCACCACCGCGTGTCCATCACGGACGGTGCACTCGTCGCCGCGGCCACCCTGGCCGATCGCTACATCAACGACCGCTTCCTGCCGGACAAGGCCATCGACCTCATCGACGAGGCCGGAGCACGGATGCGCATCCGCCGGATGACCGCACCGCCGGACCTCCGCGAGTTCGACGACAAGATCGCCGACGCCCGCCGCGAGAAGGAGTCCGCGATCGACGCGCAGGACTTCGAGAAGGCCGCGAACCTGCGCGACAAGGAGAAGACCCTCGTCGCTCAGCGTGCGGAGCGGGAGAAGCAGTGGCGTTCCGGTGACCTGGACGTCATCGCCGAGGTCGACGACGAGCAGATCGCCGAGGTCCTGGGTAACTGGACCGGTATCCCCGTGTTCAAGCTCACCGAGGAGGAGACCACCCGTCTGCTCCGCATGGAGGAGGAGCTGCACAAGCGGATCATCGGTCAGGAAGACGCGGTCAAGGCTGTCGCCAAGGCCATCCGTCGTACCCGCGCCGGCCTGAAGGACCCGAAGCGTCCGTCCGGTTCGTTCATCTTCGCCGGCCCGTCCGGTGTCGGTAAGACCGAGCTGGCCAAGTCGCTCGCCAACTTCCTGTTCGGCGAGGACGACGCTCTCATCCAGATCGACATGGGTGAGTTCCACGACCGGTTCACCGCGTCGCGGCTGTTCGGTGCCCCTCCCGGCTACGTCGGCTACGAAGAGGGCGGCCAGCTCACCGAGAAGGTGCGCCGCAAGCCGTTCAGCGTGGTGCTGTTCGACGAGATCGAGAAGGCACACCAGGAGATCTACAACACCCTCCTGCAGGTTCTGGAAGACGGCCGTCTCACCGACGGTCAGGGCCGGACCGTGGACTTCAAGAACACGGTGCTCATCTTCACCTCGAACCTCGGCACGTCGGACATCTCCAAGGCCGTGGGTCTCGGCTTCACGTCCGGTAAGGGCGACGAGTCGAACTACGAGCGGATGAAGCTCAAGGTCCACGACGAGCTGAAGAAGCACTTCCGGCCCGAGTTCCTCAACCGCATCGACGACATCGTCGTGTTCCACCAGCTCACCACCGAGCAGATCGTTCAGATGGTGGACCTGATGGTTGCGCGCGTCGAGGTGGCCCTGAAGAACAAGGACATGACGATGGAGGTCAGCGACAAGGCGAAGTCGCTGCTGGCCAAGCGTGGTTTCGATCCGGTCCTGGGTGCGCGGCCGCTGCGTCGCACCATCCAGCGCGAGATCGAGGACCAGCTGTCGGAGAAGATCCTCTTCGGCGAGGTCGGCCCCGGTCAGATCGTGTACGTCGAGGTCGAGAACTGGGACGGCGAAGGCGCGGGCGAGGACGCGAAGTTCACGTTCCGCGGCGAGGCGAAGCCGGTCACGGTTCCCGACGAGGTTCCGGTCGACCTGGCCAAGTCGGGCGCAGCCGACTCGGAGTAGTCAGGCAGTAGTCGAACGAGACGGGCCGCCGGTGGTTTTCCACCGGCGGCCCGTTCGTGTGTGTGGGGTCAGATGCTCTTGCGTCCCGACCAATTGGCGAGGCGTTCGGTGGGGCCCGCGGTGGGGAGCGGGTCGACGACGTCGGCGAACGGCACGTGGCCGCCGCGTGGCTCCGCGGGGATCGCCTGCCGTGCGACGACGAGCACGGCTTCGGCCAGCTCCGGGCGGGTCTCGGAGGGCTGGCCGGTGGCGACCGCCAGGTCCCAGCCGTGCACGAGCGTCTCGTTGATGTAGCCCCAGATCGCGGCGCGGCCGGGGACGGTGCCCCACGGCGCGGTCACCGTCGCGTCGAGGCTGCTGTCGTCGGCCCAGACGGACCACATGCGGTCGGCGGCAGACCGGTAGGCGTCCGCGTAGCCGTCGTCGCGGATGTCGGCGACGACGAGCGGAATGCTGCGGGGGTCGCCGCCCTCGCCGATCACGCGGGCGCGTTCCACGGTGGCGACGAGGTGGCCGAGCATAGTGCGGACGTCGAAGTCGGCGCACGGGGTGGATGCCGTCAAATGGTCCTCGCGGACGTTGTCGATGAGGCCGGTGGTCCAGGCGAGGGCTTCGCGGTACAGGGGCCGGGGATCTGTCGTGTTTGTCATGAGGCAACTATCGCCGCAATACATGACATCCTCTGTCGTATATTTCTGACAGACTTTCCGCATGCGCGCCGACCGTCTGCTCTCGCTCGTCCTCCTGCTCCGCAACCGTGGGCGGATGTCGGCTGCGGCGCTGGCCCGCGAACTCGAGGTGTCGCCGCGCACCGTGCTGCGAGACATCGATGCGCTGTCGACGGCGGGGATCCCGGTGTACGCCGAACGCGGCCGGGACGGCGGTTTCGAGCTGCTTCCGGGATTCACCACCGACCTCACGGGCCTGACCGTCGACGAGGCCAAGGCCCTGCTGGCCGCGGGCTCCGCGGTGACCTCGGAGTCGCTGGGCATGGCGCCGGCGTTCGCGTCGGCGATGCGCAAGGTGGTCGCGGCGATGCCGGACGCGCACCGGGCTGCGGCGACGAAGGTGGCGGAGCGGGTGTTCGTCACCCAGGGTTCGTGGCTGACCGATCCGGAACCGGCCGACGACCACCTCGGCCTGATCCAGCAGGCGGTGTTCGTGGGCAGGCGCCTGAGCATCCTCTACCCGTCGCGGGGCAGCGAACCGGTGTGGCGCGTCATCGACCCGCAGGGTCTCATCCACGCGGGGGGACGGTGGTACCTGGTGGCGACGGACGCCGGCCGCGACCGGACGTACCGGCTCGAGCGGATCGAGGACGTCCGCGAACTCGACGAACCGGCGCAGCGACCGGCCGACATCGACCTCGCCGCGATCTGGGAGCGCCGCCGTTCGGCGTTCCGGGCGCGCGGCACACCGGTGGTCGTCGACGTTCTCGTCCGGCGGGAGCGCCGCGACGTTCTGGCGGAGCGTGCCTACGCCGTCCGGTCCGAGCAGCCCGCCGACGGCGACCGGGTGCGCCTGGAAGTGGTGTTCGGCGACGACTCCCACGCGAGCGGGGTGCTGTGGTCGCTCGGCGAGGACGCGGAAGTGCTGGCGCCGGACGATCTGCGGGCCGCCCTGCGTTCCCGGGCGCTGCGGATGTGCGCCAGGTACGAGTAGGTTCGACACGTAAACCGAAGAACCACGAGAGGATGTGGCATGCCGACACGTACCGCACGGACCGCTTGGAACGGATCACTCGAACAGGGAAGCGGCCAGGTGGAACTCACCAGTTCCGGTGTCGCGACCTTCGACGTCTCGTTCCCGAAGCGCGCGGCGGAGGAGGCGGGTGGAACCACCAGCCCGGAGGAGCTGATCGCGGCGGCGCATTCGTCCTGCTACGCGATGCAGCTGTCCGCACTCATCGCGGAGGCAGGCGGAACCCCGCAGAGCCTCGAGGTGAAGGCCGATGTCTCACTCGGGCCGGACAACCCGGGTTTCAAGCTCACCGGCATCAAGCTGACGGTCCGCGGTGAGGTGGACGGGCTCGACGCCGACGGCTTCGCCAAGGCCGCTCAGGCCGCGAAGGAGTCGTGCCCGGTGAGCAAGGCGCTCACCGGCGTCGAGATCACGTTGGACGCGGCACTCGAATCCTGAGTGCCGGCTACCGACGGTTGAACCGTGCGCGTATTTCCTCCATCTTCGCCTGGAGTTCGTCCGGGCTGATGACGCCCTTGTCCATCAGCGCGTGCGCGGTGGCGACGACGGACCGGGAGCGGACGGGGAAGTCGCGGTAGATGGTTTCGCCCAGCTGGTCCTCGGTGTGGCGCCTGTCGAGATTGTCCCAGGCGCCACGCCAGGACAGGCATTCCGCGGTGGCCTGCATGCTCGATTCCCACGGGTCGGGCTTGCGGTCGAGGTCCGGGAGCGTCACGTCGTCGCGAGTTGTCTCCGGCGTCAACGTGTTCAGGATGACGTCGTAGCCCCTGTCTGCCATCATCGTGCGGCTCCGCCGTTGTCCGAGGGGGGTGTGGTCGCCGTCCAGTCGACCTGCGGGACGGCGACGCCGATCATGGTGTCGCGGGTGACGATCGACGCCAGCTGTTCCTCGCTCCACCCCTCGGTGCCCTCGGGGCGCATCGGCATCACCATGAATCGCGATTTCTGATTCGAATCATGCACGCGCACTTCGACGTCCGACGGGAAGTGCAGGCCGAACTCCGCGATCACCTCACGGGGCCAGCGCACGAGCCGGCGGCGGTAGTTGGGTGTGCGGTACCAGTCCGGGGACATGCCGAGGACGGGCCGCGGATAGCACGAACACAACGTGCAGACGATGACGTTGTGCACTTTCGGGGTGTTCTCCAGCACGTAGAAGTACGTGTAGTCGCTCGGCGTGCCCGACCCGGTGGGGTCGCGCCAGTCGATCCCCACCTCCTTGCAGGTCTCGGTGCCGTCGGCCAGCAGGCGCTTCTTGAATTCCGGATCCACCCACGCCTTCGCCACCAACTTCGAACCACCCGACGGCCCTACCGATTCGGCCCATTCCGAGAACCGCCGGTGATCCTCGCGGGAGAACAGTCCGTGTTCGATGGACAGTTCCCGGATGGCGGTTTCCAGGATCTCGAATTCGCTGACCTCGTCCGAGGCCTGGATCGGGGCGTGATCGTCGTGCGAATGCGTCATGTGTCGGCCTCTCCTGCCGGCTCGAGCCAGCGCTCGGAGCACTCGGTTTCCAAGGTGTCGATCTCGTATCCGGTGTAGCGGGGCCAGAGGTCGGTCTGCTGGAAGCGGACGACGTAGAACGGCTCGGTCCGTCCGTCGTCGACGCGTCCCCACGCCTCGTCCTCGGGGATCACCCACTCCGGGCGGTGTTCGACGACGACGCCGGTGTGTCCGCGGATGAATGCCTGCGTGCGGGTGTGGAACATCGACGTCGCGTCCTTGACGGTGACGCGGTCGCCGATCTCGAACTTCGTCATGACAGGCCTCCAGTCGCTGTCCCGCCGGCGGTCCGGGCCCGCACTTCGTCGATCTTGGCGGAGAGTTCGTCCGGCGTGATCAGGCCCTTGTTGATGAGTGTCTTGGCGGCCACCGTGATCCACCGCGCGTAGTACGGCAATCCGAAGTAGAGCGTGGCACCCAGGTCGTTCTCGGCGCGGCGGCGTTCCTCCGAGTTCCACACCCCCCGCCAGCCGAGGCATTCGCACGTGACGTACGTGCTCATCTCCCAGTCCTCTTCGACCTTCTCCTCGTACGCGACGGGAAGGGCGGGCTGGCCGCCGACATCGTGCAGCACGTGCCGCAGCGCGTCGAACGCGGAATTGGGCAGGTAGTACGGCGAATCCATCTCTTCGTGATGGAGAGGGCCGTACCCCGCCACTCTGTTCGCCTGTGCTTCGAATTCTGCTGGAGAGTTCATCGCGCGCTCCGTAGGGGTGGAACTAGTGACAGGGAACTCCCAGGAGATGGCGTCCGTCGTGCATCAATTCGTGCAGGTACATGCCACTTCGGGAGATCGCACCCTGGTCGAAGCCGACCAGGTAGAGGGTGAGAAGTGAGAGCAGGACGACTCCGACGGCGATCAGCACGATTCCGACTGATTCGACGGACTTGCTCGGTGAAGAGACGTAAACCATGGCTACTCCTGGAGGAGTTCGGGTTCCGCAACAATCGGCCGTCGATAGTCCGGGCATCGCGACGAGCGCCCCTCGTTCAGCGGCACGATCGATACGACGTTACTCTCGCCGTGTCGACACCCTCACCGTACCGTTCGGTCGAATTCGGCGGGCGTAAATGCACCACGGCGAGCCAAGACACTCTCGGCGCGGAACGAGCCGGAACAGAATCCGGCACCGATCTGTTCCACTGAACTGTGACGACACAGCAGAAGCACGACGGCGACATCGAGATCGAGATCTGGTCCGACGTGGCCTGCCCCTGGTGCTACATCGGCAAGCGCCGTTTCCTGTCGGCCCTCGACGAGTTCGAGGGGCGCGACCGGGTCAGCGTGACGTGGCGGTCGTACCAGCTGTCCCCGGACACCCCGGTCGGGGAGCGGCGCACCGAACTCGACGCCCTGGTGGAGAGCAAGGGGCTGTCGGTCGAGCAGGTCCGTCAGATGTTCGGGCACGTTGCGCAGACGGCGGCCGACGAGGGTCTGCGACTGGACTTCGACACGGTCGTCGCCGCCAACACCTTCGACGCGCACCGGCTGATCCACCTCGCGGACGACAGGCGAGATGCCGTGGTGGAGGGACTGTTCCGCGCCCACTTCGGTGAGGGCGCCGTGATCGACGACCGCGAGGTGCTCGTCGACATCGCGGCGCGGGCCGGGCTCGACGCCGACACGGTCAGGGCCGCCCTCGAATCGGATGCCGGTGCGGACGCGGTCCGGGCCGATCTCGACACCGCTCGTGCGTTGCAGGTGTCGGGGGTGCCGTTCTTCGTCGCCAACCGCCGCGTCGCGGTGTCCGGTGCGCAGCCGAAGGACGTGTTCCTGCAGCTCCTGACGCAGGCGAGCGCGGCGCCGGTCTCCTGACCACCGGCATCGCTTGCCATCGCCCCCGACGGGGAGCACATTGAAAAGCACGTCGTCGGCAGGGAGGCACTGTGCGCGAGCAGACACGATCCGGAGATGCATGGCCGGCGTTGAAGGTGGACGAGTGGACGTCGACGAGGGACACCCTGCACATGTGGACGCAGATCGTCGGGAAGATCCGCCTGGCCCACGCACCGCTGATCAACCACTGGTGGCAGGTGCCGCTGTACGTGAGCCCCCGCGGTCTCACCACGTCGACCGTCCCGTACGGCGCCGAGTGTTTCGACATCGAATTCGACTTCGTCGACCATCGGCTGGTGATCCGCACGAGCGCGGGCGGCACCGGGACGGTTGCGCTCGAACCGAAGTCGGTGGCCGATTTCTATGCGGAGACGATGGACACGCTGGCCGAACTGGGCGTGACGACGACCATCCTGGCCAGGCCCAACGAGGTGGAGACGGCTGTCCCGTTCGCCGAGGACACGCGGCACTGCTCGTACGACGGTGAGTCGGTGCACCGGTTCTGGCGGCAGCTCGTGCAGGCGGATCGTGTGCTGCACGAGTTCCGTGCCCACTTCATCGGGAAGGTCAGTCCCGTGCACTTCTTCTGGGGTGCACTCGACCTGGCCTGTACCCGGTTCTCCGGTCGAAGCGCGCCCACTCACCCTGGCGGAGCGCCGAACTGCGGCGACTGGGTGATGGTCGAGGGCTACTCACACGAGCTGAGCAGCTGCGGATTCTGGCCCGGCGGCGGCGTCGAAGGCGCGTTCTACGCGTACGCCTATCCGGAACCGGACGGCTTCGCCGACTACCCGGTCGGGCCGGACGGCGCGTTCTACAGCGCGGAGTTCCGGCAATTCCTGCTGCCGTACGAGACGGTCCGCACCGCGGACGATCCCGATGCGGCCCTGCTGAAGTTCCTGCACAGCACGTACGATGCGGCCGCCGAGCGGGGCGGCTGGGACCGGGCTGCCCTGGAGACGGACCCGGCCCGTTGGGACGCCCACCCCATGTGAGTGGCACGGTGTGCTCCAGCACACCGTGCCACTCACATGGTCAGGCGGCGTTCGCCGACGCGGGCGCCGTGGCCCGGGTGGCACGCTCCGTGAGGAACGCGAACACGAGTCCGAGAACCAGCCACAGCGTGGCCTGCGTCGCGAGGGACGACAGCCGGAACTGCCACAGCAGCACCGCGGGGAAGTCGTCACCCACTTCGTTGATCGTGGGCAGCACGAGGTATCCGATGGTCGCCACCACGAGGAAAGCGACAACCGGCGCCGCGATCCGCACCGACAGGAACTCCTGCGCGGCGACGGCCTTCGCCGCGAAGACGGACGCCACCACGGCGAGCAGGCCCAGCGCGACTGCGGCAAGCCACAGCCAGGTGCGCTGGTTGATCGTCTCGGGGTCTCCGACAGCCGGCGGGTTGGCCGGGTACTTGAAGAACGGCACCGCCTCGATTGCCAGCCAGCCGAAGGCGGCCAGGCTCAGGCCGAGCAAGGGTCCCGACAGCGTCGTCACCCGACGTGCGTAATTCGCGACGACGGCAAAGATCGCTCCGAGAGCCAGTCCGGCGAGGGACGTGGCGAGGAACAGCCCGAAGCGCTGCCCGTCGCGGCTGACCAGTGCGTCTTCCTCGTCGTGCGAGTGCCCGGCAGGCTCGTCCGCCGCGGCGGCGTCGTGCGAGTGGCCCTCGGGTTCGGCGGCGCTGTGCGATTCCTCGATCGCGATGGCCGCGTCGATGTGCGACTCACCGAGAACGAACGCGACGCCACCGGCCAGGATGCCTGCGATGAGGCCGGCCAGCAGACCGCGGATGAGGAGTTTCGTGAAGGAATCGGTCAGTGGCATGGGAGACCCAGGAGGTGGCGGCCGTCGTGCATCAATTCATGCATGTACATGCCACTGCGCGAGATCGCGCCCTGGTCGAATCCCACGAGATAGAGGGCGAGCATCGCGAACAGAACGATCGCGAAAGAGATGACGGCGAGACGGGTCGTGTCGACCGACGAGCCGGGTGCGTAGGCGAGTGCCATAGTTCCTCCTGGGATTTCGCGTCCCCTAGGTCCAGGCGATGGCCGCAGTATCTGGCTGTCGAGGTGGTTCCCGTGCGGGACTACTCCGATTTACAGTGGCGCGACCGCTCCGGGATTGCACCGGATTCCTGCCGAACCATCGCATTGTCCTGCGAACTTTTGCACCCGGCGGGCCGTCGTGTCAATCCTCGGCCCGCCCCTGCCGCTCAGCTCTTGTTCGCCGCCGCGACGTCGAGTACGACCTCGAACTCCAGCAGCGACGCCCCGGATGCCACCGGCTTCTTCCGCTCGCCCGCGTGTGCCTCCCGGGCCGGACCGTCGCGCCACGCCGCGAATGCCTCTTCGCTCTCCCACTGCGTGACGACGAAGTAGCGGTTCTCGCCCTGCACCGGACGCAGGAGCTGGAAGCCGAGGAAGCCGGGAGAGTTCTCCACGGCATGCGCGCGCGCCGCGAAGCGCTTCTCGAGTTCGGGCCCCGCACCCTCGGGGATTTCGATTGCGTTGATCTTCACCACTGCCATGCGGGCGAGGTTACTCCGCTAGCGTCGGAGTGGTGGCGGGTGAGAGTGCGTTGCACGACGAGGGTGGGACGGGACAGCCGATTCTGCTGCTGCACGGACTGATGGGCAGTGCCCGGACTTGGGGACGGCACGTGCCGTGGCTGCGCGAGCACGGCCACGTCTTCACGTTCGACGCCGCGGGCCACGGCAGGCCTGCGCCGTCGCGGTTGACGACGGAAGCGTTCGTCGCCGACCTGTCCGCGGCGCTCGCGCCCTTCGCCGGGCCGTGGGTGGTGATCGGCCATTCGATGGGCGCCCTGCACGCCTGGTGCCTGGCGGCGGAGCACCCGGAGAAGGTGTCGGCGCTCGTCCTCGAAGACATGGCCCCCGACTTCCGTGGCCGCACCGCCGACGACTGGGCGGCGATGATCTCGAACTGGCCGCAGCCGTTCGCCACCAGGGAGGATGTGTTCGAGTTCTTCGGTCCGGTTGCCGGACAGTACTTCCTGGATTCGTTCGAGAAGCGCGCCGACGGCTGGTACCTGCACGGGGAGGTCGACACGTTCCGCGACATCTCGGCGGAGTGGGGTGACAGGCACTTCTGGGACCAGTGGGCGTCGATCACGGTTCCGGCTCTGCTGATCGAGGGGGAGTTCACCATCACCCCGGACGGCCAGATGCGGACCATGGCGGAGCGGCATCCCGGCGCCGAGTACGTCCGCATCGCGCAGGCCGGGCACCTCGTCCACGACGACCAGCCGGAGCAGTACCGGAAAGTGGTCGAAGAGTTCCTCGACGGGCTGGGCTGAGAGCCACCTCGTCCGCTGCGCACGACATTGTGTGTTCGTTTTTTTCGTTTTATGGTTGAGGTATGGCCGCTCTGATGAACCACACGGTGCTGCCGCCGGGCGCCGACGATCGGGACCTTCTCACCGCGTTGAAGTATGTTCTCGCTGGTCAGGTCGATGTGACGATCTCGACCCCGGTGGGTTCGGCGCCGTTGCCGGACAGTGTCCGGGGGTTGCTCGTCGACGCGGTCACGGCTCTGGATCGGGGGCAGGCGGTGACGGTGGAGCCGCATCGGACGGTGTTGACGACGCAGGAGGCCGCCGAACTGCTGGGCATTACCCGGCCGACGTTGGTGCGGTTGCTGGAGGCCGGGAAGATTCCGTACTCGTCGCCGGGCAGGCATCGGCGGGTGGAGTTGACGGATGTGCTGGCCTTTCGACAACACGAGCGCGCGCGGCGCGGTCAGGTGTTCGAGGAGATGGCAAACGAGGAAACCCCGGACCCCGGCGACGCCGCTGACGGCTTCGTCTCGACCCGCTGATCGAGGGGCAGGGCAACCGGTGGCTGCCTTTCGGGTGGTTCTCGACGCGTGCGTCCTGCTTCCGCAGGCTCTGAACAACCTGCTGCTCACCCTGGCCGATGCCGAGTTGTTCCGGCCGGTGTGGACGCCGGATCTGCTCGACGAGGTGGAGCGCAACCTGGCCGGGGAGAGGTTCGGCAAGTCGCCGGAGCAGGCGGCGCGGCGGATCCAGCAGATGCGCAGAACGTTCCCGTTCGCGGAGGAGGAGTCACGCGGGTACCGCGAGTTGATTCCCGCGATGACCAACGATCCGAAGGACCGGCACGTCCTGGCCGCGGCGGTACGGTCCGGTGCGGCATTGATCGTGACCGCGAATCCGAAGGACTTCCCGCCTGCGGCCCTCGACCCATTCGACGTCGAGGCGATCCACCCCGACGAATTCCTCTGCGATCAGCTCGATCTCGACTCGGAAACGGTGTTCGAGCGGATACACCTGCTGGTAGCCCGGAATGCGCTCCCGCCGCGCACGGTGGGGGAGCTGCTCGAGTTACTCGACCGGCTGACCCCACGGTTCGTCGACGCGGTCCGGGCATTGCTGGTCGGCCGGGACGACGCCTCGGACCGCGATGCGGTGCCGGCGGTGTCCGCCCTTCCGGAGCTGACCGACGAGCAGATCGACTCGTTGCCGCCCGAGGTGCGGCAGACGTACCGGCAGCTTCGTGCGGTGGACCCGGCCGAACTGGTGCGGTTTCTCGGGCACACAGATCTGGTGAATGCGGCGTGGGCATTCCTTATGCCGGTGTGTGTGGACGGGGATCTGCTGTCGGTATGGCCGAACGTGGATCCCGACTTCCGGGCGGTACTCGCGCAGAAGTGGGTGCGTGACAACCACTATCAGATGACTGTTGACGGTTGGGACGGTGAGGCGGTCGAGGCGGCCCTTGCCGGGCCGGTGCCGGATCATCCGCTGTGGGTGCATTTCGAGCGCGTGCATCTGCGCTCGTTCCGGGCGATGCTGCCGGATCCGGCGACGTGGGGAATCGGATCAGCCACCAGGATGGTCGCCCCGGGGGTCGAGGCGCTCTACGTACTCGACGCCTCGGCGCTGGAGGGCGGCCTGTGGCAGCCTCACGATTCCCGGTATGTGTGCCCGGTCCTCATGCATCTCGTCGACGGGCGTTGGCTGGTGCGAAATCTGGGGTCGGAGTCGGACCCCGCGACTACCACCTGAACCTATGTCGGTGCGGGCGGGGGTGGCGGGGGTGAATGGTTGCCAGCCCCTGGGTAGCTATCGCGCGACGCGGTGAAGCCTCACGATGGTCGAAGGCGTACTCCACAACCTATTCGAAGGCGCACAATGTATTTCGATTTCCGCGACAAGCCCGACCGTCTCTGTGTCAAAGAAATGGTTCACGGCTACAACATATCCAGCTGCCTGTTCGTAGCCGTCGAGCTGGAGCTCGCCGATCTGCTGGCGGGAGGCCCACTGGCGCTTGTCGATCTCGCCCGACGAAGCGGAACTGATCCCGATGCGCTGAAGCGGATCCTCCGCCTACTCATGAGCGCGGGGATCTTCTCCGTGGACGAGCAGGACAGATGGGCACTCACGCCGCGAGCCGAATTCTTGCGCAGGGACAATCCGGAATCGATCGCAAGCGAGGTGGAGCTCTTCGCCGGCGCAGAAACGTACCTGGCCTGGAGTGAGCTGCTCCAATGCGCTCGTACGGGACAGACGGGATTCGGCCAGTTCTTCGGCAAATCCCTCTTCGAGTACCTGGCCGAGCACCCCGACTCCGCCCAGCGCTTCCATCTGGGCTGGCACGAGATCTCGATCCGCGCCGGTCTCGAGACCGCGGAGGCGATCGATTTCGCGGACAATCGGCACGTCGTCGATGTCGGCGGTGGTTACGGCATCGTGACCGCCCAGCTGTTGCGCAAATACGATCATCTGCGGGGCACGATTTACGACCTGGAGTTCTCGCTGGCCAGGGCCGGTCACACCTTGCGGGAATACGGCGTCGATGAGCGGTGTGGCATCGTGCCCGGCGACGGTTTCACAGTGGTGCCTGGCGGGGGCGACGTCCACCTGCTCAAGAGCGTTCTTCACACGATGAACGACGACGACTCGGTACGTGTCCTCACCAATTGCGCGAACGCACTCGAGCCCGGCGGCAGGATCCTGGTGCTGGAGCGGGTGATCAGCGAGGACGGCGGATATGTCTGGGGAAATGTGGTGGACGTCGCCATGCTGGTCATGACGGGCGGCCGGGAGCGAACGATTCAGGACTACGCGCGCCTCTACGAGCGCGCAGGCCTCGGACTCACCGGCAGTACGCTCCTGCCCTGCGGCTTCAGCGTGATCGAGGGCCGGAAGTGAGACCGGCCGGACGAGCGCGACCTCCGGGAATCAGCGGACCTCGAGGAGCTGGGTCGGCATGGCTCACATCTTGATCGTCGGCGGACATGACGAGACTTTCCGAATGATCGAGGATCTACCGGTCGAGCTGTCTGTGTTTCAGAATTCCGAATCGGTCACCGCGCAGCAGTCCAGGCGCGCCCACCGGCTGTGCGTATTCGACTACCGCAACCAGGCAGAGGCGCTCAGCATGGCGCGGGAGCTGCACGAGGTCACACCCGTCGATGCCGTCGTGTCATTCACCGAGCACGGCCTCCTGCCGGCCGCCGTGATCAAGGAGGCATTGCGCATCAAGGGCAATGCGCTGGAAGCCGTCCGGTTGACCCGCGACAAGATCGCCATGCGCGATCACCTCGCCGGCCGTGATCTCGGAGCTGTGCTGACCCGGAGCTGCCGTTCGGCCGCCGACGTACGGAGCTTTCTTCAGTCAGTGGGCGGCCCGATCATCGTCAAGCCGGCTGAAGGCGCCGGCAGCTCCGGTGTTCTTCGCGTCTCCAGCCTTGACCAGATCGAATCCGCATTCGCCTGCTCGCGCGGCGAGTACCCCGGGCCGACCCTCGTCGAAGAGTTCATCGACGGCCCCGAATACAGCGTCGAATCCTTCACTATGGATGGCCGGCACGACATCATCGCGGTGACCGCCAAAACCACCACTGGCCCGCCACGGTATATCGAAACCGGTCATCTGATGCCGGCCGTGCTCGCGGCATCGGCCCTTGCCGAGCTCCGCGGTCTCGTCACCGATTTCCTCGGTTCGATCGGTCATTCCTTCGGGCCGGCCCATACCGAAGTGCGCTTCGGTTCGGCCGGGCCCCGGATCATCGAGGGCAATACCCGTCCGGGAGGCGATTTCATTTGGGAGCTGGTGCACCGTGCGATGGGGCGCGATCTGGTCCGGGAGTCGATCTGTCATCTTGCCGGGCTGCCGCCGCAATCGCGAACACCCGGGAGCGGGGCGGGTTGCGTCGCATTCTTTGCCTACGAGAATGTGGTGATCGAACGGGTGCAGGGCATCGAGGCCGCGCGTCAGGCCGAGGGGATAATCCGGTTGCAGTGTTCTCTCGAACCAGGGCAACGCCTCGGCCCGCTCCGATCCTCCGCGGATCGTCAAGGTGTCATTGTCGCGGTCGGCACCGATCTCGTGGATGCCGAGCGCCGGTTGGCTGACGCGCAGGCTCGGATTGTGGTGGAGACGAGCCCGCTCCCGCACTGACAGGGCGGGAGCGGGCTCCCCGGTCGGTCAGATGTCGGTCATTGCATGGGCTCCTCGACGGGCACTACTTGCACCGTCGTCAAGATTTCGCGAATGAGTGAAGTCACGTCAGAACTCGACCGCCCGGCGACGATGCCGCTGACGGGCAATTCGAAGTCGAAATAACTCACAGTCTCCGGAAGAGAAGCGCCCGCGTCCAGCTCCTTCCATCGAACCACATCGGGGTGGCCTTGGAATCGTTCTCCACCCGATATCGCGCAGTACCGCGACGCAAGCAGGTGACCCGGGAACATGAAATCCCCGTAGACCGTGCTGCTCGCCGTCCTCTCGAACCACCGTTTCAGTGGATTGACGTCGAGAGGTGACCAATCGAGGTTGCAGGCCAAACCGGCCGCGACCAAGTCGATGCCTGTGGCAAGCCGGAACGTCTCCTTGATATGTCCGCCGCCGGGGCGGGCGCCGACCTCCAGGAAAACCATTCCATCCGCGGCCTCGATCATTTCGAGATGAAATGGGCCATTGTCGATACCCACGGCCCGAAGGTACTCGACCGCTACCGTGCAACGCCCGCCGTCGTCGTCGACCTGAATCGATCCCTGCGGAACTCCCTGGGCGAACTCGAGACAAGTGCCCAGATATCTGCTGGCGACGATCGCCACCGGCGCACCGGCAAGCATCACGCCATCGAAGTGGAAGATCGGCCCCTCCACATATTCTTCGAGCTGGAAGCGTTCCGGATCCCAGTCCTCCAGACCTTCAGGGTGATTGAGAATCGCAGTGCCGGCGTCAGCGTAGGTGGCGAAAACGAAAACATCCTTGCTGGCGGTTCCATCGAGTGGTTTGAGCACCGTCTTCCCAGCCCAAGGAGTGACATCGGCGGACGAAGCGGTGAGCGCCTCGTCGCAGCGAACGAATCTGGGCACGCGAAGTCCGCATCCTTCGACTGCGGCTTTCATCGCTACCTTGTCGTTCACGATGTGGACCTGCTCCGGTGATACTCCTTCTACTCCGAGGCTCCGTCTTATCTGCGCCGCCTCCATCATCTCGTATTGGGAGACGCTGATGACCCGGTCGAAGGAATCGTCGGGGGAGAACAGGGTGCGAACCTCCTCGGCCAGACCTGCTCGACCCGGGCGTTCAACCCTCGTGCAGGGAAGGTTGGGCGGCAGGGTCGCAAGTTGCGCACTCGTGCCCACGTAGACGACATCATGGATTCCATGATCGATGACACGATGGTATTCGATGAAGGAATACGGAACGCGATGGAGGATGAGCAGTTTCATTCGGAAGACCCCGCTGGATGGAATACCGTTCGGCAAATTGGACTTTCACCTTCCCGAATTATCCCAAGCCGACGGCAGCGAAGCCAGGAACCCTGGGGGGAACGATCGCCCACCTTCCGCGGTCGTCATCGGATCGCGGACCGGCCGTTGGTCAAGTGCCGATACTCGGTCGCAATCGCATCGACCACTGCGGACTTCGCATACCGGATCTCGTCGATGCCGGAAACCCCCATGATTTCGATCGCAGTGCCACACAGAAATGCGGCGTCGAACGATCCGATCTCGCCGTAGGCGATATCGCGTTCCGTCACCGAGAGCTTCAGCCGCGGACACAACTCATCGATGACCACCCTCCGGGTAATCCCGTCGAGGGCCAATTCGGCAGTGGGCGTGAACAATGCGTCTCCCTTGACGAAGAACACATTCGAGCCGCTCGACTCGCACACAGTGTCGGCTGTCGAGAGGAAGAGCACGTCATCGTAGCCGTCGGCCCGCCCGCGGTGGCTCAAGTAGCTCAACGCGTAGGTAGACGACGTTTTCGCCTGATACGGGTGGCACGAGGCGGGTGCACGCCGCCACGTGGCCGTCGAGAGCCGATAGTGCTCCGCGGCCGAATTCGAAGGAAAGGGCAGGGCAAACAGGACCACCTTGCTGGAAGAGCCCTGTGCCTTGAAACTCACATCGGTGTCGTCATAGAAGACCAGGCACTTGATGTATGCATCGGCCAGATCGTTGGCCCTCACCAGTTCGCGGCACGCGTCGGCCAAGTCCGCATCCGAATAGTGCACGGTGTGCCCGAACAACTCGGCGGACCGCCGCAACCTCGCTATGTGGCCGTCACATTTGAAGATGTTTCCGCCGTACGTGCGGATACCGTCGAACACCGACGTGCCATACGACAACCCGTGGGTGGCAGGCGACAGGAGCACCTCGTCGAATCGCACGCATCGCCCATCTGCCCAAGCTATTTCGCTGATCATCTCAGTCTCCGTGTCGCGATCTCGCGTAGTCCTGCATCGCCTGTGTGCGCCGCGTGTTGACCGGAATCAGCCAGTTGTCCAGGTCGGCAATGTGAATTGCGCCTACCCGGACCTTCGCGTCGATGGCACCTCGGCCGAGACAGATGTCCGCGAAACCCAGCCGATCCGCGAAATGATACATGTGGTAGTAGTCGGCGATATACAGATTCAATCCGCGCGGAATTCGGTCATGGTCCAGTCCCCGAACGAGTTTCGTAAACACGCCACGGTGATCGTCGGCGTAGCTCAGTGATCCGGCCAACGGAGTATTCGAATACTTGTCGTAGTCCAGCTTCACGAAGTATTTCTCACCTTCGGACGAGCGTGCCAGCATATGCAGCACATCGCTCGTATAGAGGTTCTTGGCGTGTCCGTATTTGGCCACATTCAAGGCCTGAAGGCAGGCGAAATCGCGCAGGACCCGATTGTCTTCTGCCACGTCCGAGAGACGGTGTATCTCGGTAGTGCACGCCGCCTCGGCCTTCCTCGTGATCCTGACGATCGACTTGTATTGACTGGCTCCTACCGCTGTGCGCAGGGCGAGGTCCACACTTCGCGAAGACCGGAAGAATGCCGCCTTCATGAAGGGAACTGCAATGACGTCGGCGCGCCGTCGGCGATCGGATCTGCGAAGGGAAGGGACCAGCAACCAGTCGGCGGTTGACGCCAGGCTCGACAACTCCGCCAGCGTCGAATCGTCGGGTTCGTCGCACACGGGCATGTAGAAGTATCCGGGTGCGACGTACGCCCGCTCGTGATGCAGGGCGTCATCGCTGCTCACGCTGCCTTGGAGCACCGCGTTCCAGTGCGCGATGTTCCTCAGCGGAAGTTGTGGCCGTGGAACGTTGTGACTGTTACAGAACGCATCGCGTTGGGGCAGCCATTCCATGGTCTTCCTCCTTTCCGTTCCAGTTCCGATCGGCTGTCGTGTGCGACTGGCCGGAATTCTCGAGGAGGCGTCGCTCGCCGTTGAAGTGGAAGACTCGGCTGGCGAGTTCGGTCAGCCCGGGATTGTGCGTGATGATGAAGAAGAGCGTGTCCGGCAAGGCCGAGATCACGGCCTGCAATATCGAGAGCTCCGCTGCTGTACTCAACTCGGACGTTGCTTCGTCGAGAATTGCGACCGCCGGGCGATCGATCAACAGGTCGAGAAGCGCCAGCCGCTGCAGTTCCGTCTTGCTCAGATTCAATTGACCGGTGGCGGGAACGAGCTCGTCGAATCCGGACGGTAGTCGCTCGACAACGTCTGCCACGTCGAGATAGTCGACGACGCGAGCCAAGTCGAGCGGTGACGGGCTGTTGAAGTGTTCGATCAATCTGCCTGGCTTGAAGATCGGACTCGACGTCAGGAGGAGGATGTCTTCGGCGTGGGAATTCGAGACGTATCCCGTCGTCCGGCCCAATGTCGAGAGGACGCCTGTTGTCGGCTGCAGACTGCCCACAACCAGCTTCGCAAATGTCGACTTACCGACCCCGCTCGGGCCCATGATGACCACGACGTCTCGGCTGGCAAAGGACTCGGAAAGCTCTTCCAGCAGCACCGCCCCGGTGTGCGGCGCGACGTACGTTACCTCCGAAAACGACACGAGCGCTGCGTCGTCACCCGCTGAGCCGGTCCAGCACGGCGCCGGGCCGGCCGGAGGCGTGAGGAGGCGATCCGCGCTGTCGAGAACCTGTCTGAGGTCCACCAGGCAACGGCCCACTCGGGCGAAAACAGCGATGAGGCTGTACGAGAGACTGAGCGCGAGAACACCGCTGAGGCCGGGTCCGCCGCCGACCTGGACAAACACGGTGGAACCGATGACGACCGACAGGAAGAGCACACCCATCAAATCGAGCTTGTAATTGAACCAGCGGCGCGCGCCCGCATTGTCCATCGAAGCGAAGGCGCGATTCATCAGACTCTTGTTCAGCCATGTGACCAGGGCCGAGTTGTCGCGTGCCAAGTCGAATCTCGCGGAGCTCCAGGTAATGGCCTCGACCCGCTCCAACACGGTCGACGTCGTACCGATCTCTCTCTCGTTGAAGTCCTGCAGTCGCCTTCCCGATCGCTTCGAACTGTGCCAGTAGGCGAAGCACATCGCGGCAAGGGGCAGCAGGACGAAAATGTTCTTGCTCAATACGAACGCGGCGGTCGTGAGCAGCAATGTCACCGCACCCAGCGTGTTCAGAAGTACTTCTGGCAGAAGTTCGTCGATACGTCGTTGATCCCATGTCAGTTTGCTCTGATAGTCCAGGTCGGCCTCGTCGAAGGCCGACCTGGAGGGCTTGGGACTCATGACGGTCGAGAAATAGTTCCGGCATTTTCGGGATGCCGCCATGATGCTGCGTTTGACTATGAACAGGGAGGTGAACATCGACAGGAGTGCCCCGGCGGACAGTGCGGCGATGAGGATTGTCGCTGCTGTCCGCGCATTCGTGGTCGAAATTCCGCTGGCAGCTGTGTAGTCACCGACAATCGTCAGAACGTCGCGGCACGCAAACAGGACGCATGCGACAACCGCGACCTTCGCGACGCCCAGGCTCATCAGACTGCGGCGAGACGAGGTCGAGATTTCCGGTCGGTCCACGCCCTGGGGACGGCGAGCGATCGACCGATCCTCGTGAGCGAGTGCCCTTTTGCGGTCTCGAACAGGATTCGCCGTACGCGGTGTGAGGTTTTGCATCACCTCCACGACCTCGCCTCCGGCCACTACCCATATCTCGTCTGCGGCATCTTTCTCATCGGGCTTGTCCGTTGCATAAATGACCGTGGTGTCGTGCCACGGCCCGCGCAGAAGGGCGGCCAGCAGCCCATTCGCCAGGTCGTCGTCCAGCCCCGCTGTCGGCTGATCCAGGTACACGAACTTCGGTTCGGCCAATATTGCCCGTGCGAGTTCCAGTCGCTTTCCCTGCCCGCGGGACACGTTCCAGCCCTCGGTCCGGTCGCGTGACTTGCTCGCGAGGTAGTCGCCGTAGAAGGTTTCGGGAAGTCGGGACAGTGTCAAGGCTCGACGGGCCTCGTCGTCGGTGAATTCGCTTCGATAGAGACACAGATTCTCGTAGAGCCCGCCAGGGAATATCCACGGTTCGTCCGGTACGAAGAACGTTTTGCTGTTCACCTGGCTGCTGTGGCGTGCACCGATTTTCAGAACGGATGTCTTGCCACTGCCTGCGGCGCCGACGACGGCGATGTGCTTCGCCGTTGTTGCCGGTAGGCGCGTTGCGGTCGCATCGGTGTCCAGCGGGTGTGGACTGGACAGATACTTCGCAACGTTGGTGTGCCCGACAATGCCCTGGGACAGGCTCTGAACAATGAAGGGGATATTGTTGGCGACGGATTTCAAGCCTCCGACCAGCGCCATTGTGGACAATAGGCCTGCTGGATCGACGTAACCAAGGTGGGCCAGCTGGGTGAACACCGCGGCGAGCATGGCAACGATCGGAGTGAGCGTCGATATGAGGTTGATCCGCGCGATGAGACGCGCCGCTTTCAGGAGCGCGCGCTCCTCTCCATCTCGCTTGTCGGCATAGCGCCGAGACAGTTCGTCGTTCCAGTTCTTGAGCCACGCGAGCAGGCGATGGTTCAGCGAGAACAGGCCGACTTCGATGCGATCTGCCGCCGTCGCCGACAGTGCAGCGTGCGCGGCATTCAATTGTTTGGCGTTCCAGTAGATCACCGCGGAACTGACGAGAATCACCGACAGTGCCGCCAGAGCGCTCAGTCCCAACGCCACGAAGAAGTACGCGGACGTAAAGGTGATTGTTGCGAGTGCCAGAATGATGAAAATGAGCCCTGACCACGCGTTTTCGATGCGTGCTGCCTCCCGGTCCAGCAGCGTGACCAGGTCGGCCGGTTGGTCGGAAGGGGCAATGCTGCGCTTCTTGTGCAGCAGCCTTTGTTCGATGTATGTCCGGGCTCCGATTCCTACCACGTCGGCTTGCATGAAGGTGTGATTCAAGGCAAGCCACGCCAAGTAGGTCAGCACGATGCAGGTGATACCGAGCGTGAGGTTCGTCGTGAGTGTTGAATCGCCGGTGACGAGGTGCTGGATCAGCGATTTCAGCGTGATCGCAGCACCGAAGGCGCATCCTGCGTTGATCGCGATGGCCACGAGCCCGAGCATGATGTCACGACGAAGTCCGCCGAAGACGGATCTGCTCAGTCGCTCGCCTCGGGGCGCGTTCACGCTGTCCCGCTGCGCCGCGTCACACCACCGCTGCCATCTGGCAAGGTGCGAGGCGTTGGGCACAGGGTCGAGTCGAGTTCGGGGTGTGGGAGCCTCGAACCAGACGACTTTCCTGAGGACGCTCAGCATGTGGAGTACGTGGGGACCGCCGTGTCGGCCAGGGCGATCGACGCGATTCTGTCGCACAATTGCGTGATCATCTTCCATCCCTCGGCAAGTGCTTCGCGGAGTTCTCGGATCTCGGCCGGCGTTGCTCGATCGAGCAGATCGATCCCCATACTCACGTGCGCGCCGTCGTCTTCTCCGTGTTCTTGGAAGTGCGGAATTGCCGGAAACGCTCGCGCCGCTTCCCGGTGCCAGATTTCACCACTACCTTCCAGCACCACATGCATCAGCAGAGTGCGCACCATGTCGCTTCGGTACAGCATTTGATGCCTGAACCATTCCATTGTCGATACGAACGTCTCATCGGTGACCGGCGCGTGCGCTGATCCCCGTTGGTTGCGCAGGTTGTCGTTGTGGCCCAGTTCCTCGACCAGATGGTCGAGCGCTACCTGCTTGTGCGCCGTATCGGTAGTCATCGCGACACGCAGGTGCAGCAGGTCCTGAAACACGTCCGACCAGGTCTGCTGACAGTCGAGCAGCCGTTCCCGAACGTGGGGGTTGTCGAACGAGGGGTCGTCGATCAGCCGCAACAGGTTGCTGGTTCCGAATTGCTGCAGGTACTTCTCGTTGTCCGCCAGGAGCACAGCCGCCCGATTCGGTACCTCGCCTGCAAACACCGCGTTGGGCTTCTCGGCGTCCTCGTAGAGTGCCTTGCCGTTGAACTGGATCGAGAGCGCCCAGAAACCGTCCCGGGTTCCTGCGAAACCGTGCCAGGAGTCGCCGGGGACGAGGATCATGTCTCCCGCACCGACCTCCTGCTCTGCACTGCCCATCGTTCGTCCGGAACCCTCGCAGATCAGGATCAGGCTGGGCTCGGGGTGCTTGTGCACCGCAAGTTCCTCACCGCACTCCAACCTGACCCAGCTGATCGCCACATTGCTGGAAGCAGGAATGAATTGCGCCAACTGAGGGTGTTGGCTGAATATCTTGACGACACCCAGGTTGTGGACGCTCCCGCCGACAACGGCTTCGTTGATCGTCTCGAGTGCGCTTCTGGCGATTATGTGCATAGATTTCTTCCTTCTGTGGGATCGACCTGCCTCGAGTTCTGTATCGCTCCCAATCCTGGGCACGTGTCTGCGGGCGGAACAGGCACCCCAGGGTTGAAAACGTCACCCCTCCAGCGGAAAGGGTGTCGAGAAGTCTCCCTAGGGTGTGTATCCGCATTCGCCGCGCGCCCTCGAAGATTGCTTGACACGGCAATAAGGATGAGAGGCGAGTTTCGCGTTGATTTCCGAAACGTTGCTCGAAGCCGAGCAGAAATTTGTTGGTTCCGGCGTGATCGGCGTCGGGGGTGCGTGTCTTCAGGCTGCTGAAGCGACGACCGATGAATTGTCCGGCCGCAATATCGAGAATGCGCTCAGGCAATGGGAGGCGGGACACGCGGAGTTTCCCCATGCGGCTGTCGCGGCCCATTATCAGACGGTCGGGCGTAACGGGGTCCGGCCCCACCTGGTCGCCATGCTGCAAAACTTCCATGACAACAACCGTGGGCATCATGTTCTCGGTGCCTGGCTACCGATGACGTTCGATGCGCAGAATGGCGACTATCTGTCATATGTCGGGCTCGACTATTTCGACCAGGTCGTCCGGTCCGACGACGCGCAGCGCGTGGACGCATTCGTTGCTGCCGCGGCCATGGACCTCGCGTTGCTGGAGGCGCGAGCACTCGGGAGGTCGGCACACGCACCCCAGGTGGTCCGGACGCGCGCAGTGACACGGGTCGTGACCCAACTCGACAGGCTCGCACCCGATTTCTCGCTCGATCCTTCCGTCGCTGCGACCGGTCTTGCGGCGCTGGCTCAGCCGGGCGCCGACTACAGTTCGTTTGCCTCAGTCGCCGCGCCGGCGCTGAACGGTGTCCCCGAAGAGATCGGGAGTGCAGTTCGGCTGACGTTGCTGCCGACGACGCGCCTGCACGACGAGCAGATGTTCATCCGCTGCATCCAGATCTTCGAAGGTCTGTATCGGCAAGTCGCGACAGCGATTTCGACGGCGATCCGCGACCTGCGCCACGGCCTGGCCGCAGCGGCAACGGATCGCCTGGACCGGGCGTCGATCCGCCTCGAAGCGGTGCCTGCGCTCTTCCGGGTTCTCACGACGATGCCGGTCGACGCCTTCTCGATCATTCGCGGCTTCACGCATGGGCGGAGCGCGGTGCAGTCGCGGGCGTTTCGTGAGGTCGAGTTCGCGTGCGCTCCAAATGATTCCCGTGGCTTCGAGCACGTTGGGAAAATCGATGTGGGGGAGGATACGTTGCAGGACGTCTATCTCGCGATGCGCAAGACACATCCGGATGCACGCGTTCTCGAGGAGGCGATGCGGCGCCTGGACCGTGCGTGGGTTGCGATGAAGCGCGGCCACTGGGGCATCACCCTGAAAGTCATCGGAACGGTGCCGGGTACCGGCGGGACGGCAGGCGCGTCGTATTTGAAGAAAGCTGCCGAGATGTCGCTCTTCCCGCGGCTGTCGGAGGTGGCGTGAACATGAGCGATATCAACCACCGAGTGAGAAAACAGATCATGGGGTACATCGTGTCCCAATCCATTTCAGCCGTTTGCGAACTGGGCGTGCCCGACAGATTGGCGGACGATGCGTGCTTGCTCGGCGATCTCGCGGCGAGCGTGGGCGCCGACGCCGACGCCCTCGGTCGATTCCTGCGGGTACTCGTCGCGGAAGGCTTGTTTGCGGAAGACGGTGGCGGACGATTTGCGTTGACGGAGGCCGGTGAGCTTCTGCGGGCGGACACTCCGGGCTCGCTTCGTCATTTGGTCGGCTTGATGTCGAACGAGGCCTACCACGTGTGGGGGCACGCAGCGCATTCGATCCGAACGGGGAAGGAATCGTTTTCAGCGGCCTTCGGCAAACCGTACTTCGAATGGTTGTCCGACAATCCGTCGGCAGCCGATGAGTTCGCACAGGGTCAAGCAGGGCTGGTCGAGCTGCGTTTGCTGCCTTTGCTCGACCACGACTGGTCTGACGTGGGAACGGTCGTCGACGTCGGTGGCGGGACCGGCGCGCTGATCACCCGGTTGCTCGAACGGCACCCGCATCTACGCGGAATTCTGTTCGATCTGCCCCATGTGGTCGCGGAAGCGCCGTCGACGTTCGGTTCGGCCGGCATCGGTGAACGAACGACAGTCGTGGGGGGAAGTTTCTTCGAAAACGTCCCCGGGAATGGTGACGTGTACGTGCTGTCTCAGATTCTGCACGACTGGGACGACGCGTCCGCGGGCGAGATCCTCAGCAGTTGCCGGCACGCGATCCCGGCAAGCGGACGATTGATGATCGTCGAGCAGGTCCTGCCGGAATCGGCGACAACCCACCCGATGGCTCTGCTGGATCTCCACATGCTGGTTCTCCTGGGAGGTCGCGAGCGCACGATCACCGAATGGCGCCGACTGTTGACCGACCACGGATTCACGCTGGATTCGATCACGCAAGGTCCCCGGTCATCCGTCATCGAGGCGGTTCCGGTGTGAGTCCGCAGGCTCGGCAACGCTCGAGACCGGCTCCGTCTCGAGTCGGACGACCTGCTGGTCAAGGCGGTGGAAGCGCACACCGACACCGCCTGGTGAAGTTATGTTGGCGAACCTGTTCTTGCACTACGCGTTCGATGTCAGGATGGTCCCGGAGTTTCCGGGGGTCTGGTTTGAACGCTATGCGGACGACGCTGTGCTGCACTGCGTCACCGAGCGTCA
This sequence comes from Rhodococcus sp. T2V, assembly GCF_029269925.1. Classification (NCBI taxonomy): domain Bacteria; kingdom Bacillati; phylum Actinomycetota; class Actinomycetes; order Mycobacteriales; family Nocardiaceae; genus Rhodococcus; species Rhodococcus sp. T2V. The sequence continues at coordinate 78,912 of NZ_JARJBD010000024.1, forward strand.
GGCCCGTCAGGTGCCGACTGCGCTCGGGGGTAGGTCTTAGGTCGTCCCTCCGTCGAAGAACATTCGCAGGCAATGGGTTTCTGCGAAGATCGTCGCTTCGCGTTCGTCGGCCATATCCCGGTGGCGTTGTTCACTGATTAGATCCGCGAAGACCAGGCCGCCGAGTCCCGATTCCGCCAACTGCAACGTCAAATGGGGAACGACCTGCCTGCCAGAATGGCCCGGATCCACCGCGACAACCATGAGATGTCCGGGTCGGATCAGGTCGCTTGGTGCGGTGTGTGAGGCGACGAGGATTCGCGCTGTTCGCGCACGATCGGCGGCCGATATTCCGGTAGTGGTTCCTTGCGCGGCATCGACACCGATGCATTGCCGATAGCCTTCCTCGTTCGGCCGTGCCGGTAGCGCCGGTGTCGCCGGGATCAGAAGTCGGTCGCAGAGAGGAGTCGGCAGGGCAATTTGGAGGAATCCGGACGTGTGACGGATGACGAAGGCGGTGTGCGTCGTGCTCGCGGTCGCGGCGGCGTGTCCCAGTCGGGCCCGGCTTCCGTCCCAGACGACGATCGTCTGTCCCCGCACCAAGCCTTCTACCGCGGATGTGGATGCTGATCCGGTGATAGTGCCTGCTCGTGGACCCATCGCGGTGTGGACGGGGGCGTCGATGTGGATGGTCATGTCGCTCCGAACGGGTGTGGTGCGGGGAGGGCGGTGGTGTCGAGTGAGAAGTCAGGAGGGAGTGCGATCTGGGTCGAGGTTCGTGCTCGAGCTCGCGGGGCGATGAGTTCGTCGATGATGGCGTGGTGGCCTTGGTCGGCGGCGTAGGCCTGGTAGTGGGTGGCAGTGTCGAAGACTGCGACGATTCCGAAGTTCGCGGTGTTTTCGCGCAGCGCGAGATCTGTTCCAGCCCTGTAGAACAGGAGACCGGGGACAGTGGCGGCGTAGGTGTTGAGTGCTTCGGCGACGCGGGTGCCATGATCGGGGTCCACGTCGTCGTTCCAGGTGATGTGAACGCTGTGGAGCACTGTTGCTGGGAAGGGTGCGGTCGGGTGAAAATTGTTCACGAGGACTCCTCGCTGAGGACTCGGTAGGAGTGGATGGTTGATGGATCGGGCTGGTGGCCAGCCCAGGCCCGCACGAGCAGGGTGTGAAGGTCGTCCCCGGTGATCGGGCGTGGATTGTGGTAGGGGTTGGCCGTCGCCTGATGGACCACTTCGGGTATGTCGCTTTCCCGGAGCCCGACGTCGGCCAAAGCCAGGGGCATCGGTAGCGACTGCTGTAGTTGCCACAGCGCCGTCCAGGGATCGCCGTCGCCGAAGACGCCGGTGAGGGCGGAGACCATGTCTGGGGCGAAGGGGGCGTTGAATGCCAGCACATGGGGTAGCACGATCGCGTGTGTGTGGGCGTGAGGGAGATTGAAGGTGCCGCCGAGGACGTGGCAGAGCTTGTGGTGCAGCGACATCGTGGTGGCGCCGAGGACCGCTCCGCAGAGCCAGGCACCGTAGAGTGCCTCGCTCCGGGCGCCGTGGTCGGTGAGGTCGTTGACGAGCAGCGGTAGGGCTGCGGCCAATGCTCGCGCACCCTCACGCGCCATCAGGGACACGATCGGGGATCGGTCCGGTGCGTACAGCCCTTCCATCGCGTGGGAGATTGCGTTCATCCCGCTGGTGACCGAGATGTTGACAGGGAGGTCGGTGGTCAGGTTCGGGTCGTAGATGACCGTGCGTGGAAGCACCACGCGATCCCGCCCGGTGCGTTTGACCCGATTTTCGGTGATTCCCCACACCGAGCTCATCTCCGAACCGGCATACGTGGTGGGGACGGCGATGATCGGCGCGCCGCTCCGCAGCGCGAGGGCCTTGGCCAACCCGATCGCGGATCCGCCGCCCACCGCGATGTAGCCGTCGCAGGTCAGGTTTCGGCACTGCTGTTCGCACCGGTCGACGAGGTCGGCCGGCCCGTGCATCACAGCCTCGGCCAGCACCCCGGCTGCGGCGGTGCCGATGGTGTCCGCGACCGTCTGCGCGAGTTGTCGGCGGTCGGGAGAACAGATGACCAGTGCCCGGCTGATTCCCAGCGCGCGCACCTCCTCGGCGAGCGGGGCGAGACCCTGCCCGAAGATCACCCGCATCGGTTGCCCGGTGTAGGAGAAACAGTCAGAGAACATCGGCGCTCCCGGAAGGAGTGGGAGCGAGCACCAAATCAACCGTGGCAATGGGTGATCCGACACCGACACCGAACTGCGCGGCATGCCCGGCGTCGGCGGTGCCGAGGTCCCCGATGAGGGAGCCTTTGACCGCGAAGACGGCGTCCGAATCCAGGTAGGGGCTGCCGGGGACGAAGATGTGGGTCGTCAGTGGGCGATGCTGGTCGGCGTGGGCGATGAAGTGGATATGCGCCGGCCGGTACGGATGCCGATGGGTGGCGTCGAGAAGGGTGCCCACCGGGCCGTCGGTCGGGATGGGATAGTGACTCGGTGTCACGGTGCGGAACCAGAACCGTCCGAGCTCGTCGGTGGTGAACAGCCCACGCCCGTTGCCGGCCGGCTGGATGTCTGGTTGCTGGACATCGTAGAAGCCCTCCTCGTTGCACTGCCACACATCGACAGTGGCGTGGGGGAGCAGATCTCCGTTGGTGTTTCGCACCGTTCCGGTGACCAGTAGGTGGTTCGGGTTTCCGACTTCGTCGATGGTGTCGCCGAGGTGGCGGGTGGGGGATTCGGTCATGTGGAACGGGCCGAGTACCGTGCTGTCCGTCGCCCCGGGTGCCTGCTGATCGTTGATCGTCTCGACGAGCATCGAGACGCCGAGGACGTCGGAGAGTAGGACGAATTCTTGCCGAACCGGGTCGCACTTCTGGCCGACCGCGGTGAGGAATTCAATCGCGGACTCCCACTCCGCGAGGGAGGGTTCTATGTCGCGGACAAAGGCGTGCAGGTGGTGTACAAGGGCCGTCAGGATGGTCTGGGTGCGGGTGTCGGGTGTGCCGTCGAAGGACCGGATCACCTCGTCGGTGAGTGCCTGGGCGTCGACGTCGCCGATCTGCGTCGAGGTCATACCGCGGTGTCCTCGAAGTGGATGACTTGTGGTGTCTCGATGAAGAAGTGGCCGATGGCCTCACCGAGGTTCTTTCCGTTCGTCGACGAGGCGAACAACTCGGTGTGGTCCTCGACGGAGTCCCAGCCGACGCGTAGCAGGTAGAGCCCGGGATGGTCGACACTGCGGACGATCTCGGCGGTCTTGCCACCGTTGGCGTCGAGAAGATACTTCTTCGCGCGGGTGAAGACATCTTCGAACTCGGTGCGGTTGCCGGCGTCGACGGTGACGTAGGCGTGTTCGTAGATCATGGTTCCTCCGTAAGTAGTGGTTTCGGGTAGTGACCTCGGCCTGGGTCAGGCGCTGACGAGGTGATCGAGGTTGAGGAAGGCGCCCTGGTGGTACACCAGCGGCAGGTCCTCGCGCAGGACGTGCAACTTCGTCACTTCGCCGACCACCTGAAGGTGGTCACCGAGCCAGCGGGTGGAGTGCTTGATGCATTCGAGGACCACCGACGCGTCGGCGAAGATCGGGTCTCCCTCGTCGGAAGGCACCCAGTCGACACCGGCGAACCGGTCGACGCCCTTCCCTGAGAAGGTGCGGCAGCGTTCCGCTTTGCCGTGGCCGAGGATGTTGACAGTGAAAGTATCCGAGTCCTGCATCCGCGGCCACGTGGTCGAGGATTTGTCGACGAAGAACGTCACGAGCGCGGGCTCGAGCGACACCGAGGTGAACGATCCGACGGTCAGACCGACCGGCGCTCCCCGGACAGTGGTGGTGACGATGGCGACCGGGGTGGGGACGTGTCGCATCGCACCGCGGAATGCCGTCGGATCAACCCGTGTCGCCGCGGCGACGATCATGTTCTCATTCATCGCTACACATCCATCGTGAGGGCGTCGTCCGCCCCGATCAGCAGACGCCCGTAGACCTCTTTACCGACCTCAGGGGTGACGTAGGCGTGCCGTCCGGCGATCTCGGCGTCACGCCAGATCTGGTTGAGAATGTTTGCGTCGGCGAATGATCCGGCCCCGTTGGTCGTCATCAAGATGTCGATGCCGTCCTTGATCAGTTCCGCGATGATGCCGGTGTTGTTGCGAATCCGACCGCGGGTGATCATGTCCGGCAGCTCGCCGCGGGCGGCGGCGTTGTCGATGTCCGAGGCCGCCTGCTGCATCAGAAGCTCCGCCAGATTGAACTTGGTTGCGGCATCGGCCACACCGAGCTGATGCGTCGGCGAGTTCTTCGCCGCCGTGTACTTGGTGTAGGCGACCCTCTTGTTCGGAAGCTTCGCAAGAGTCAGCTCCATCGCGTGCCGGGCCAGCCCGAGCTGCGCGCCGACGAGAATAAGGGCTGCGACCGGGATGAATGCCATGTTCGAATTGCGTTCCTCGCCCTTGTGCGGGGTGGCGAACTCCGCCTCCCGCATCGCAACGAACCGCTGGATCCGGTGATCGGGAACGAAATGATCCTCCACGACGATGGTGTCGCTGCCCGAACCCTGCATCCCGGCCACGAACCAGGTCGGCTTGATCGTCCACGCCTCCTTGGGAATGAGTGCGAGCGCCCGCGGGTCCTCGCCCTCCGGCACGTCGAGGGCGATTCCGAGGGTGCCCCAGTCCGCGGCGAAGGAGCCGGAGGAGTACGGCCACTGGCCGCTGACAAGGTAGCCACCCTCCACTCGCTGGGCTTTGCTGCCGGGCGTGAAGATGCCGCAGCACTTCGCGTCCGGATCGGCCCCGAACACCTCGTCCTGTGCCTGCTGGGAAAAGGTGGTGCCGAACCACGTGCACACGTTGAGCAGCGCGACCGCCCACGCGGTGGAGCCGTCACCGCGGGCGACCTCGGCGATCGTCTCCATCGCCGTCCGCAGGTTTTCTTCGTAGCCGCCGTAGCGGCGCGGAACGAACAGCTTGAACAGGCCCTCGGCCTCGAGCGCGGCCATCACTTCCGGTGCGGCGCGGCGCTCGGTCGTTCCCTGCTCGGCGTACTCGCGGATCATCGGAATGAGCGCGGTGGCCTTGGCGACGATGTCCCAGTTCGGTCGTGAGGCATCGATGTCGGTGACCGTCCGGGAGGTCGTGGGTTCGAGCGTCTGCGTCATGATGGGTCTCCTCTACACTGATTCGTATATGTGACCGGTGCCACTGTGGAATCGACGGTAGTAATGGCCAACGACTCACGAAATCCGCTTTACGTGATCGGATATCCGCTACCGGAAACGCCGATAACGGCGGGAACAAGGCCACACGCGACGTACGAGGTTGAACGATGACAGGCAACGCGCTAAACCAACGCGGCGACGAACCGGGCGCACACTTCGCGTTGTCACCGATGGCCGATTCTGCTCTGCGCTGCGTCACCGAAGACATCGACGAGTTTCGGCGCAGCTTGAACAGCGTCTTCTACCCGGCCGAGGTCAACCTGGTCGGTGCCCACGTGCCGGCAGCCACTGCGGAGCTGTCCGCGGTGCGGCTGAACCACCTCACCATCGGCCGCGCCCGGTTCGGGAACGAGGCTCTGGTCGATCCCGGCGACTTGGGCACCTACCACGTGAACGTGCCGGTCACCGGTGAAGTGGTCTCGTGGTGCGGCGATCAGCAGACCATTGCGACGCCCCGGCGCGCAGCGGTCTTCACCCCGAACGAACACACCATTCTCCCGCTCTGGCACGCTGACGCCACCCAGATCTGCATCAAGATCGACCGGGCCGGCCTCGAGGGCGAACTGGCCCACATCCTCGGTCGGCCCGTCGACAAGCACGTCCGCTTCGATCTCGAGATGGACCTCACCAGCCCGGCCGGAGCGCGCTGGCTCTCGACGCTCAAACTCCTCCTCGACACGCTCGACGACCCCACCCTCACACCGAACCCGGGGCTCATCGCGCAGATCGAGTACCTCGAGCGGGCCCTGATTTCGGGTCTGCTCGTACAACAGCCGCACTCGATGACCGCACAGCTCTACGCGCCCGGCGAGGCGAGCAAGCCCCGAGCAGTGCAAAAGGTCCTCGACCACATCGAGACCTTCCCCGGGGCGCAGTACACCATCGGGGACCTCGCCGTCATCGCCGGCGTCGGCGCGCGCCAACTTCAGAACCTCTTCCAGGAACAATTCGGAATGTCCCCGACCACCTACATCCGGCAGATACGTCTCGAGGGCGTGCGCACGGACCTCCAACACGGCGACGGCACCACCAGAATCAGTGACGTGGCTTTCAGTTGGGGATTCAACCATCTGGGCCGGTTCGCCAATCATTACGAACGCAAGTTCGGAGAGTCGCCCTCTCAGACACTGCGGGCGGCGCTCAAGTCGTCTTAAGATAATTGCTCGCCAAGAGTGGAACGACCGGTCACCGCGAGGGCACAGCGACACCAGACCTCGCCGGTTTCGCGTGGCGGATAGTCGATGTCGTTAAATGGATTTCCGTCGCCCTTCGCCGGGTTTACGGTCAACCTGGATGCACGGACATCGCGACCGGCGAAATCGCCAAACGTGCCGATGAGCCACTGAGATAACAGTTTCGGCCATCGCGCTGGCGTCGTTCTTGTTCAATCGCGACTCGTCGAGTGCACGCTTGACGATCGCATGCGAGGACTGGAGTTCGTCCCATGGAACCACGACAGAACCTGCCAAGATTGTTACCGAACGCCGAGGCCTGGGCGTGGCAGGAACGAGCCCGGTGCCGATCGATGGATACGGAGTTCTTCTTCTCCGGCGACGGTGAAGCGCGCGGCGCCCGGGCTCGGAGAGAGCAAGCCGCCAAACAGATCTGCCTCGCGTGCCCGGTCCGACACGAATGCCGAAGCCACGCGATCGCGACCGGCGAGTACGGCGTATGGGGCGCAACTTCGGAGAACGACCGACGCACGACCTCTGACCCACAGCCGGGGCGGCACCGCTGTTCTACCCCACCCCGCCGCTCCGTCAGAAACACCTGATCGCAAACCCCCGTCCTTCACCCATGACGATCCGATCCCAGGAGTATCCAGTGCCGTCAACAATCGCCACGCAACAACCTCTCCCGACAATCACCGAGGACGACATCATGACCGCCCACCGCGGCGGCAAACTCACGGTTGACACCGTTCTACCCCTCGACTCGCGTAGAGACCTCTCGATTGCCTACACCCCGGGCGTCGCCCGCGTCAGCCGGGCAATCGCCGCGAATCCCGCGCTGGTCCGGCAGTACACCTGGACCGATCGGCTCGTGGCCGTCGTCTCCGACGGCAGCGCCGTACTGGGACTGGGCGACATCGGGGCACAGGCCTCCCTGCCGGTGATGGAAGGCAAGAGTGCACTGTTCAAGCGGTTCGCGGGCCTGAACTCGATACCCCTCGTCATCGACAGCAAGGACCCCGACCACATCATCGAAACGTTGACTCGTCTCCGACACAGCTTCGGGGCAATCAATCTCGAGGACATCGCGGCACCGCGCTGTTTCGACATCGAACGCCGCCTCATCGAAGCTCTCGACTGCCCTGTGATGCACGACGATCAGCACGGGACCGCGATCGTCGTACTCGCTGCCCTCATCACCGCCGCACGGGTCCAACGGCGCGACATCACGACACTGCGCACCGTCATCGCCGGAGCCGGAGCAGCCGGAGTCGCGTGCGCCCACATATTGCTGCAGTACGGCATCACGGACGTCACCGTCACCGACTCTCGCGGAATCGTCTCCCCAGACCGCGATGATCTGAACCCCTACAAGGCCGACCTAGCGGCCATCACGAATCCCCGACGACTCGTCGGATCGGTCGCCGACGCGCTCGTCGACGCAGACGTGTTCATCGGCGTGTCCGGCGGCACGGTGCCCGAACGCGTACTGACCACGATGGCGGCGCAACCGATCGTGTTCGCGCTCTCGAATCCCGACCCTGAGATCCACCCGGATATCGCCTCCCGCCACGCTGCCATCGTCGCGACCGGACGAAGCGACTACCCAAACCAGATCAACAACGTGCTCGCCTTCCCCGGTGTCTTCCTGGGCGCCTTCGACGCAGGCGCCACACGGATCACGGAACCAATGAAACTTGCAGCAGCGCAGGCGATAGCCTCCGTGGTACACGCCGACATGGCCGTCGACCGCATCGTGCCGAGCGCACTCGACCCGCGCGTGGCGCCGGCCGTAGCCGAAGCTGTAGCCGCCGCGGTATAGAGGGGATGCGCTCCCGAACTCCGTCGCCGACATCGAGGCGTACCGATCAATGATTCTCGGACCGGGCAGGATGGCCGCGATCGAGACTGGCGAGCGGCACTCGATCGACTGCCGCGGCAATCCAATGTTCCTAGGACCCGGCGAGGGACTTTCCCACCGAGACAGCCGACCGACGTCACCAAAAATCTGCGGACACGATCCCATCTCGATGAACTGGACGCCGTCGTGCGTCGCGAGTGATGGGCGTCGAACATGCTGCGGCCACAGGATCCTCTTCCTGAGTCAATCGTTCGCCGGGAGGAACTCCCGATGGCTTCGAGGAGTCTTCGACGCCGTCATTGACGTCGGCGACGTATTCTTGCCTGTGGGTGACCAGCGCCGGTCGCCCGGCCGGCAGGTGTGGCCCGCCAACGGAGACCTGATGTCGGAGATCGAACCGGAGAGTACGCAACGCGATGTCGGGCTCGGTATCGCTCTCGAGCTGGCGGCTGAGGGATTCGAGGATGCGCAAGAGGTAGGCCGCGGCGGCTTCGGGGTGGTGTACCGGTGCGAGCAGCCATCGCTGGACCGAACGGTTGCCGTCAAGGTGCTGACCGCAGGCGTCGATCGGGACGACCGTGACCGTTTCGTCCGCGAGCAGCGCGCGATGGGCAAGCTGTCCGGTCATCCGAACATCGTGCAGGTGCTAGAGGCCGGCGTCACCGGCGCAGGTCATCCGTACATTGTGATGCCCTTCCACGCCCTCGACTCGTTGGAGGCCGACGTCCGCCGCCGCGGTCCATTGCCGTGGCAGGACGCGCTGACAGTCGGGGTGAAACTCGCAGGCGCGCTCGAGACCGCGCACCGTTTCGGCATCCTGCACCGGGACGTCAAACCGGCGAACATCCTGATCACCGACTACGGGGAACCGCAATTGACGGACTTCGGCATCGCCCGGGTCGGTGGTGCGTTCCAGACCTCGACGGGGAATATCGCAGGATCGCCGGCTTTCACCGCGCCGGAGGTCCTCTCCGGAAAGCCGCCGAATCCGGTGTCCGACGTGTACGGGCTGGGCGCGACGTTGTTCTGTGTGCTCACCGGACATGCGGCGTTCGAGCGTCGGTCCGGTGAAGGTGTCGTCGCTCAGTTCGTACGCATCACGACCGGCCCGATTCCCGACCTTCACGAGCACGGACTGCCGGAGGACGTGAGCAGCGTCGTCGAACATGCGATGGCACGCGATCCCGCCGACCGTCTGGAGTCGGCGGAGCGACTCGGTGACGAACTCCGGAGAGTTCAGGAGCGGCATGGACTGAGCGCCGCGCCGATGGCACTTCGGACCACCGCCCGCCTCCGGGCGTCCGGAGGTGCTTCAGCATCCGGCGCCGCCGGCTGGAGGCCCCGGGCCGCCGCGCTCACACCTCCGAGCGCGTCGACGAAGTTCCGTCCCCCGACCTCGGCGCGGCCACTGGTGGAACGCCGTCGGCTGATCGACACCCTGCGTACCGGTGAGCGCCGCCGGCTGGTGGTGATCCACGGACCGGCTGGTTTCGGGAAGAGCACACTGGCATCCCAGTGGCGCGACGTCCTGGTCGCCGAAGGGGTGGCCGTCGCGTGGATGAGCATCGACCGCGACGACGACAACGTCGTGTGGTTTCTCGCGCATCTGGTGGAGGCGATCCGGCAGGTGCGGCCCGACGGGGTCCGCGACCTCGGCGAAATCTTGGAGGGACATTCCGCCGACATCGCCCGGTACGTGCTCACATCGCTGATCAATCAGGTCCACCAGAGCGGCGAGCGTATGGCCGTCATCATCGACGACTGGCATCGTGCCACCGCGGCCGAGACGATCGCGGCAATGGAATTTCTGCTCGCCAACGGTTGTCATCACCTCCAGGTGATCGTGACCAGCCGCACGCAGGCCGGTCTTCCGCTGAGCCGCATGCGGGTGCAGGACGAGCTGGTCGAAATCGATTCGATCGCGCTGCGTTTCGATGCTGCCGAGTCCGAAAAGTTCCTGCTCGACGTCAACGGACTTGACCTCGGCGGAACGGATGTGGTCGCCCTGACCGCCTCGACCGAGGGGTGGGTGGCGGCACTGCAGTTGGCGTCGCTGTCGCTGCGAGGCCGCGAGAATCCGACGGACTTCATCCGGCATCTGTCGGGCCGTCATCATGCGATCGGCGACTACCTCGTCGACAACGTCCTGAACACGCTCGACCCCGCGATCGTGGATTTTCTGATGGCCACCTCGATCACGGAGAAGACCTGCGGACCGCTGGCCGGACAGTTGACCGATACATCGTCCGCGCAGACTCTCCTCGAGGAGACGGAAGCACAGGATCTGTTCCTGCGCAGCATCGACGACGACAAGGATTGGTTCCGCTACCACCCCCTGTTCTCAGACTTCCTGCAACGCCGCCTCGAACGCAGCGACCCTCAACGCGTCTTCGAGCTGCACCGGATCGCGTCGGAATGGTTCGCCGAACACGAGATGGTCAGCGAGGCACTAGATCACGCACTCGCGGCCCGGCAACGGGACCGTGCCGTCGCCCTCGTCGAGTCGACCGGGATGCGGTTGATTCAGGATTCCAAGATGTCCACCTTGCTGGGCCTGGTCGCGAAACTGCCGCCGGAGATCGCGCGAGCGCGGCCCGGACTGCAAATGATGGTCGCCTGGGGCAACGTGCTGCTGCAACACCCCACCGCCACCGCGGCGGCACTCGAGCGGGTTTACACCCTCCTCGACGAGCAGGCGGTCGGTGACGACGACCGTCGTCGTCTGCGAACCGAGGCCGATTTCATCCAAGCCGTGGCGAAGGTGTTCTCCGACCGCATCGACGGTGTGGACGAGCTGATCGCGGAATGCATTCGTCACCCGGACGTGGTGGGGCCCTTCGTCGCCTCCGGCGTCGGCAATGTGGCCGCATTCCGCGCGATCCACGACTTCGACTTCGACGGTGCGCGCCGATGGCAGGAGCGGGCAGCCCCGTATCACGAGCAGACCAGTGGGCCCTTCAGCGTGATGTACGGGCACGTCATCGCCGGGCAAGCGGCGTACGAGCAGCTCGACGTCACCGCCGCCGAAGCGAGTTACCGCACGGCCTACGAACTCGGACTGACCGGCGGCGCACATGGATACGCTGCTCGGCTGTCCGGCGCGCTGCTCGGTGAACTGCTCTTCGACATGAACCAGGTCGACGAAGCGGAGGTCCTGCTCGATCGCAGCAACGAACTCGGCCCGGAAGGTGGCATCGTCGACATCCTGCTTGCCACCTACGGTGCCGGCGCGCGGATCAAACTTGCCCGCGGCGACCGGGACTGCGCCCGAAGGCGGCTCGAGGAAGGCACCCGAATCGCGGCGACACTGCGACTTCCGCGGCTGGCCGCGCGGATGATCAATGAGAAGGTGCGCGCCGGGTTCCCACTCGACCCGCAACACGAAGCAGAGCTGCGAACAGCATCCCCACACGAGGTCGACCCGGACGGGATCCGAGAACAAACCGCGCAACTCGACGAGGATTCAACGATTCGATTACTTCTGTCGGACAACACACCCGAGTCCATGCAGAGCGCACTCGACCGGGCGCGACGGCTCGGCTTAGTCGTCGACAGCCAACGGCGGCCCCGCGCACTACTACAGGCGCGGTTGCTGATCGTGGAGTGCCTCGCAGTGAACGAGCAGATCGCTGAGGCGACGCGCCTCTTGGCACCCGTCGCCGCGCAGTGCACCGAACTGGGCCTATCCCGAATCCTGATGAGCGGGGGTCCCCACATCGCTGACGTGCTGAACTGCCTCACCGGCCGGGCGGGCACAGGCCCGACGAGTCGTTGAGACTGCAGGCCGCAGCGGATCGGGCGACCGTCGCCCTTCGTAAACAGAGGGGAGTGATCTTTGACAGAGGATCGCATCGAGAACATACTCGTCGCACATCCTTCATACGCCTGCATTTAGCTCTACCGGAGACTGCGTAGGTTAGGAGACAATTTTGCCTCAGGCGGCCGTCAAGGAAGCCTCTCCGTCCCGAGAAGGGCACCCACGATGAGGCCGCCGTACGATTCACCGCGCAACGATCCAGGCTGTGTGCCGGTCCTCCTGCACAGTGGAGATGTCGACGAGGCAACCGCAGCGGTGAGTGCGGTGTTTCATCCCCATGAACTGACACGGGTCGGAACGGTGTCCCGCTTCGAGGCAGACCTGCAGGCCGTAGCGACCAACTCGATGGTCACCGGGCAGGTGCGTTACAACAGCAACAGCGATCTGTTCTGTCCGTCGATCGACGGCTACCACGTGAACATCCCCTTGACGGGCGGATTGGTGTCCGTCGCTCAAGGCGAACGCACCATCGTCGAAGAAGGCAACGCTGTCGTCTATCAAACGGGTTCCGACGCTCGGATCCTGACCCCACCGAACAGCCAGTTGAACATGTTCGGGATGAAACTGGCCCGCTCGGCCGTACACACGACGATAGAGAATCTTCTCGACAGGCCCGTCGCCGATCCCATCACGATGCACGGGAAACTGGACCTGACGGGCGCTGATGGCCAGGCTTGGCGGGCTCTGGTCCTGCATACCTACCAGAGCCAGCTTGCGGGAACGATGATGGCAAATCCGATGCTGGCCGAACCGCTGACACACGCAATTGTGACGGGACTGCTGTCGCTGACCGAGCATCAGTACTCGGAGGAGCTAGAGAGACCGGCCGCCCTGACGGCGCCTGTGACGATCCGTCACGCCCTCGAGTACATCAATTCAACTGCGGCACTGCCCCTCTCACCGACCAGTATTGCCCGGGAAGTAGGGTTGAGCGTTCGGGCGCTTCACCGCGGTTTTCAGGAGTTCGTGCATACGACTCCGATGGAGTATGTGCGCAACGTGCGAATGCGAAGGGTGCACGAGGAGTTGGTGCGCACGGACCCGGACACCGACACAGTCGCTGCGGTCGCGGGCCGATGGGGCTTCTATCACTACGGCAGGTTCTCGCAGGACTACCGACGACAGTACGGAGTCAGCCCTTCCAAGACCCTCCGCCACGGCTGACGCGGTTTCACCCCATCGAACGCTTCGCCGTCGCGGTCCTCGCCGATCCACGCCAGCACGCGAGAGGCAATCGACGGTACCGCGTGGGTGTGCTGTCGCTGATTCCTGATCTCGTTGCACCGTGGCGCTCTGTGGCTACTTCGAGGCACTGGATGGATAGATAAGAGAGCTGCAACTTCCTAACTTGGAAGTGAGACAGAACACAGTGCCGATGCAACCGAGGCGGGTTTGCTCGCCCGGTCTCCTCGGGACCGGTACCCAAACGAGAATCCGCCCGCTCCCCACGCCCCATGGAGACAGCTATGTCAACCGACGTGTCCCGCCCCTTGCCCCTGTTGCACCTGATCGTCGATGAAGTCCGCAGAGAATGCGACGACGTGCTCACCCTGGGTCTCGTCGACAGCGCGGGAACGAACCTTCCTCGATGGGAAGCGGGCGCCCACATCGACCTTCATCTTCCCGGCGACATCACGCGACAGTATTCACTCTGCTCTGATCCGAGCGACCGAACTCGGTACGAGGTGGCAATCCTTCGTGACCCGGAAAGCCGCGGAGGATCCGAGCACATTCACAACGAAATCCGAAAGGGCGCGATGCTCACGACATCGCCTCCACGGAACAATTTCCCACTCAAACCGGCCGACGAATACCTGTTTATCGCCGGCGGCATCGGGATCACCCCGATGCTTCCCATGATGCAGGCCGCCGCCGAGATGAAGCGCCCAAATCGGCTCCTCTACGCGGGACGATCCCGAACCAGGATGGCCTTCGTCGAGCAACTCTCCGACAAGGACAATGTTCGATTCTGCGTGTCCGACGAAGGCACCCGCCTCGAGGTTGCCGAAACGATCGGCCCGCACCTCGGCCCGGGGGTGCACATCTACAGCTGTGGCCCCGAAAGTCTCCTGGACGAGGTCACTGCCCGCTGCGCCGAGACCGACCTGTCACAGCAACTGCATGTCGAACACTTTTCGGGATCAGCTCTGGTTCTCGATCCCGAAATCGAGAATGCGTTCGAGGTTGAACTGTCACGGTCAGGGCGGACACTGACCGTCGGCCCCGACCAGACCATCCTCGACTCGGTTCTTGCGTGCGGCATCAAGGTAGCCAACAGCTGTGCCGAGGGAGTGTGCGGATCCTGCGAGACGACGGTCCTCGACGGAGAAGTCGATCATCGAGATCACATCCTCGACGAGGACGAACAGGCCGAAAACGACGTCATGATGATCTGCTGCTCCCGCGCCCGATCACCAAGGCTGGTCCTCGATTTATAACGGCCAGTGCGGTTTACACAAATCCACATTCGCCGCAGCCCGGCGTTCCCATTCATCACACAACACGAAAGAGAGAATCGGCATGACCGAAACAACCGAAGCAACGCAAGAATCGACGAAACCAGGCACGTGTCCGGTTAGTCAATTCGCGGCGTCGTTCAACCCCTTCGACGAAGACTATCTGCAGGATCCCTACGCTGCGTTCACCCGCGCCCGAAACGAAGAGCCGGTGTTCTACAGCCCGGAGATCGACTACTGGGTGGTGAGCAAGTTCGACGACGTCGTGGAAATCTTCCGAGACACCGAGTCGTACAGTGCCACCGCAGCAGGGGAACTGATCAAGCCGCCGTGTCCAGCGGCACTGGAGGTGCTTGCCGAGATCGACTACGTTCCCTCGACCTACCTCGTCGACGAAGACGCCCCGCTCCACCCGAAGCGGCGCAGAGTGCTGCGCAAAGGCGTCACCGATGACCGCGTAGCGGAAATCGAGCCCCTCACACGCCGATTCGTCGGCGAATGCCTCGACAAGATCGTCAAGACCGGCAATGCGGACCTGGTCACGAAACTGACGTTCGAGGTCCCCGCGCTTACCGCGTTCATCCTGATGGGTGTACCCGAGGCGGAGGTTGCGCGGGTCCGCGGATACGCATCCCGGTTCGCGCTGTGGATCTGGGGGCGTCCCGCCGACGAGCAGCAGGTCACGTTGGCGAAGGAGTTCGCGGCCTATCTCGAGTACGCCCGCGAACACATCGATCGACTCATCGACAACCCCGGCGACGACTACATGAGTAATGCGATCAAGGCCTGGCAGAAGGCCGGCAACGACGACGTCTGGGACAAGACGTACCTCGCGTCCATCATGCAGGGCCACCTGTACGCATCCCACGAAACCACCACGAACGCGACAGCGAGCGGCTTCAAAGCGCTGCTCGCGCACCGGGACCAATGGGCCATGCTATGCAACGATCCTTCGCTCATTCCGAACGCCGTCGAGGAGATCCTGCGTTACGCGTCGTCGGTGCCGACGTGGCGGCGGGTAACGAAACGGCCGGTGACGATCGGGGGGTTCGACATTCCCGCAGGCGAGCGGATTCTCCTGCTGACCGGATCAGCCAATCACGATGAGACCAAGTTCGCAGGTGGCGACGACTTCGACATCACTCGGAAGAACGCCGATGAGCACCTGGCATTCGGGTGGGGCGTGCACCACTGCCTCGGACAGGGGCTGGCGCGGATGGAAATGCGGGTGATGCTCGAAGAGACGACCAAACGGTTGCCTCACCTACATTTGGTGGAAGACCAGAAGTGGGCCTACTCGCCTAACACCTCGTTTCGCGGGCCGGAGCACGTTTACGTTCAGTGGGACCCCAGCCAGAACCCCATGGCGGACGATCGCCCGTGATCGAGCACCGACCAGATCTGATTCGGCGCCCAACCCACTGCAGCGACATGAGGGTCGTCGAGTCGCCGGAACAGACCTCGTGACCACCCCACCGCCGAGCTGACGAAAGAAGAATCGATGCATACCCTGATGGTGCTCTACGGTCCGCCGACAGACGCCGAAGCATTTCGCACGTACTACCAGGACAGCCATCTTCCCCTGGCGCGAAAACTTCCTGGCGTCCGCGCTGTCCGCCACTCGCTGAACGTTTCCGCGACCGAAGGCACCGCGCCTTTCACCGCGCTTTTCGAGGCCGACTTCGACTCGGCCGAGGCGATGTTCGCGGCGCTGACGTCACCCGAAGGCGCCGCCGCCCGTGCCGACGTACCCAACTTCGCCACCGGTGAAGTGCAGATCCTGCACTTCGAGACAATCGCACCCTGATCCGGACGGCCGAACCACCACCCGTTCGCCAATCATGCTGGCGGAGAAGTGCTGACACATCAACGCGGGCACCGCGAGCGGGAGGGGACCTCGGGTAACTGCCGCCATACCCGCACAGAGTTGCGGGTATGGCGGGACGTTGGCCGCGTCCCGGAGATGGTCAAAGCCACCACCAGCTTGGGGCGGGCACGAATTGCTCCACCAGGGCTATCGACATTCGTTGGCGCGGACCCCGCGGTGGTCGAGCAGCCGAGATTCGGTTGTACATCTTCCCGGACGCCCGCCGGAACCTGGTTCCGGCGGGCGCCGCTGGTGAGGTCAGTTCAGGGTGGAGGTGTCGATGACGAACGGTATCGGACGTCGGAGGCGAGGACTCGTTCGTAGGCCAGGTTGATCCGGTCGGCGGGGATCACCCCGATTTCGGATCCAATGCCGTGTGTGGCGCAGAAGTCGAGCATTTCCTGGGTCAGTGCGATGCCGCCGATCATCGATCCGGCGAAATTGCGGCACCCGCCGATCAGCGACATCACGTTCAGGCTGAGCGGTTCGGCGGGGGCGCCGACGTTGACCAGGGTGCCGTCGACGGTGAGGAGACCGAGGTAGGCGGTGAGGTCGATGCCGGCGCTGACGGTGTTGATGATGAGGTCGAACCGCCCGGCGAGTTGTTCGAAGGTGTTCGGGTCGGACGTGGCGTAGTACGCGTCGGCGCCGAGGCGCAGGCCGTCCTCCTGCTACTTCAGCGACTGGGACAGCACCGTGACCTCGGCGCCCAGGGCGTGCGCGATTTCGACGGCCATGTGCCCGAGTCCGCCGAGGCCGACGATGGCGACCTTCTTGCCGGGGCCGGCGCCCCATTGGCGCAGCGGGGCGTACGTGGTGATCCCTGCACACAGCAGCGGGGCCGCGGCGGCCGGGTCGAGGCTCTCCGGGACGGACAGGACATGGTCGCCGTCGACGACGACATGGGTGGAGTAGCCGCCCTGGGTGGTGGTGCCGTCACGTTCGACGCCGGCGTAGGTGGGGACCATGCCGTTGGCGCAGTACTGCTCGTCGCCGCGCTGGCAGTGGACGCAGTCGCCGCAGGAGTTGACCAGGCAGCCGACGCCGACGCGGTCACCGACCTTGTAGCGCGTGACGTCGACGACGACGCCGACGATCTCGTGGCCGGGCACGACCGGGAAGGGTTGCGGGCCCTAGTCGCCGTTGACGGTGTGGATGTCGGAGTGGCAGATTCCGGCGTACTGGATCTCGATGAGGACGTCGTGGGGACCGACGTCACGGCGCTCGATGGTCGTGGGGCCAGCGGCCGGCCCGCGGCGGGGGCGGCGTACGCGTGAACATGCATGGCAGATCTTCCTTCGTCTCTGGTGGTCGTTTCGGTCGTGAGCAGGGCAGGGCTCAGTGCCCGGTGGCGTGTCGAGGGCGCACCGGTCGAGGGGAGTGGGGTCAGCCCCGCTTGGCGTTGTGGAGTTCGTCCGCCAGTGCGCTCGCCTCGGCGGCAAGGTGTGCGGCCCGGGGCTCGTCGCCCGCGTCGATCGCGCGCCAGTAGTCGATCTCGAGGTCGACGTAGCGTTGCCGGAGTGCGATCTGCTGGGCCTCGAGCGCGAGTTGTGCCTACGCTCGGTCAGCAACTCGATCTGTGAGGGGGCGGCTGCGGCCCCGAGTTGTCCGTCGGCGACGTATTCCTTCATGTCGTGCACCGACATCCCGGTGGCCGCCAGGCACGCGATTTCCAACAACTGGCCCAGGTTGTTCTCGTCGTAAATCCTGTGCCTGCTGGTCTCCCCGCGGTATGATCGGTGCGATCACCCCGACCGACTCGTAGTACCGCAGCGTGCTGGCCGGAAGTCCGGTCAGAGTGGCGACGTCCTTGATGGTGTAGTCGCGGGGGCGGTTCGTGCACTCATCTGATGAACGCTAAGAACTTCGAGTACTTGAAGTCAAAGGTCGGATGGGTCACACCGCCCACGGGCCGGCCACATCTAGCTGCCCTCGCCCGCGAGGGCGAAGAGCCCGTCGTCGGTCTGCTCGACGAGGCCGTCGATCAGCAGGGAGTGGAGGGCGCGGTCGCGTTGCCCGGGGTCGTCGAGCCACACCTGGTCGAGCAGGACGCGTTCGACGGGCGCGGTGCTTTCGCGGAGTACGGCCATGAGCTTGCCGCGCACCTGACGGTCGGTGCCTGCGAATTTCTGCACCTTCCGGCGCTCCCCGGTGTGCGCGGGACGTCCGGCGTCGACCCAGGCGCAGTTCGGCAGCGGGCAGCGGGTGCATTCGGGGGAGCGGGCGGTGCAGACGGTGGCGCCGAGTTCCATCAGGGCCGCGGAGAACGTGGCGGCCCGGGCACGCGTCCGGGGGAGCAGGGTGGACACGTCGGCGAGGTCGCGGGTCGTCGACGGGTTCCCGGGCTCGGCGCTGCCGTGGACCGCCCTGGCGACCACCCGCCGGACGTTCGTGTCGACGACGGGGACCCGCTGCCCGTAGGCGAAGCAGGCGACGGCCCGCGCGGTGTAGGCGCCGATGCCGGGCAGGCCGAGGAGGGTGTCGACGTCGCTCGGCACCACGTCGCCGTGTTCGGAGGCGAGCACTCCGGCGCATTCGTGGAGTCTCAGCGCACGACGCGGGTAGCCGAGCTTGCCCCACGCGCGCAGGACGTCGGCCTGGCTCGACGCGGCCATGCGGGAGGGGACGGGCCAGCGCTGCACCCATTCCTCCCAGATAGGGGCCACCCGGACGACCGGTGTCTGCTGCAGCATGATCTCGCTCATCAGGATGTGCCAGGCGGTGACGCCGTCGCGACGCCACGGCAGATCCCGGGCCTGGGCCGCGTACCAGTTGATCAGCGCGGAGGAGTCAACGGCCACTTCGTCCTCACAAGTCCCTTCGTTCACGGGTGAAACAGAATTTCCGGGGTCGTCATCATCCCGTCGCGACGGTGCCACACGCCCGGTGCACAATGATCCCATGCCTAATTCGAACCCGGTGTCCGCGTGGAAAGCCCTTCGTCAGGGTAACGACAGATTCGTCAGCGGCACCTCGCTCCATCCCAGCCAGGGCGTCGCCGATCGGGCGAAGCTCGTCGGCGGCCAGCACCCCACGGCCGTCCTGTTCGGTTGCGGAGACTCCCGCGTTGCCGCCGAGATCATCTTCGATCAGGGTCTGGGCGACATGTTCGTCGTCCGCACCGCGGGTCACGTGATCGACGACGCCGTGCTCGGGTCCATCGAGTACGCGGTCGGCGTGCTGAACGTGCCGCTGATCGTCGTGCTCGGTCACGACAGCTGCGGTGCCGTGAAGGCGACGCTCGACGCCCTCGACGACGGCAACGTGCCGCCCGGCTTCATCCGCAGCATCGTGGAACGCGTCGCCCCGTCGATCCTCCAGGGACGCCGCGAGGGTCTCAGCAGCGTCGACGAACTCGAAGGTCGCCACGTTGTGGAGACCGGCGCACTGCTCATGCAGCGTTCGCGGATCATCGCGGAGAAGGTGGAGAGCGGCGCGTGCGCCATCGCGGGCGTCACGTACAAGCTGTCCGACGGCCGCACCCACCTGCAGGGCGCTGTCGGGGACATCGGTGAGCTCACGGACTGACCGCGACACGCCGCAGCCGCTGAGCCGTAGCCGCGCGACGCCGAACTACCGTTGACGTCGTGCTGGAACCGAATGGACCGTTGCCCCCCGAGATTTACTGGCGCCGCAGGGCGCTGGCGATCGGCGGCGCCCTCGTCGTGTTGCTGCTCGTGGTGTGGCTGATCAACTCGCTGCGTGGTGGCGGTGACTCCGAGACGGATCCGGCGGCAGCGAGTTCGTCGTTGACCACTCCTGTGTCGATTTCCCCGACAGCCTCGGGTTCGTCCACGTCCAGCGGTGGTTCGGGCGGTTCCGGTGGTGGCGGCGGCGGTGGCGCCGCTGCCGCCGGCGGCGAGGCGTCGTCGGGCACATCCGGTTCGTCGGGGGCGTCGCGTAGCGGCACGTCGAGCAGCGCCGCTCCCAGCGGTCAGCCGGTCGCTGCGGGACAGTGCCCGGATCAGTCGCTGGCCATCAAGGTGGCGGCAGACAAGCCGACGTACCTGCCCGGTGAGGAGCCGAGTTTCACGACGGTCGTCACCAACATCGGCACCACGCCGTGCGAACGCGATCTGGGCAGCAGCTTGCAGCAGGTGCTCGTCTACACGATCGACGGCGCGGTGCGCCTGTGGTCCAACATCGACTGCTTCCCGCAGTCCGCGGCCGATGTGCGCACCCTCGCCGCGGGCGAGCAGGCCCAGTTCACCGTGAAGTGGTCGGCCAAGACGTCCGCGCCCGACTGCCTCACGCAGCCGGAACCCCAGCGTGATCCGGTGGGGCCCGGCGCGTACACGGTGGTCGGGCAGCTCGGTCAGCTCCGCAGTGCGCCGGAGCCGTTCAACCTCAGCTGATCCTCGGTGCGGGGTCGATGCGTGAGCGTCGATCGAATTCCTTGTCGAGCTCGGTGAGGTCGGGGTCGGCGAGCAGCGCGGCGAGCAGGATGCGGGCCTGACCTGCCCTGAGGTCGGTGGAGAACAGTGCCCCCGCCGAGACGAGGTCGTGTCCGCCGCCCCCGCCGCCATACGTGGCGGAGGTCGGGCCGTGCGGCACCCGGGTGGTGACCACGACCGGGATTCCGGCGGACGTGCAGTCCCGGACCGCCTCGACGATCGCGGGGTTCGCGTTCCCGGATCCGAGCCCGTCGAGCACCAGGCCCCGGGCCCCGGCCGCGCGGCACGCGTCGATCTGGACGCGATCCGCGCCCGGATAGGCGGCCACGATGTCGACGCGGGTTCCGGAGATCGGATGCCACGACAGCGGATCGAGACGTTGCGGCAGGTCGCCGGTGGGGTGGACGGATCGGAACGCGTCGAGGGACGTCGTGTCCGCCTTGCGGGTTCCGGACGCCCGGTGCAGGGCACCACCGAACGCGATGAGGACACCCGCTCCGCGCAGGGCCGGGTTCGTTCCCGCGGCGATCGCGTCGGCCAGGTTGGCGCGGGCGTCGGATTCCGGATGGTCGAAGGTGCGCTGCGCACCCGTGAAGACCACCGGCCGCGGGTCGGCGTGGTGGAGGTCGACCAGGAATGCGGTCTCCTCCATGGTGTCGGTTCCGTGTAGCACGACCACCGCGTCGAGATCGGGGTCGCTCAGCTCCGAGGTGACGGTGTCGCGTACCCGGTCCATATCGGCGAACGTCATGCTCGAACTGTCCTTCGACATCACGTCGACGACACGGATTTCCGTTCCGGTTCGGGTACTGCCCAGCAGATCGGAGCCTGCGACCACGGGCCTGCTGACACCCTTCCCGTCCCGCGTGCTGGCGATGGTGCCTCCGGTGGTGACGACGGCGACTTTCGGCACTGTTGTCCTTCCTGCTAGGCGTTGGGGCGGTCGGATGCCAGGGTCCGGATGCGGTTCCTCGCGCCGTACCATCCCATCACCAGCAGCGGGGCGATGATCACGATGGATCCGACGGTCCAGGTTCCGACCGGGTGATCGAATGCCATCAGTATGACGACGCCTCCGAGGAAGACCAGGGTGAGGAGCCCGGTGTAGGGGGCGCCGAACATCCGGAAGCCGGGGCGGGTGAGGGTGCCGTCCTTCGCGAGTTTCCACAGTTTCAGCTGGCACAGCACGATGACGGCCCAGGCGCTGATGATCCCGAGTGCGGCGAGGTTCAGAACGATCTCGAATGCCTGCGTGGGAACGACGGCGTTGAGTCCGACGCCGAGCAGGATGACGAATCCGGTGAGGGCGATGCCGCCGTACGGAACTCCGGCCTTGTTCATCCGGGCGGCGAACGACGGCGCCGACCCGGCCATGGCCATCGAATGCAGTATTCGTCCGGTGGAGTACAGACCGGCGTTGAGAGACGACAACGCGGCCGTGAGCACCACGAGGTTCATGATCGCGTCGGCGCCCTGCACGTTGATGGAACCGAAGAACGTGACGAACGGGCTTTCGCCGGCGTGGTACTCGGTGTACGGAAGCAGCAGCGACAGCAGCAGCACGGATCCGACGTAGAAGACGAGGATCCGGACGATGACCGTGTTGATCGCCTTGGGAATGACCCTCTGGGGGTTCTTCGTCTCGCCGGCGGTGGTGCCCACGAGTTCGATCGAGGCGTACGCGAACACGACGCCCTGGATCACCACGACGGCGGGCAGCAGGCCGTTGGGGAAGAGTCCGCCGTTGTCGGCGATCATGCTGAATCCCGAGGAGTGTCCTTCGATCGGCGTCCCGAACAGCACGAAGTAGATGCCGAACCCGAGGAACGCGGCCAGGGCGACGACCTTGATGAGCGCGAACCAGAATTCCAGTTCACCGAACACCTTGACGGACACGAGGTTCAGTCCGAGGACGAGCACTACGGCGGCCAAGGCGAAGACCCATTGGTCGACGTTTCCGAGCGGTGCCCAGTACTTCTTGAAGAAATTCATGTACAGCGCGACGGCGGTGACGTCGACGACGGCCGTCATCGCCCAGTTCATCCAGTACAGCCAGCCCGCGGCGAAGGCCATCTTCTCGCCGAAGAATTCGCGGGAGTACGACACGAACGACCCGGAGGTGGGCCGGTGCATGACGAGTTCGCCGAGGGCCCGCAGGATCAGGAACGCGAAGAACCCGCAGAGGGCGTAGACGAGGACGAGTGCGGGCCCGGCCTGCTGGAGGCGTCCGCCTGCGCCCATGAACAGGCCGGTGCCGATCGCTCCGCCGATCGCGATCATCTGGATCTGTCTCGGGCCGAGCGCTTTCCGGTAGCCGAGGTCTTCCTCGACGAAGATGTCTCCCGAGGTGTCGTCCTTCTCGATCGTCACGAGACCACCTCCGCGGTCGCGGCGACGGGTTTCTGCCGTGGCGAACCGGACGCTCTCAGGTTGGCGAGATGCTCGGGGCTCAGGAGCCGGTCGAGTTCGTCCCGGTCGAGCAGGCCCGCCTCGATCACGAGGTCCGCGACCTTGCGGCCGGATATCAGGGCCTCCTGCGCGATCCGGGTCGAGGCGGTATACCCGATGTGCGGGTTGAGCGCGGTGACGAGCCCGATGGAGTCCTCGACCCGGGCCCGCAGCAGATCGGTGTTGGCCGTGATGCCGAGCACGCATTTGTCGGCCAGGATCCGGCAGGCGGCGCCGAGGTGGCGCATCCCCTCGGACAGGGAGTGCACGATGATCGGTTCGAACGCGTTGAGCTGCAGCTGGCCGGATTCGGCGGCCATCGTGATGGTGACGTCGTTGCCGATGACCTCGTAGGCCACCTGGTTGAGGGCCTCGGGGATCACCGGATTGACCTTGCCGGGCATGATCGACGAACCGGCCTGTACCGGTGGGAGATTGATCTCGTTCAGGCCCGCCCGCGGTCCCGACGACAGCAGGCGGAGGTCGTTGCACACCTTGGACAGCTTGACGGCGATCCGCTTGAGCACGCCGGAGAGGTGGACGAACTGACCGACGTCCTGGGTGGCCTCGACCAGGTCCGTTGCGAGCACGAGGGGGAGTCCGGTGAGGTCCCGCAGCGTGTCGCACGCGGCCTCGGCGTAGCCGGAGGGTGCGTTCAGGCCCGTGCCGATCGCGGTGGCGCCGAGGTTGATCTCATGGACGAGGAGAGCCGCCTCGCCGAGGCGGGCGCGGTCCTCGTCGATCATCACCGAGTAGGTGGCGAACTCCTGGCCGAGTGTCATCGGCACCGCGTCCTGGAGTTGGGTGCGCCCCATCTTCACGGTGTCGGCGAACTCCACGGCCTTGGTCGCGAAGGCCTCCTGCAGGACCCGCAGCGCGTCGAGGAGGTCGTCGATCGCGAAGATCGTCGCGATGTTGACCGCGGTGGGGTAGACGTCGTTGGTCGACTGGCTGAGGTTGACGTGCTCGTTGGGGTGGAGTTCCGCGTAGTCCCCGCGTCCGTGGCCGAGGATCTCGAGTGCCCGGTTGGCGATCACCTCGTTGGCGTTCATGTTGGTCGACGTGCCGGCGCCGCCCTGGATGACGTCGACGACGAACTGCTCGTGCCAGCGGCCGTCGACGATCTCCCGGCAAGCCTGCCCGATAGCGTCGGCGCGGCGGTGGTCGAGGATCCTGAGTTTCTCGTTGGCGCTCGCCGCGGCCCATTTGACGTATGCGAGTCCGCGGATGAGGTACGGGTTGGTGGAGATGGTGCGACCGGTGATCGGGAAGTTCTCGACGGCCCGCAGCGTGTGGATTCCCCAGTAGGAATCCGCAGGCACTTGGCGGTCGCCGAGCAGCTCGTGTTCTGTTCGCGTTTCGAGCACTTGATCAATTCCTCACGGGGATTCGCGCGAGCGTTGCTCTGCACGGATGCGGTGGACGGAGTCTGCTGCTCGAAGAGGGTGGATTCTCGGTCGAGCCACCCGGCTATCCACCTGCCAGGCTGTCAGACAGGTGCAATTGTTACCTCGCTCACTCGCAGCCGTCAACCCGGGACCCGCGCCGTGTTGACGCCGCCGCCGGGGCATGAGCAGAATATCCCCATGAACCTGTCAGACAGCTGGGCAGCCAGGCGTCCTGTCACGGCGCGGGTCAGTGCCGCCGAGGCGGTCCTCGCGGATCTACGTGACGCGATCACCTCGGGTGAGCTGTCGGTCGGTGAGCGACTTCCGTCCGAAGCGTCCCTCGCGGCGCGGCACGGAGTCAGCAGGTCGGTGATCCGGGAGGCCCTGCGCTCCTGCCACGCGCTCGGACTCACGGAGACGAAGTCGGGCCTCGGGACTTTCGTCGTCAGCGATTCGATCGCCCGCGACCTCGACTTCGGGAACTACGCGGCCAACGAACTCGTCGAGGCGCGCCCCCACGTGGAGATTCCCGCCGCCGGATGGGCGGCGCAGCGGCACATCGCCGAGGACCTGGCCGCCCTGCGTGGCCTGGTGGACCAGATGCGGGACGAGGACGATCCGCTCGTGTGGGTGTCGCTGGATGCGCAGTTCCACGCGTACATCGCCCGGACGAGCCGGAACCGCGTATTCGAATCCGTGATCGTCGACATCCGCGAAGCCCTCACCCGCCAGTCCGAAACGCTGAATCTGGTTGCGGGACGGCAGCAGAAGTCGAACGACGAGCACGACCGGATCGTGGACGGCATCGCATCAGGAAGCTACGACAAGGCCGCCCGCGCCATGGCCGAACACCTGGACGCGGTGCGGGTCGCACTGGAATCCGTTGTCGGAGAAGGCGGCCCGGACCACCGGCGGTGAGCTGCGACCACCGACGACTAGTCGTACGGGCCGGAGATCGACGTCTCGGCGAGCCGGGACAGGCCCTCGCGGATGTGGCGCGCCCACAGCCCGCCGATCCCCTCCACCGACTGCAGGTCGGCGGCCGTCGCGGCCAGCAGTGACTGCAGTGTTCCGAACGAGCCGACGAGCCGGTGAATCTGGTTGAACTGCAACCGGGGAACGCGAGTGAGGACGCGGTAGCCGCGGGGGCTCATCGGCGCCTCGAGCGCCTCGATGGTGCCCGGGTAGCCGAACGCCCGCGCCAGCGTCGTGAGGTCGAGAAGGTCTGCGTCCGTGATCCTGTCGAGCGCGGTGAGCGACTTCTCGACGTCCTCGGCGGGCGCCGGGCCGGAACCGGCCAGATAGTCGCGCACGATGAGTTCCCTCGCCACGTCGTTGTCGCCGACGAGTTCCTCGAGTTGCAGTGCGAGCTGCCGCCCGTCCGTCCCGAGTTCGAGCACGTCCTGCTCGATCTCGACGGACACGCGCCGCACCATCTCCAGGCGCTGCACCACGGTCAGGGCGTCGCGGAGCGTGACGAAATCCTCGATCTCCACCACCGACAGCTGGCGGGTCACCTCGTCGAGCCGCGCCTTGTACCGCTCGAGGGTGGCCACCGCCTGATTGGCGCGCGACAGGATCGTGGCGGACCCGTCGATGACGTGCCGGATGCCGCCGACGTACACGCTGACGATGCTCATCGACTGGCTGACCGACACCACGGGGTATCCGGTCTGCATGGCCGTCCGCTCGGCGGCGCGGTGACGGGTGCCGGACTCGACGGTCGGGATCTTGTGGTCGGGCACCAGTTGGACGTTGGCGCGCACGATGCGGGACCCGTCGGTGGACAGCACCACGGCGCCGTCCATCTTCGACAGCTCGCGCAGACGGGTCGGGGCGAACTCCACGTCGAGCTCGAAGCCGCCGTCGCAGATCTCTTCCATCTGCTCGTCGTAGCCGAGGACGATCAACGCACCGGTGCGGCCGCGCAGAATGCGTTCCAGACCGTCGCGAAGTGCAGTTCCGGGAGCCAGCCGGGCAATCGTTTCGCGCAGTGCAGACGACGACTCGGCATCGTTCATCGCGCAATACTCCCGCTGAGGTAGACGTCACTTGTCGGGGACCGCCGCGGAAACACGTCCGGACCCGCGTTTAGATTACCTATCCATGAGTGGTACCTGGACTTTGCCCGACGACCTGGCCCTGCCCGGCCGGGTCGGCAGCTTTCCCGCCGCAGGTCAGCCGGTGCCGCACCACTGGTCGAGGTGCTTCGGGTGCGGAGACCAGTCGCCCGCCGGCATGTCGATGCGCTTCACTGCCGGGGACGGTCTCGACGTGTGGGGGCGCCTCGAGGTGGCACCCCGTTACCAGGGCGGTCCGGGAGTGATCCACGGCGGCATTCTGTCGACAGCGTTCGACGAGGCGCTGGGCATGGTGTGCCGGTCGATCGTCGACGGACCGGTGGTCACCGGGCATCTCGAAATCGACTTCGCCAGGCCCATCCCACTGGGTTCCGTCCTCGAATTCCACGCGCGGGTCGACGGGTCGATCCGCCGCAAGGTGTATGCGAGCGCCGAGGCGCGCATCGTCGAGGGGCCGACGGCCGACCCGGAGGTGGTGGTGGCGACGTCGCGGGGGCTGTTCCTCACCGTCACGGCCGAGCACTTCGAGAAGACGAAGGACTTCGTGGACGGCGTGCCGGAGCGCCCGTTCGGAACGTCGTCGATCTGAGCGTCACCGCAGCGACGCTATCGCTGCTCCCAGGTTCCCGACCTCGGTGACCTTCATGCCCTTCGGGGCCGCCCCGGAGTCGAGGGGAACGATCGCGCGGGTGAACCCGAGGCGGTGCGCCTCGGCGAGCCTGCGCCCGACGCCGGGCACCCGGCGAACCTCACCGGCCAGTCCCACTTCGCCGAGGATCACGAGCCCGTCGGGAACGGGACGGTCCTTCACCGCGGACGCGACGGCGAGGGCCAACGCCAGGTCGGCGGACGGCTCGGACATCCGCATCCCGCCGACGGTGGCGGCGTAGACGTCGTTCTTCGCGATCGGCACCCCGCACCGGCGGTCGAGCACGGCCAGGACCATGGCCACCCGGGCGCTGTCGAGTCCGCTGACGGCACGGCGGGGTGCGGGCATGGACGTGGCGGCGACGAGTGCCTGCACCTCACCGAGGAGTGGCCGTTTGCCGTCCATCATGACGGTGACGGCGGTTCCGGGAACGGCTTCGGCGCGGTGGTGGAGGAACAGTCCGGACGGGTCGCTGATTCCGGCGATGCCGTCTTCGCGCAGTTCGAAGCAACCGACCTCGTCGGCGGCACCGAAACGGTTCTTGACGCCGCGCACCATCCGCAGCGTGGAATGCTTGTCGCCCTCGAAGTGCAGCACCACGTCGACGAGATGCTCGAGCGACCGCGGACCGGCGACCGCACCGTCCTTGGTGACGTGGCCGATGAGGAGCACCGGCACGCCGCTGGCCTTCGCGAGTGAGGTGAGGGCGCTGGTGACGGCCTTCACCTGGGTGACGCCGCCGACCACGCCGTCGACGTCGGCGGCCAGCATGGTCTGCACGGAGTCGACGATCAGCAGGGTGGGACGCACCTGCTCGACGTGACCGAGGATGGTCGCGAGGTCGGATTCGGCGGCGAGATAGACCCGCTCGTGGACGGCGCCGGTGCGGTCGGCCCGCAGTCGCACCTGCCCGGCGGATTCCTCACCGGTGACGTAGAGCGACCGGTCGTCCGGGCCGCGCCGGGCCCACTGGTGGACCACCTCGAGAAGCAGGGTCGACTTGCCGACGCCGGGTTCGCCTGCGAGGAGAACGACCGAACCGGGCACCACACCGCCGCCGAGAACACGGTCGAGTTCGTCGATGCCGGTGGGCTTGGCTCGGGTGGACGTGCTGTCGATCCGCGTGATCGGAGTGGCCGGGGTGGACGGAAGGACCGCTCCGGCTCCCGCCTTCGCGAGCGAGGCGCCGGGGCGGCTCGCGACGGCCGCGACGATCGGGGCCTCGTCCATCGAGCCCCAGCTACCGCATTCGGGGCACCGCCCGACCCATTTGGGAACCGTGCACTGGCACGACGAGCAGCGGAAGCTGGATTTGAGTTTGGCCACCCGGCCAGCCTAGGTATCGGGTCCGACAGCGGACCCGAGCCTGCTGCTAGTGTCCGCCGCCCTCGGCTTCGGTGCCGGGCGACTTGTCGGAGACGTGCCGCTCGGTCTCGTGGCCCGCGTCGACGGGAACGGACACGGTGATGTCTCCGGCCTTCTCGAACGAGAACGTGACGGGGAAGGTGAGGCCCGGGCGGACGCCTTCCTTCAGGCTGTTCAGCGTCACCAGGACGACGTCGGTCGGCGCGTCGGCGGTCTCGTCCGTCTCGGCGGCGGCGTCCGCGCTTGCTTCCGCGTCCCCGACCGGCAGGCCGGCGACGAGCGCGCTCTGCGGCGGGATCTCGAGCCCGCCGGACTTCTCGCCGAGCGTGACGGACTGCGCGAAGTCGGTGCTGATGCGGGTCAGCGTGTCCGGGGTGTCCTCGTTGTTGTTGATCGCGGTGAACGCCAGGACGGCGTTGCTCCCCGGCTCGAGGCTGTACTCGGCGGAGTTGGGGTAGACGACATGCACGTTGCGCAGGGCGATCGATCCGGCCTCCGCGCTGTTGCCGTTGACCGCGGCGACCTGACTCGACGTCTGGGTGATCTGGCCCGCACTGCACGCGGACAGCACGAGGGCTGCGCCGGCAGCGAGAGCGACGGCGGTAGCGACTCGGCGAGTCGACTTGTCGAGAGCAGTCACGAGTTGTCCTCCGGTGTCAGGTTCGCACTTCAACTAGGCAGAGTAGTAGTTCCCCCGCGTGGCCTGCTCGCTGGGTACTCACAATGGTTGTCTGCGTGCGGTTTCGGTGCCGGAGAACGGCCGGATCGGGGTGTCCGGAATGCACGTATCGGGACCCCTGTCAACCCCTAGGGTCAGGCCATGATGCCCCTGACCTGCACCGTTGATGCGACCAGGATCCGGACACGTGTTAAACTCGAATGATCGAAAGGGGCACGGGACAGATGATTTTTAAGGTCGGAGACACCGTCGTATACCCCCATCACGGTGCGGCGCTGATCGAAGCTATTGAAACCCGCACCATCAAGGGTGAGCAGAAGGAATATCTCGTTCTCAAGGTTGCTCAGGGCGATCTCACCGTACGGGTTCCCGCAGACAACGCAGAGTACGTGGGCGTGCGCGACGTCGTCGGCCAGGAAGGTCTCGACAAGGTCTTCCAGGTACTGCGGGCTCCGCACACCGAAGAACCCACCAACTGGTCACGCCGCTACAAGGCGAATCTCGAAAAGCTCGCGTCCGGTGACGTCAACAAGGTCGCCGAGGTCGTTCGCGACCTGTGGCGTCGTGAGCAGGACCGCGGTCTGTCCGCGGGAGAGAAGCGCATGCTCGCGAAGGCGCGGCAGATCCTCGTCGGCGAACTCGCACTCGCCGAAGGCACCGACAGCGACAAGGCCGAGACCATCCTCGACGAGGTCCTCGCGGCCGCGTCCTAGACAGTCGCGATACACACAGTGGCCGAGGGACGAGGTCCTGTAGTCGCGCTGGTTCCCGCCGCAGGTCAGGGAGTGCGTTTGGGTGAGAACAAGCCCAAGGCATTCGTTGATCTCGGTGGGACGACCATGCTGACACGCGCGGTCGACGGGCTCCTGCAGTCGGGGGCTGTCGACCGCGTCGTCGTGATCGTCCCGGAGGACCTCGTCGAGTCGACGCGCAGCCTCCTCCCCGGTGACGTCATCGTTGTCGCCGGTGGGAGTGAGCGGACCGATTCGGTTCGCGCCGGACTCGCCGTCGCGGACGACGCCGAATACGTCCTCGTGCACGACGCCGCCCGCGCCCTGACGCCGCCGTCGCTCATCGCACGCGTCGTCGCGGAGCTGCGGTGCGGCCGCACCGCGGTCATCCCCGTCCTCCCGGTGGCGGACACCATCAAGACCGTCGACGTTCTCGGCGCGGTCACCGGCACACCCGAACGGTCCGAACTGCGGGCCGTGCAGACTCCGCAGGGTTTCACCGCGGAACTGCTCCGCCGCGCGTACGCCGCCGCCGACGGCATCGCCACGGACGACGCCGGCCTGGTGGAGCGGCTCGGCGAACGGGTCCGCAGCATCGTCGGAGAACCCACAGCATTCAAGATCACCACGCCGCTGGACCTCGTCCTGGCCCGCGCGCTGGTGGAAGAGGGAGCGCGCTAGTGCGAGTCGGAATCGGGACGGACGTCCACCCGATCGAGCAGGGACGGCCGTGCTGGATGGCAGGTCTGCTGTTCGAGGACGAGAACGGCTGCGCAGGTCACTCCGACGGCGACGTGGCCGTCCACGCACTCTGCGACGCGCTGCTCTCCGCCGCCGGCCTCGGCGATCTCGGCTCCGTCTTCGGAACCGGCAGGCCCGAGTGGTCCGGGGTGAGCGGCGCCGCGATGCTCGCGGAAGTCCGCCGACTCCTGGAGGAGGACGACTTCGGTGTCGCCAACGCCGCGGTCCAGGTGATCGGGAACCGGCCGAAGATCGGCCCGCGCCGGCACGAGGCGCAGAAGGTGCTCAGCGACATTCTGGGAGCGCCGGTTTCGGTGTCCGCGACCACCACGGATGGGCTCGGTCTCACCGGCCGCGGCGAGGGGATCGCCGCGATGGCCACCGCATTGGTCATTCCCGATCGAAGCGCCAGGTAGGATCGCTGGTCGTGACCCTGCGCCTATTCGACACCGAGACGCGGGCCTTGCGTGACTTCGCTCCGCTGGCCCCTGGACACGCATCGGTGTACCTGTGTGGCGCCACGGTGCAGGGCGACCCCCACATCGGTCACGTACGCAGCGGCGTCGCCTTCGACGTGCTGCGACGCTGGCTGCTCGCCCACGACTACGACGTGGCGTTCGTCCGCAATGTCACGGACATCGAAGACAAGATCCTGAACAAGGCCGCCGAGGCGGGCAGGCCGTGGTGGGAGTGGGCCGCCACGTTCGAGCGGTCCTTCACGTGGGCCTACCAGCAACTGGGTGTGCTGCCGCCGTCCGTCGAGCCGCGCGCCACCGGGCACATCACGCAGATGGTCGAGATGATGCAGCGCCTCATCGACAACGGCCACGCGTACGCGGCGGGCGGCGACGTCTACTTCGACGTCCGCAGCTACCCCCGGTACGGCAGCCTGTCCGGGCACAAGCTGGACGACGTGCACCAGGGCGAGAGCGCCGGCGAATGCAAGCGCGACCCCCGCGACTTCACGTTGTGGAAGGCGGAGAAGCCGGGTGAGCCGTCGTGGCCGACGCCGTGGGGCCGCGGCAGGCCGGGCTGGCACCTCGAGTGCTCCGCGATGGCCGAGTTCTATCTCGGGGCGGCGTTCGACATCCACTGCGGTGGCCTGGACCTGGTGTTCCCGCACCACGAGAACGAAATCGCGCAGGCCAAGTGCGCCGGCGACGACTTCGCGCAGTACTGGCTGCACAACGGCTGGGTCACCATGGGTGGCGAGAAGATGTCGAAGTCGCTCGGCAACGTTCTCTCGGTGCCGAACGTGCTGAAAAAGGTTCGGCCGCAAGAGCTTCGGTACTACCTCGGCAGTGCCCACTACCGGTCGATGCTCGAGTACTCCGACACCGCGCTCGACGAGGGCGCGGCCGCGTACCGCCGCATCGAATCGTTCGTCACGCGCACGCAGGAGCGCGCCGGTGAGGTCGAGGTCGGCCGGTGGACGGACGCGTTCGCTCGCGCTCTCGACGACGACCTCGCCGTCCCCGCCGCACTCGCCGAGGTGCACGGCAAGGTCCGCGAGGGCAACATCGCGCTCGACGGGGGAGATCTCGAGGGCGCGCGGGCGATCGCGTCGCAGGTCCGGGCCATGCTCGGAATCCTCGGCGTCGACCCGCTCGACGAGCACTGGACTCAGGAGACCGCGGACGCGTCCGCGGCAACCGATGCCCTGGACGTTCTGGTCCGGGCCGAACTCGAGCGCAGGCAGACTGCCCGTGCCGAGAAGAACTGGGCTGTGGCCGACGAGGTGCGTGACCGTCTCATCCGGGCAGGCATCGAGGTCACCGATACCCCCAACGGGCCCGAGTGGTCTCTCAAGGCAGGACAGTAGTAATGGCTGGAAATTCGAGTAGGCGCGGAGCCGTCCGCAAGGCCGGCACCAAGAAGGGGCAGGTCACCGGATCCGGTGGCCAGCGGCGCAAGGGGCTGGAAGGCCGTGGCGCCACGCCGCCCGCGGAGGCCCGCACCAAGCACCCCGCCGCCAAGCGTGCCGCCCGTGCCGCCCGGGAGGCGGAGAAGCAGCCGGGTCGCGGTCGTCAGACCGCAGGTCGCAAGGTGCTCGACGGCCCCGAGACCGTGCTGGGCCGCAACCCCGTCGTCGAGTGCCTGCGTGCCGGTGTCCCTGCAACCGCGCTGTACGTCGCGGTCGGGACCGAGAGCGACGACCGTCTGAAGGAATCCGTCCAGCGGGCGGCCGACGCGGGCATCTCCATCCTCGAGGTTCCCCGCACGGATCTCGACCGGCTCAGCGCCAACGGCATGCACCAGGGCGTCGCGCTGCAGGTGCCGCCGTACCGCTACGCGCACCCCGACGACCTGATCGCGGAGGCCCGCAAGCACCAGGAGGCGCCGCTGCTGGTGGCCCTCGACAACATCACCGACCCCCGCAACCTCGGTGCCGTCGTGCGGTCGGTGGCTGCGTTCGGTGGTCACGGCGTGGTCATCCCCGAGCGGCGCAGTGCGTCGGTCACGGCGGTGGCGTGGCGCACGAGCGCCGGTGCCGCGGCGCGACTGCCGATCGCGCGTGCCACCAATCTCACTCGCACGCTGAAGGATTGGGCGTCCAAGGGCGTCCAGGTGGTCGGGCTCGACGCAGGTGGCGACACCACGCTCGACGAGTTCGACGGCAGCGGCCCGGTGGTCGTCGTGGTCGGCTCCGAGGGCAAGGGACTGTCGCGTCTGGTGCGCGAGAACTGCGACGCCATCCTCAGCATCCCGATGGCGGGCCCCGTCGAATCGCTCAACGCGTCCGTCGCCGCGGGTGTCGTGCTCGCCGACATCGCCCGTCGTCGCCGGAGTTAGATTTCGCCCTCGATCACTTCGGGATCGGCGACGCCACCACCCGGTGGAAGCGCACCCGGTGCCCGGGCCGCAACTGCGCGGCCCGCGGCAGGTCGGCCTCGGCGACCACGGCGATCACCGGGTAGCCGCCCGTCACCGGATGGTCGGCGAGGAACAGGATCGGCTGGCCGTTCGGGGGCACCTGCAGGGCACCCGCCACCATGGCCTCGCTCGGCATCTCGCCACGCACGGATCGGTGCAGCGCTCCCGGGCCCTCGAGTCGCGCCCCCACGCGGTTCGTGTCGGAACTGACCGTCCACGTCTCGCGGAGAAGGGCGTCGACGGACGCGGGCGTGAACCAGTCGTCCCGCGGTCCGAGCCGGACACGCATCGTGAACGGATCCTCGGGGGTGGCGGGTGGCGGGATGATCTCGTCCGCGGGCCACTCGCCGGCATCCGCACCGACGAGCAACCGGTCGCCCTCGGCGACGGGATCGGGGCCGAGGCCCGACAGTGTGTCGGTGGACCGGCTCCCCATTACCGCGGGCACGTCGAACCCTCCGCGCACGGCGACGTAACTGCGCAGCCCCTCGGTCGCGAACGCGATCTCCAGCAGGTCGCCGGTGTTCAGGTGCAGCATCGTGTAGTCGGGTCGGGGTTCGGAATTGACGGTGACGGGGTTGCGGGCGCCCGTGACGGCGACGGAGACGGTCCCGGCCGCCCGCACGGCGAGCCCGCCGAGCGTGACCTCCAGAGTGGCTGCGCCGGAGTGGTTGCCCACCAACCTGTTTGCGCTGTCGTGCGCCTCGCGGTCGGCGGCACCCGACTCGCCGACACCGATGGACGCATAGCCCGGGCGGCCGCGATCCTGCACGGTGGTGAACGGTCCGGTGCGCACGACCTCGAGCCAAGCCATCGTCCGATTGTCCCGCATCCCCGCGTCGTCTGGATACGCTCTCGACCATGTTGACCGCGACTCTGTACGGCCTCGGCACGGCCGTGCCCCTGCTGATCGGTGCCGTCGTCGGGCTGCGCTACGACCTGCCGCGGCCGGTCCTCGCGGCACTCATGGCGTTCGGTGCGGGAACGATGGTGGCCGCCGTGTCCACCGAATTGTTCCAGCCCGCGTTCGAGACCGAAGGGATCTGGACGGCAGGCGCGGCCCTGTTCACGGGGGCACTCGTCTACGTGGTCGCAGACCGGCTCATCGAGCAGAAACTCGGTGCCGCCGCACTCGGCTGGGCGT
The DNA here is from genome assembly GCF_029269925.1 of Rhodococcus sp. T2V. Lineage (NCBI taxonomy): Bacteria > Bacillati > Actinomycetota > Actinomycetes > Mycobacteriales > Nocardiaceae > Rhodococcus > Rhodococcus sp. T2V. Next base: position 113,775 of record NZ_JARJBD010000024.1, read on the forward strand.
TGATGCTCGGTGCGCTGCTCGACGGCATCCCCGAGAACACCGCCCTCGGGGTGACGATCAGCAGCGCGGGCGGGGTGGTGCTGCTGGTCGCCGTCGCGGTCGGAAACGTGCCCGAGGCGGTCGCGGGCGCGGCGTCCATGCGGTCCCAGCCGCACTTCAGCCGCGGCCGTGCCCTGTCGGTGTGGGTGGCCACCGCCGTCCTGCTGGTGCTGGTGGTGATCGGTGCCGACGCCGTGTCCGACACCATCTCCGACGGCACCATCGCGACCATCCAGGCGTTCGCCGGTGGCGCGACCATCGCCGTGCTCGCGGACTCGCTGATGCCCGAGGCCTACCGGGAAGGCGGGTGGTGGGTCGGGTTGTCCACCGCGCTCGGGTTCCTCGTCGCGTTCGGGCTCGGCGCCTAGCCGGGCGCCGTTGCTCAGGCCGGCAGCTGCGCCGCCGTGTAGCCGTGCGCGGCAGCGACTTCGGTGGACAGCAGTGTGCCGTCGTGGGTGGACAGTCCCTCGGCGAGTCCGGGGACGGTCGCGGTCGCGTCCTGCCAGCCCTTGTCGGCGAGGGCGACGACGTACGGCAGGGTCGCGTTGGTGAGGGCGTAGGTGGAGGTGCGGGGGACGGCGCCGGGCATGTTGGCGACGCAGTAGAACACCGAGTCGTGGACCTGGTAGGTGGGTTCGGCGTGGGTGGTGGGCCGCGAGTCCTCGAAGCAGCCGCCCTGGTCGATGGCGATGTCGACGAGCACCGAACCGGGCTTCATCCGGGAGACCAGGTTGTTGGAGACGAGGGTGGGGGCCTTGGCGCCGGGGACGAGGACGGCGCCGATGACCAGGTCCGCGTCGAGGACGGCCTGCTCGAGTTCGAGGCTGTTGGAGACGATGGTCTTGACCTGGCCGTGGTACTGGGCGTCGATTTCCCGGAGGCGGGCGATGGACAGGTCCAGGACGGTGACGTCGGCGTGCATGCCGTGCGCGATGGCGATGGCGTTCTTGCCGGAGACACCGGCGCCGATGACGACGACCTTGGCCGGTCGCACCCCGGGAACACCGCCCATCAGGACGCCGCGGCCGCCGCCCTGGCGCATCAGGTGGTAGGCGCCGGCCTGCGGGGCGAGGCGTCCGGCGACCTCGCTCATCGGGGCGAGCAGCGGCAGCGAGCCGTCGGCGCCGGTGACGGTTTCGTAGGCGATGGAGGTGGTCTTCGACGCGAGCAGGGCGTCGGTGCATTCCTTGGATGCGGCGAGGTGCAGGTAGGTGAACAGCACCTGGTCCTGGCGGAGGCGGGGGTATTCCTCGGCGATGGGTTCCTTGACCTTGAGCAGCAGGTCGGCACTCTCCCACACCTGGTCGGCGGTCGAGAGGATCTGCGCGCCTGCGGCTTTGAAGTCTGCGTCGGCGAAGGAGGAACCGACGCCGGCCCCGGTTTCGATGATCACCTCGTGGCCGCGGCCGACAAGTTCGTGGACACCGGCGGGGGTGATGGCCACCCGGTATTCGTGGTTCTTGATCTCGCGGGGGATGCCGATCTTCATGAGAACTCCGTGCTGTTGGAAATTCGATTGGTAGGAGCCAATAGTGAAGAAAGCGATCATTCATGCCAATAGTTCTGAAGATAATTCTCAACATCGGGGTTACGGCTCGCGACTATTCGGATGTCGGCACCCTGAGCCGGTTCTCGTCGAACGATGTTCGGGGGATGGCTTCGCCCCGTGAGTACTTGTTAACCGCCCGACGTTAACAAGTACTCACGGGCGGCGGAGCTGCAGGATCAGCATGGCCGTGTGCAGCGACGTCCGGGACTCGGCGTCGTCGAGGTCGACACCGAGCAGGCGCTCGATCGTGGCCAGCTTCGCGTAGAGCGTGGGGCGTGAGAGGTGGAGCCTCTTCGCGAGTTCCGTCTTGTTGCCGCCGAGTTCGAGGAAGCTCCGCAGGACTTCGACGCTGTCGCCGCCGTGGCGCGCGCGATGCTCCAGCAGGCCGCGGAGTTCGGTTTCGGCGAAAGCCTGCACCCGCGGATCGGTCCGGATCAGGGCGAGGAGCCCGCGCAGCCGGATGTCGGCTGCCCGGTGAAAGGCCTTGTCGTCCGGTGGCAACGACAGCGCGACGTCGGCGATGTGCGCGGATTCCGTGAGACCGCCCGCGGCGTCCAGCAGCCGGGTCGATTCGGGACCGACGCCGATCGTGCAGTGCAGGACGCCGTCGAGCCGGGTGAGTGCGGCGCGGATCGCCCCACAGAGTTCGGTCAGCGCGCCGGGTGCGGACGCCGGCGGATGGGACAGGAGCAGGTCGATCTGCCCGGCCCGGGTGTTCGCGGTCAGTGCCGTCTGCCGCGACGTCCGGACCGCGTGACGCACGGCGTCGAGCATGGTGATCCGGCGTCGCTGCGCCAGAACCTGGTCGGCGCTGGCGGTTTCGCCGACCCGGACCGTCATCGGCAGGTAGGTCAGTGCCGGCCGGAGACCGAGTGCGTGGGCGCGCGCCGTCGCCTCGGCCTCGTCCTGGATGCGTCCGCGGCGGAGTTCGTCGATGAGCCCGCTCTGGGCCTGCTGCTCGAGTGCGGTCCGGTCCTGTTCGACCATGCGGTGCAGTGCGAGCGCCTGGGCCGCGCGTTCGAGGGTCATCCGCGCACGGCCTTCCGCGGCGACGGGACGGGGGGCGACGAGTCGTCCCCATTCCTGCCGATGTGCGCCGACGGGCGTCGTCGTCCACGACTCGGGCCCGTCCACCGCGGTCTGATGCGACACGGGCGTGAGCCGTGACCGGCGTTCCCACTCGGCGAGGAGGTCCGCCGTCGCGGTGCCCTGCGCCGCGAACGCCAGTACCTGCCGGTTGAGGTCTTCGAGCACGATCGGGGCGCCGAGCATGCCGGCCGCGGCGTCGACGATCTCGCCGAGCGACGCCCGCTTCATGCTGAGGTCGGTGAAGACCTCGTGGGCGTGCCGTGCGAACGCGACCTCGTCGTACTGTTCTGCGACGATCGACCGGTGCACAGCCTCGGTGACCTCGACGAACTTGATTTGACGGTGTAGCGCGATCACGGGGAACGACAGTCTGTCGGCGGCGCGTGCCACACCTTCCGGGACCGTGTCGACGTGGACGCCGAGTTCTACGACGAGTCCGGCTGCGCCCGCCGCGGCCAGTCCTTCCAGGTATTCCACGCTCGACGAGTCGTCGGCGAGGGGCTGCCCGGTGGTGAGGACGAGTTCGCCGCCCTGGAGGAGGTTCGACAGGTCGGGTAGATCGCTGACGTGCACCCATCGCACCGGCCTGTCGAGCGGTCCGCCGCCGATCACCTCGGGGGTCCCGGCCTGGACGACCGGGAGCGCCAGGATGTCGACGATGGTGGGCAGCATTTACGCAGTGTAAATCAGAAGCCGGATTGCTATACAGATCGTCGGGGTCTGAGGGCTGGTTCACGGACCAGAGTGGAGGCATCACGCGATCCGTGCGGATCGCCCCGGTATCCGCTCTCTCGGTAAGGACACCCATTTCATGACACACAGCGACGGCGCCGCGCAGACCCGAACGATCTCGCACTGGTTCGACAACAAGAGCTTCGCCGGCACGAGCGGGAACACCGCCCCTGTCACCAACCCGGCCACGGGCGCCGCGACCGGTCAGGTCGCGCTCGCCAGTGTCGAGGACGCCCGCGCCGTCATCGACTCGGCCGCCGCGGCGTTCCCCGGGTGGCGTGACACCTCCCTCGCCAAGCGGACGCAGATCATTTTCAAGTTCCGCGAACTGCTCAACGAGCGCAAGGGTGAGTTGGCGGAGATCATCACCTCCGAGCACGGCAAGGTCGTCTCCGACGCATTGGGTGAAGTCTCGCGCGGCCAGGAGGTCGTCGAATTCGCCTGCGGCATCGCCCACCTGCTCAAGGGCGGCATGACGGAGAACGCGTCGACGAATGTCGACGTGCATTCGATCCGTCAGCCCGTCGGTCCGGTCGGTATCATCTCCCCGTTCAATTTCCCGGCGATGGTCCCGATGTGGTTCTTCCCCATCGCGATCGCCGCCGGCAACACGGTGGTGTTGAAGCCGTCGGAGAAGGACCCCACCGCCGCGATCTGGATGGCCGAACTCTGGGCCGAGGCCGGACTGCCCGCGGGTGTCTTTAACGTGCTGCAGGGCGACAAGACCTCCGTCGACGAACTTCTCACCAACCCCGCCGTCAAGGCCATCAGCTTCGTCGGCTCCACCCCCATCGCCCAGTACGTCTACGCCACCGGCACCGCCCACGGCAAGCGCGTCCAGGCCTTGGGTGGCGCGAAGAACCACGCCATCGTCCTGCCGGACGCCGACCTGGATCTGGCCGCCGACGCCATGGTCAACGCCGGCTTCGGATCCGCCGGTGAGCGCTGCATGGCGATCTCCGCCCTCGTCGCGGTCGGGGACATCGCCGACGAGTTGGTCGCGAAAATCAAGGAACGCACCAACACGTTGAAGATCGGCGACGGCACCAAAGATTCCGACATGGGTCCGCTGGTGACGAAGGTGCACCGGGACAAGGTCGCCTCCTACATCGACGCCGGCGAAGGCGCTGGAGCGACGATTGTCGTGGACGGCCGGCAGGTGCAGGCCGACGGCGGCGCGGACGGGTTCTGGCTCGGCCCGACCCTGATCGACCACGTCACCACCGACATGTCCGTGTACACCGACGAAATCTTCGGACCCGTCCTCTCCGTGGTGCGGGTCGACTCCTACGACGAGGCGCTGGAACTCATCAACTCCGGCCCGTTCGGCAACGGCACCGCGATCTTCACCAACGACGGCGGCGCCGCCCGGCGGTTCCAGAACGAGGTCGAGGTCGGGATGGTCGGCATCAACGTGCCGATTCCGGTCCCGACCGCGTACTACTCCTTCGGTGGCTGGAAGAACTCGCTGTTCGGCGACACCCACGCCCACGGCGCCGAAGGTGTGCACTTCTTCACCCGCGGCAAGGTCGTCACCAGCCGCTGGCTCGACCCCAGCCACGGCGGTATCAACCTCGGCTTCCCCCAGAACAACTGAGCAGGAAAGGACCCACGGTCATGACGACGACAGTCTCCCAGGAACTCCTGCCCACCGGTCAGCCCCTCGACGCGGCCCGTGCCGAGGGGGAGCGCGCCTACGCGCTCGACCGCGCGCACGTGTTCCACTCGTGGTCGGCGCAGGAGCAGATCACACCGATGACGATCCTCGCGTCCGAGGGTTCGTACGTGTGGGACGGTGCCGGGAACCGCATGCTGGACTTCTCGTCCCAGCTGGTCAACACGAACATCGGGCACCAGCACCCCAAAGTCGTTGCCGCCATTCAGGAGCAGGCCGCGAAGCTGTGCACCGTCGCACCGCAGTACGCGAACGATGCCCGCTCCGAGGCCGCGCGGCTGATCGCCGAACGAACCCCGGGCGACCTCAACAAGGTGTTCTTCACCAACGGTGGCGCCGACGCCAACGAGCACGCCGTGCGCATGGCTCGCCTGCACACCGGCCGGTACAAGGTGCTCTCCCGCTACCGCTCGTACCACGGTGGCACGGACACCGCGATCAACCTCACCGGCGATCCGCGCCGGTGGCCCAACGACTACGGCAACAGCGGAGTCGTCCACTTCCACGGACCGTTCCTGTACCGGTCGCAGTTCCACTCGGAGAACGAGCAGCAGGAAACCGAGCGCGCGCTCGAGTACCTCGATCAGCTGATCCGTCTGGAGGGGCCGAACTCGATCGCGGCGATCGTGCTCGAATCCGTTCCCGGGACCGCGGGGATCATGGTGCCCCCGCCCGGCTACATGGCCGGCGTCCGCGAGATCTGTGACCGCTACGGCATCGTGTTCATCGCGGACGAGGTGATGTCGGGGTTCGGCCGGACCGGAAAGTGGTTCGCGATTGACCATTTCGGTGTCGTACCCGACCTGATCACGTTCGCGAAGGGGGTCAACTCCGGTTACGTTCCGCTCGGCGGTGTCGCGATCAGCGAGAAGATCGCGGCGACGTTCGCCAACCGGCCGTACCCGGGCGGACTCACCTACTCGGGGCATCCGCTCGCCACCGCCGCCGCGGTCGCGACGATCACTGCGATGGAGGACGAGGGGATCGTCGAGAACGCGGCGCGGATCGGCAGCGAGATTCTCGGTCCTGGGCTGCGTGGCCTCGCCGACCGGCACCCGTCGATCGGTGAAGTGCGCGGGCTCGGCGTGTTCTGGGCGATCGAACTCGTCGCCGACCGTGCCACGAAGGAGCCGCTCGCCCCGTACGGTGCGTCCAGCCCGGCGATGAACGAGGTGATCGCGGCGTGCAAGGCAAGTGGTCTGCTGCCGTTCGCGAACTTCAATCGCATTCACGCGGTGCCGCCGTGCACCGTCACCGAGGCCGAGGCCCGTGAGGGTCTCGCGATCCTCGACACGGTTCTCGACATCGCGGACGCACACCGCAACCCCTGACACACCTGTCCGACGACACCCCCGTGTCCCGACACTCGATCCGTCCCGCGGTCAATGGCGCCCGCGGGGCGGATCTTTCTCTATTCCACGACAACCACTCGGCGCCCGGATCTCAACGGAGAGAATCTATGAGCTCGATTACGTCCACGCTCGCCCCGTCCCTGCCGGAAGGCTATGTCGAAGAACGGGATCGGCCGCCGGTCCCCGACGTCGCCATCCTCGACCGACTGACCGCCGACGCCTTCGACCTGCACGTCGACATCGCCGGAACCGGTGAGAACCCGCAATTCCGGGTCACGCTCTACAGCGGAGGGGCGACCGTGTCGCTCGAGCGGGTGCTCCGCCTTCTCGGCAGTCTCGACCTCGAGGTCGTCGACCAGCGGACGTCCGTCTTCCGCCGCGCCGACGGTCTGGTGTGCCGGCTCTACGACTTCAGGGTGTCCGCGGGACCGCTCGTGGCATCCGCGATGGCCGCGGGATCCGTCGAACCCGGGGCCGTCGTGGAGACGTTCCGGGCGATGTGGTCGGGCCGGGCGGAGGCGGATCGGTTCAACGTGCTGGTGCTTGCCGCCGGCCTGGACTGGCGGGAGGTCGTGCTCCTGCGCGCCTACGCACGCTTCCTGCGGCAGAGCGCTCTGCCCTACGACCAGGGCCGGATCGAGGCGGTGCTGCTGTCACGTCCCGAGTTCGCCTCTGCGGTCGTGGGTCTGTTCCACGCGCACTTCGATCCGCGCGGGCATTCCGCCGGTGAGGTCGAAACCCGCCGGACCAGAGTCGAATCACTGCTCGAAGAGGTCGAGGGCCTCGACGCCGACCGGATCCTGCGCGCGTACGTGAATCTCGTTTCGGCGACGACCCGCACCAACTTCTACCGGGACGGGACGCTCGGCCCGCCCCGGCCCCAGTTGTCGCTGAAGTTCCGCTCCGGCGAGATCGACGAGCTTCCGCGGCCACGGCCGTTCTACGAGGTCTTCGTGTATTCACCGGACATGGAGGGTGTGCATCTGCGATACGGACCCGTCTCGCGCGGTGGCCTCCGCTGGTCCGACCGCCCCGACGACTATCGCACCGAGATCCTCGGACTCGTCAAGGCGCAGGCGGTGAAGAACGCCGTGATCGTGCCCGCAGGCGCCAAGGGCGGTTTCGTCGTGCGCAATCCGTCGTCCACCGGCCTGGACTGCTACCGGCAGTTCATCTCCGGGTTGCTCGACGTCACCGACAACCGTTCGGACACAGCAGAATCGGTGCACCCGGACGGCGTCGTCTGCCGCGACGGCGACGACCCCTACCTGGTGGTGGCGGCGGACAAGGGCACGGCCACGTTCTCCGACGCCGCCAACGAGGTGGCCCGGACATACGACTTCTGGCTCGGTGACGCGTTCGCGTCCGGTGGTTCGGTCGGCTACGACCACAAGAAGATGGGCATCACCGCGAAGGGTGCCTGGGTGAGCGTCACCCGGCATCTGGCCGAACTCGGAATCGACGTCGATCGTGACAGCTTCACGGTGGCGGGGATCGGCGACATGAGTGGCGACGTCTTCGGCAACGCCATGCTGGCGACGTCGGGGATCGGCCTGGTCGCCGCGTTCGACCACCGGCACATCTTCGTCGACCCCACTCCCGGCCGTGAGCGGGCCTGGCAGGAACGCCGCCGGTTGTTCGAGCTGCCGAGGTCGTCGTGGGCCGACTACGACCGGACTCTCATCAGTGCGGGCGGGGGTGTCTGGTCGCGGGAGAGCAAGTCGATTCCGGTGAGCAGTCAGATGCGCGCGGTGCTCGGACTGGGAGAGTCGGTGACGACGCTGACGCCGCCGGAGATGATCCGCGCCATCCTCGCAGCCCCGGTGGATCTGCTGTTCAACGGCGGCGTCGGGACGTACGTCAAGGCCTCGTCGGAGTCGCACACGGACGCGGGGGACAAGGCGAACGACAACGTCCGGATCGATGCCGGCCTGCTGCGCGCACGGGCCGTCGCCGAGGGCGGCAACCTCGGCATCACCGCACTCGCCCGCATCGAATTCGCCCGCACGGGTGGACGTGTCAACACGGACGCACTGGACAACTCGGCCGGCGTGGACTGCTCGGACCACGAGGTGAACATCAAGATCCTGCTCGACTCGCTGCCGGTCGACCGACGGCTCGATCCGGCCCGGCGCTCGGACCTCCTCGGGACGCTCACCGACGACGTGTCGGAACTCGTCCTCATGAACAATCGCGCACAGAATCGGGTTCTCGGCGACGCCCGGTCGAACGCCCACCGGATGGTGGACGTGCACGCACGGATGGTGGGCGACCTGGTCGACAAGCGCGGCTTGGACTGCGAACTGGAGGCGCTGCCGACCGCCGACGGCTTCACCGAACTGTCGGAGGCGGGGCTCGGGTTGACCTCGCCGGAACTGGCGACCCTCCTCGCGCACGCCAAGCTGGATCTGAAGGCGGAACTGGAGGATTCGGACGTCTTCACCGACGGGTACTTCTCCGGACGGCTCGGCGCATACTTCCCGGGTGCACTGCGCTCCGTCCTCCCCGTCGACGCGCACCCCCTCCGCCAGGAGATCCTCGCCACCGAGATCGCGAACGACATCTTCGCCCGCGGCGGGCTCACGTACGCGTACCGGTTGCGCGAAGAGACGGGGGCCGGGCCCGCGGATGTGGTGCGCGCGTTCGTCATCACGTCGGAAGTGTTCGGGCTCGCGGAACTCTGGTCCGACATCGCCGCGGCGAAACTGCCGCCGGCGACGGAGTACGAACTGGTCGTCGAGGCCCGCAGGTTGCTCGACCGGGCGTCGCGGTGGTTCCTCGCCAACCGACGCCAACCGCTGTCGGTGGACGCCGAGATCGACGACTTCCGTCGTGCCGTCCACACGCACTCCGGCGACGTCGGCGGATGGCTCCGCGGCGCCGAGGCGCTGGCGATGGAGGAAGCGCGGCGCATCTACGACGAGGCGGGCGTCGAGACGTCCATCGCCCGGCGGATCGCGGACGGCCTCTACCGGTTCAGCCTGCTCGACATCGCCGACGTCGCCCGCGAACTGGACCACGACGTCGCGGAGGTGGCGCCGCTCTATTTCGCGCTCTCCGATCACCTCGGTGTGGATCGGTGGCTGATCAAGGTGTCGGCGCTTCCGCGGGGTGAACGGTGGCACACCCTCGCCCGGGTGGCGCTGCGTGACGACCTGTACCGCTCCGTCCGGCTCCTGACCCGTGACGTGTTGTCCTCGGGTGAATCCGGAGATTCGGCGGACTCCCGGATTCTGCTGTGGGAGAAGACGAACAGCGCCCGGATCGAGCGCGCTCGCCGGACGCTGAGGGAGATCGACGCCGCGTCCACCCACGATCTCGCGTCGCTGTCGGTCGCGGCGCGCCACGTGCGTTCCATGGCCTGATGCGCTTCGCGCCTGTGAGTACTTGTTAACCGCCCGCGGTTAACAAGTACTCACAGGTGAAGCTATACGGTGCGTGCCGGGTCTGTAGCGGGGGCGTCGTCCTCGTCGTCGTCGGGCACGAAATCGGCCTCGACGGCGGACGCCGGTTCCTTCCAGACCCACGGCTGACCGTCCTGGACGACGCGCCGGTAGGCGTACAGCACGATCGACAGGGACAGGACGAAGACCCCGACGATCAGTTCCTTCGTGCTGCCGTAGCCGGTGATCGAGGCGCTGAGAGCGCCGACGACGACCATGATCGTGTCGACGACCACGAGGACGCCGGCGATGTACACCCACTGCTTGCCGAGCTTGATGGGGCGATGGGCGTCCGGTTCGTCGCGGCGCAGGTTGAGGAAGCCGGTCAGCGACAGGATGTGGCAGATCAGGTAGCCGACGATGCCGGCGACGATGACGGCGAGGGCCTCGCCGACGAACAGGATCAGGATGACGTTGACGAGCAGGTCGAGCGACATGGCCCGCCCCGGGACCTTGAAACGGTTGAGTTCACCGAGTTGCTTGATGGTGAGGCCCTCGCGGGCGCTGCCGTGGAGCACGCGTCCGCCGTCGGCGGTGGTCATGACCATCAGGAGAACAAGGCCGGCGATGAGGCAGATCGCCATCACGATGTCGCCGCCGGGGAACAGGCTCTCGAACACGGTCAGGTAGAAGGAGACGGGGTTCTCGGCGACGTCCGCCTGATCGACGAGCCCGCCGACGCCGAACGGGACCAGGATGTAGACGGCGATGACGAAGAAACCGGCCAGTCGCAACGCAATTCGGCTGTCGCGGATGGTGTCGCGGAACTCCGGCACGAACGAGGCGACCGCCTCGATGCCGTAGACCGACCAGGCGAGGACGAACATCCAGGCGATGGCGGTGCGCCATCCCGCTTCGCCGCTGGCGGCGATGTCCCAGTGCAGGTTGCTCATCGACCAGCTGTCGGACAGGAGCGGAGCGGCCGCGAAGACGACGATCGGGACCAGGACGAGGGCGCCGGTCGCGTACATGAGCCACATCGCGGGACGCATCCCGAGGACGTTCAGTCCCCAGCCCATGACCAGGACGCCGAGTGCGATGACGTGGGGCAGTCCGATGGTGGCCAGGCCCGTGGAGAACGTCCACGTCTGTTCGGGGAACCACTCGGCCTGGACCAGTTTCCCGATCTGGAGGCCGTAGATGGCCAGCGAACTGGACCACGAGAACCAGTAGCCGTAGGTCGCGAGCGGACCGACGAGGGTCGAGCGGGTCCGCCAGCCCTGATGGGCGTACATCGAGATGCCGCCGACCTTGTCGACGAACATGCTGGCCATCTCGGAGTAGATGAAATTCTGCAGGCACGCCAGGACGGCGACGGCGCCGAGGAGGACGAGCGTCGTCCAGGCGCCGATCAGGCCGATTGCGTAGCCCATGCCGACGAACAGTGCGGCCGGGATGGAGAGGCTGATGGTGAAGCCGTCCCACCACCGCAGGTTCTTCTCATAGGTGTGGTCGTCGGCGAAGGAATCGTGCAAGCTCACGGGATTCTCCAGTTCTGGGCCTTGTCGGCGCAGTGTGTGTATTCAGAATGCGGCCCTCGGTGACTCGAGTCGAGTGGGGTGGAGGCTGACGGGCCGCCGCAAGTATGTGATTCAAGACACTAACACCGCGCAATGCGTCGCACAAGGTGAAACTGACCGCGCAATGCGCATTCATCAAGGCTTAACATCCATGAAATGCAGCCTTTTGCGCCCGCAGCGCCACTGATCTCGTCGTTCTGGATAGAGTCGGTCCATGTCTCAGCACACTCTGGACGAACTGGACCGCGCGATCCTGCGGCAACTCGAGGACGACGGACGGCGAGCATTCCGGGAAATCGCCCGCAACCTGGGCTCGTCCGAGGCGACGGTACGGGCGCGCGTGAAGCGGCTGCAGGACCTGAACATCCTGCGCATCGTCGCGTTCGCCGATCCCGAACGGCTGGGCGACTCCCAGCTGGCCCTCGTGTTCCTCACCGTCGACCCGGCCCGGCACCAGGCCGTCGTGGACACGCTGACCGAGATGCCCGAGATCACGTACGTCTCGACGCTGCTGGGGCGGAGCGACATCTGCGTCGAGGTCGGCAGCGCCAACAACGCCGAACTGTGGGCCTTCCTCAATCAGTACGTCAGCGCCATCGAGGGCGTGCGCACAACGGAGACCATCTCGATCCTGAAGGTGCACAAGCTGCGGTACGGCACGCCCTCGAAGGAGTAGCCCTACTGCGCCCCGCTGAACACCGTGCGGTGCCACGCTTTCCGTGGCACTCCGGTGATGTCGCTCATGACGTGCTTGACCGTCAGGTACTCCTCGAACGAGTACGTCGACATGTCCTTGCCGAAGCCGGACGCGCCGACCCCGCCGTGCGGCATCTCGCTGACGATCGGGATGTGATCGTTGACCCACACACAACCCGCGTCGATCTCCCGTGATGCGCGCTGCGCGCGGTACAGGTTCGTCGTCCACGCCGACGCGGCGAGACCGTAGTCGGTGTCGTTGGCGCGGCGGATCGCGTCGTCGTCGCCCGAATGACGGCTCACGGTGAGCACCGGTCCGAACACCTCGTCGCGGTAGATCTCCGCATCCTCGGTGACGTCCGCGATCAGGGTGGGGAGGTAGAACGCACCGGGCAGTTCGGGGGCGGATCCGCCCGTCACGATCCGGAAACCGGCGGCGCGGGCGCGCTGCACCATGCCGTCGACCCGGTCGCGATGCGCGAGTGTGATCAGCGATCCGAGGTCGGTGTCCGGGTCGTAGGGATCGCCCACCACCACCCGTTCCATCAGTTCGGCCACACCGGCGACGAAGTCGTCGTACAGCGCGTCCGCCACGATCGCGCGGGTCGCCGCGGTGCAGTCCTGGCCGCCGTTGATCAGCGACGCCGCGACCGCGCCGTGCACTGCCGCCTCGAGATCGGCGTCGTCGAACACGACGAACGGGGCCTTGCCGCCCAGCTCGAGCTGCACGCGGGTGCCGTTCGTCGATGCCTGCGCCATCACCGTGCGGCCCACGGCGGTCGACCCGGTGAACGTCAGCACGTCGATTCCGCGGTGTCCGGCGAGCGCGGCGCCCACCTCGGCGCCGGTACCCGTCACCACGTTGAACACGCCGTCGGGCAGCCCGGATTCGGTGGCCAGCCGGGCGAGGCGGAGCGTCGTGAGGGGCGTGAGCTCGCTCGGTTTCAGCACGACCGTGCACCCTGCGGCCAACGCCGGAATCACCTTCCACACCGCCATCTGCAGCGGATAGTTCCACGGCGTGATCGACCCGACGACGCCGACGGCGTCGCGCCGGATGCTCGACGTGTGGTCGGGGGAGTACTCCGCGGCGGCCTTGCCGTCGAGATTGCGGGAGGCTCCGGCGAAGAAGTCGATGTTGTCGATGCTGCCCGGGACGTCGAACTCGCGAGCGAGCCGGATCGCCTTGCCCGTCTGCGCGACTTCTTCGCGGGCGAACAGTTCCGCGTCGCGCTCGAGCGCGCGGGCGAGGGTGGTGAGAACCGTTGCGCGCTCGGCCGGGGCGGCGCCCGACCAGCCGGGGAAGGCGGCACGTGCCGACCGGACGGCGGTGTCGACGTCCGACGCGGTCGCGAGGGTCAGCGTCGTGACGGGGGCGCCCGTCGCCGGATCGATGATGCGGTGGATGGCGCCGGAGCCCTCGGCCGGGGATCCGGAGATCCAGCAGCCGGGCACGGTGGTGGGCAGGTCGAGCGAGGTGGACGGCGGAAAAGGGACCGAGACGGTCATGAGATCACTCCAAGACGGGGGCGAGAAAAAAGATTCACCCACAGTAGAAGAGCGCACTCGTGTTGGCTACCTGTAGCCACGAATTAGGTCATCAAAACGAAATATTTCCTGCGCATTGCGTCAATAGTTATCGAGTTGCTACTTGAATTCGCGGTCAGAAGGCGTCACGATTGACGCATGCCGGATCGGACCTCGGCGTTCGACGGCCTGCCGGGGCGATCGGCCCGGATTCGGCCTCTGGCGCTGGACCGGTCCGAATTCGACTGAACCGAAACACAATTGAGGATTACGATGACTGCAGTCACCGAAAGAACCACGACCGCACTCGAACGCTCGGCCGCGCGCCATCTGTGGGGGCATTTCTCCCGGCACGGGGAGAACATCACCCCGCCGATCATCACCCGCGGCGACGGCGCCCGGATCTGGGACACGAACGGCAAGAGTTACCTCGACGGGCTGTCCGGGCTGTTCGTCGTGCAGGCCGGGCAC